>CALVVK010000012.1 GCA_944363825.1 uncultured Bacilli bacterium | reverse complement strand
TAAAAATGACAAATAAACCAACAAGATATATTTTAACCAAAAAACAACTATAAATCAAATTTTATGACTAACTTCCCGCTACACTTGTAGCGGGAAGTTACAATTTAATTCTAGGAGAAATAAAATTTCTATTGCATTTTAGATAAAATTTTTCTATAATTAATATATAGTCTAGTAGCAGCATTGAATTTTTTAAGTTATCGACATCTTTCGACAAATTATTTAGACTTTATTTGTTATATTAAAATAAAGGAGTTAAGTATGAAAAAAAAGATAATATTTATATCATTAACAATAATCTTAGTATTTTCTTTTATTATCGTATATCTTAGTAAAGATAATGCTGTTATTGCCAGTAGTAGGGAAGAATCTAAAGAAAGTAGTGGTATGTTTGCTTTTATGTTAGAAACAGAATTCGATTCTAATGAATATAAAGTAGCAACAAGCAGTGAATGGCCAAACACTGATTATGAATTTAATGAAGAATTATCTTATTGTGAAAATGGTAGTAGTCTTATATGGAATGATGAAACTAATTCTGTTAGTTTAAGAACTAGTGTCTCTGATAAGTGTTATTTGTATTTTAATATTGAACCACCAGATATTTATATAGCCAATAATAATACTGATGAAACATTTAATTTAGCAACTCCAGCCATAATTAATTGTAGTGGAGCAACATCAACTTATAATAATAAATATAAAAGAATAGAAGTATCGCAAGTTAGTAACGAAAAGACAACTTGTACCCTTACTTATGAAGAACCAGCAACTAAAAATTATTTAAATAACCATATAATTGGTTTGTCAGGAACAACGCAAGGAACAGGCCAAGTAGTTAATGAAAATGGTTATCGATACGAGGGAAAGGATCCAAATAATTATATCTGGTTCAATAATGAATTATGGCGGATTATAGGAGTGTTTGATGCATCATCCCATGGTCAAAATGGTGAAAATTTAGTTAAAATAATTAGAAACTCGTCTATCGGGGGACTGGCATGGGATAAGTCTGATACTAATGACTGGACAACATCTAGTTTAATGAATTTGTTAAATGGCGCATATTACAATAGACAAAATGGTACGGGTGGAGAATATTGTTATGGTCATAGAACAACTATTCCAAGTAATTGTGATTACACGGAAATTGGAATAAGTGATACATACAGAGTAATGATTAAAAATGTAACATGGTACCTCGGTGGATGGTCAAAAAGTGGGGCCACAGCTGATGCTTTTTACGGATATGAGCGAGGTACAACAGTATATAGTGGTAGACCAACAAGTACAACAGGATATATCGGTCTTATGTATCCAAGTGATTATGGCTATAGTGTGCTTGCTAGTTCATGTGCTAGAACGACAATTTTAAATGCCTACAATAACGCTACTTGTGCTGGACAAAGTTGGTTGTATGGTCGGGGATATGAATGGACAATAACTTCCCGTTCCTCGACCAGCTACTATGTGTTCTACGTGGGTTACGACGGCATTTTGGTCAGCCTCAACGCGAACAACGGCTATGCGGTCAGACCTACTTTGTATCTCAATTCATCAGTCTATGTAATTGATGGTAATGGATCTATAAGTGATCCATACATAATAGGAATGTGAGAAACTTTAATCCTCCGTGGTGGCAGTATCCACCGCGGAGGCCACAAGTTATCCACATAAAAAGAAAGGAAAGAAAAATATGTTTTTAAAGAAATATAAACCCGACGTAAAGTCGGGGGGGGGGGTACCTAATGTAAATGATGATGTAAAGAAAGATGTAAAGAATTATGTCTTAATCAAAAAAGGAAAGGGTAAATTTTTCACTGTTTATGATACTGATGCTCTAATTATTAACTTCCTCTTTGGTTATAAAATTTTACCAGGTTTAAAATGCGGCTTTCCGGATAATTCATTAAGTAAAGTTCTAATCAAACTAGAAGATTTCAAAATATCTTATAAAGTAATCATCCTTGATAAATTAGTGAAAGAAAAAAATTATAAAAACATCAATGACTATACGAAATTATCAATTATATCCAAGAAAACAGCAGATGCTAATAATAGGTTAGATCTACTAATTAAGAATATTAAAAGTGCCGATCAAGCAACACTTGAAAGAATAATTGAGTATATTGAACAATGTTTAAAATTGTCAATGATAAATTTAATATAAACTATTCATCATTGAATTAGATAATCTCTTAGAAAATATTCCACGTAAGGATTATTTCTATAAAGATAAGATTAGGATTGTATCTAATTACATTTTAGAATTAATTCTAAAATGTAATTACGATAATACTAATATTAACTTTTATAAAACTAATATTAAAGGAAATATTGCCTATTTAGATTTTCTTTTGGATAGATTATATGATATGAAATATATTAATGAAAGAAATTTATATAATATTGGTACTAAATTAATAGAGATAAATAAAATGGTATCTAGTTGGTTAAATGGTAAAAATGAAAGTAAAATTAAGTGATTTAAAATTAGTATATGAAACTGAAATAAGAAAAAATGTTAAAAATAAGAAAAAGATATTTAATTTTGAAAAAAATAAATTAGAATATCTTTTAGATATAAAAAGGGTATTAGAAAATAATTTATATGATGGGGGAAAATATAATATTTTCTTAATATATAAACCAAAGATAAGAGTGGTGATGAGTCAAAGTATTTATGATAAGATAATTAATCATTATGTAACAAGATTTATTCTTATTCCCAAGTTAAGTAAATATCTTAATGAGAGAAATTGTGCAACCAGAGAAAATATGGGGAGTCATTATGCTATCAAATTACTAAAGAAAGATTTAGAAAGTTTTAAAAAATATGATGAAATATATTTTTTAAAACTAGATATATCTAAATTCTTTTATAAAATAGATCATAATATATTACTTAATTTAATTAAAAATGATTTAAATGAAGAAGAATATAACTTAGTTAAAGTAATTCTAAATAGCACTAATAAAAAATATATTAATGTTTTAATTAGTAATTTTGAAAATAAACTAAATAATCCTTTGCCGAAGTATGACTTCGGTAAAGGATTACCAATAGGAAATATGACATCCCAGTTTTTAGCCATATTTTATTTAGCAAAGTTACAACATTATATGATTCATAATTTACATTTGAAATTTGTTAATTATATGGATGATTATATAATCATCCATCAAGATAAAACATATTTAGATCAATGTAAAAATATTATAATATCTAAATTGAATAAAGAATTCAATTTAGATATTAATAAAAAGAAAACTTATATTATTAATGCTAAAAATGGAATTCCTTTTTAGGTTATAATTTTAAAGTTATAAATAAAAAAACTATAATTAAATTAAGTAAAAATAGTAAGAGTAATATTAAAAAAGGGATTAAAAGAACTAAATACTTATATAATAATAGTTATATTAGTTTTGCTCAAACTTTTAGTAGCATAGAAAATTATAAACATAGTTATCCTTATGCTAGTAAAAAGGAAGTAAAAAATATATTTGAATTATATTGGTAGGGTAATTCTTCAGTAAACCGAATTCCTCGAACAGCAACAATGTGTTCAACGTGAATAACAACGGCAATGCGGTCAGTAGCCCTAAATGTTTGATGTTTAAATGGTTAAGGCTATTTGAAAATAAGCATTAAGGACATGAATTATCCTGAGATTATCTCGAAAAATAATAACAGATGAAAAAGTCTACGGACTTTTTCTAAAACTGTTATCAAGGAGCCTAATGAAAGAAAGAGTAGAAATAATTAAAAAGTTATATCCAAATTATCTAATATTAGTTAAGTCGCAAGATAAATTAAAACTTATTGGAATAGATAAATTAATAGCAGATACATTTGGTTTAGAAAATGTTAATAAACTAATATTAGATAATTTGGATATAATAAATATTCAAAAATATGATAATAATTTATATGAATTATATTATTTAAAAATTAGATTGATAGAATTAATAAATGAAATAAGAAAGGAATTGATTAGATGAAAAAAAGAGTTCTAGTTGTAGTATTAGGAATAATAATTACTATTGGAATTATAGGGTTATCCTATAATTCCAATAGTAAAAAAACATTTATTCAAGATGGAGTTAGATATGCTCTTACCCTTGATGGTACAAGTATTAATACTTTTCCTGATAAGGGAATGTATCGAGTAGATGTTACATGTGAAAATGCTACTGGTAAATGGCTATATGATGAATGGATTCTTGCTATTGAAGATATAAAAACTGATAATATATCATGTGATTTAGAGTTTAATACTATAGAAACAGAATATTTAAATAACTACATAATAGGTCTTAATGGAAGTGGACAAGGAACAGGCCAAGTAGTTCAAGAAAATGGATATCGTTACGAGGGAAAAGATCCCAATAATTATATTTGGTTCAATAATGAATTATGGCGTATTATTGGTGTGTTTGATGCAACTTCTCATGGGCAAAGTGGTGAAAATTTAGTCAAGATAATTAGAAATGAATCTATCGGGGGACTTGCTCGGCATAAGTCTAGCACAAATGATTGGACAGCATCTAGTTTGATGAATTTGTTAAATGGGGCATATTACAATAGACAAAATGGTACGGGTGGAGAATATTGTTATGGTTATAGAGCAACTATTCCAAGTAATTGTGATTACACAGAAATTGGGATAAGTGATACATACAGAGTAATGATAAAAAATGTAACATGGTACCTTGGTGGATATTCAAGTACAACAAGTGCCACAGCTGATGCTTTTTACGGATATGAAAGAGGAACGACAGTATATAGTGGTAGACCAACAAGTACTACAGGACATATAGGATTAATGTATGTCAGTGATTATGGATATAGTGTTCTTGCTAGTTCGTGTGCTAGAACGACAAATTTAAGTGACTACGATAGTGCTACATGCGCCGGTCAAAGTTGGTTGTATGGTCGGGGATATGATTGGACAATAACTCCGTATTCCTCGGACGGCTACTATGTGTTCAACGTGAGTGGCAACGGCTATTTGAACGGCAACATCGCGGACTTCGGCCATGCGGTCAGACCTACTTTGTATCTCGATTCATCAGTTTATGTAATTGATGGTAATGGATCTATAAGTGATCCATACATAATAGGAATGTGAGAAACTTTAATCCTCCGTGGTGGCACCATTACCGCGGAGGCCGCCAGTTATCCACATTCCTTTTCATTTCCTTATTTACATACCTAATAACTTATGATACTATAAAACTTGGTGATTAATATATGTCTAAATTAATAACAATTGATGATATTATAAATAATACTAATGTATCTAAGTATTTTACTAAAGAAGAATTAGAAAGAGGAGAACATCTTCATTATAGAGAATTATATATGTATGATGATGGAGAAAATGAAAAAGGTACATATAACTTTGCTATAGAATATTATAGTTATTATTCTTATGATACTTATGAAATGGAAATAAAAGTAAATAATAATGAAATAAAGAATATTAAATGCAATTGTTATGAATATAAAAGAACTAATAAATGTGTCCATATTGCTTGTTGTATAGCAACATTTTATGATGAATTATTTGACT
This sequence comes from uncultured Bacilli bacterium, assembly GCA_944363825.1. Lineage (GTDB taxonomy): Bacteria > Bacillota_I > Bacilli_A > RF39 > UBA660 > Onthocola_B. Next base: position 16,131 of record CALVVK010000012.1, on the reverse strand, counting down.
TATTTAAAGATAAAGATAATATATCTAAGATATTTTTAAATAAATATGTTAATAAAGATAAAGGTATTATTAAAAAAGAAGTAAATGTTGAATTAAGATTTGAAAATAATAGTTATTATTTTCAAGAATTTTTAGTACCTAAAGTTTATATTGGCGAAAATAAATTATATAATTTAAATAATAAAATATCTAAATTTATGCCGGTATATGAAAATGGGGAAGGGGAAGTATCCTTTGGGAAGAATTTTACTTATAATCCCCAAAAATATTATTTTAGTGAAGAAAATGAAAGAATAATTAAAGCCTTACTAGAACTTACTAATGGTACTAATAGTACTTATTATAGTGATAAATTAATAAAGAGATTTCTAAGAAGAATTAAAGATAATAAATTTATTTATAATAATTATGAAATAGATGGAATAAGTAGTAGTTTTCCTATTAAAAGTAAATTAATTAAAAAAGATGATAGTTATATTTTAGATTTTGATTTAAATAATATTAATTGTCTTATTAAAGATGATTATGAATATATTGAATATTATGGTAAGTTATATCATTTAGATAAAAAAGAACAAGAATTATTAGAAACAATTATATCTAATGAATTAAAAGAATTAAAAATTAATAAAGAAGATATAAATATGTTTACTGATGGTTTAATGCAAATCATTAAAGATGAAATGGATATTGATGCTAGTGTTGATGATATCATTGTAACTAATGATATTAAAACAGAATTATATTTTGATTTAAGACAAGACTATATTTTAGTAGATGTTAAATTTATCTATGACGAAGCCGTTGTCAGTTTCTTTGATTCTAATTCCCTTGTATTAAGAGACATGGAATTAGAATCTAGTGTTATTAATGATTTACTTAAATATAATTTTATTATTAAAGATAATAAAATTATATTAAGTGATTTAGAAAAAATAGTGGAATTTATTGAAAGTGGTTTAGAAGAACTAGCAAGTAAATATGTCGTTTATACAACGGAGAAATTTAAAAAGATGAATATTAGAAAGAAAACTAATATTACATCGATGTTTAGTATTGGGACAGATAATATCTTAAAATTTGATTTTTCTCTAGGGGATATATCTAATAATGAATTAGTAAATGTTTTTAAAAGTATTAAAAATAAGAAAAAGTATTATAAATTAAAAAATGGCGATATCCTAAATTTAGAAGATGAATCTTTAAAACAATTAGAAGAATTAAGTGAAGAATTAGAATTAACTGATGAAGAAATAATTAAAGGGAAGGGTAGTATATTAAAGTATCGAGCAATATACTTAGATAGTTTAAAAAATACTAAGTATAATATAATAAATACTGATAATTTATTTGATAATTTAATTAAAAGATTTTATGAATTTAAAGATAGTGAATTAACAATACCTGATTTATCCCAACTAAGAGATTATCAAATAACAGGAGTTAAATGGTTATATAACTTAGATAAAACTGGTTTCGGAGGCATACTTGCTGATGAAATGGGTTTAGGTAAAACTATTCAAGTAATTTATTATATTAAACAAATGTTATTAGAAGATAGTAATTATCAATTTTTAATAGTTGTTCCAACTTCCCTTGCTTATAACTGGGAACATGAATTTAATGAATTTGCTCCGGAGATAAAAAAAGTTATTTGTGTTGGTCCGAAAGATAAAAGAATTAAGTTAATAGATAGTAATTATAATGTTTTAGTTACTACTTATGGCTTACTAAGAGAAGATGAAGAATATTACCAAAATTTAAGTTTTCATGGCATTATTATTGATGAAGCCCAAAATATTAAAAATAATATGGCAGGTATAACTAAATGTGTTAAAAGTATTAAAGGGGATGTTAAATTTGCTTTAACTGGTACCCCTTTAGAAAATTCTATTTTAGAGTTATGGAGTATCTTTGACTTTGTTATGCCCGGCTATTTGACGAGTTTAACTAAATTCCAAAGTAAATATCGCATTAAAGATTTTAATGAAGATAGTAATATTTTACTTAAAGGTTTATCTCATCAAATTAATCCTTTTATATTAAGAAGAAGAAAAAAAGATGTTGTCTTAGAATTACCAGAAAAATTAGAAAATGATATTTATATTGATTTAGCAGATGAACAAAAGAAAATCTATGCGGCTGAACTAACTAGAGTAAAAGAAGAAATGGAAAAAATAATGGCTGAAGAAGGTATCAGTAAAGCCCGTTTTCTAATCTTACAATTACTTACTAAATTACGCCAAATATGTATTGATCCAAGTATTATTTATGATGATTATAATGGTGGAAGTAATAAAATAGATACATTAATTAATATATTAAAAGAATATATTAGTAATGAACACAAAATATTAGTTTTCTCTTCATTTAGAACAGCATTAGATATAGTAAAAAAACATTTAGAGAAAGAAAAAATATCTTATTATACAATTGATGGTTCCGTACCTTCTAAAAGAAGGATTGAAATGGTGGATGATTTTAATGCTAATCCCGAAGTTAAAGTTTTCTTAATTATGTTAAAGTCGGGTGGAACAGGTCTTAATTTGACTGCTGCTGATGTAGTAATTCATATGGATTTGTGGTGGAATCCCCAAGCCGAAAATCAAGCAACTGATCGGGCTCACCGCATTGGGCAAACTAATAATGTCGAAGTAATTCATTTGATCAGTAAAGGGACAATTGAAGAAAAGATCTTAGAATTACAAAATAAAAAGCGAATTCTTAGTGATAAATTAATCGATGGTGAAGTTCGCGATAAAAATATTTTATCGAGTCTTACTGAAGAAGATATCAAGAATCTTTTGGCTTATGAAAATAAAGATTAAGACAAATTTCAACATGTAAAGGTATTGCAATAATTTATTAAATTTGTTATATTATAAATGTAAGTGTTACCCCTAGTGGATAATGCCTGCACATGTATGTAAACAGACACTATACCTAAGCCGTAAGGCTTGTAACAAGGCTAGTGTCTATTTTTTATATTAAACGCATTATTATAACGAGTAACATAATTATGATTACTAAAAGTTTTTTAATTATTTCTTCTTTCATCTCTTTTGCCCCTTTCTTTCCAAAACCCCCCATAATTTTGAGTAGGTGATGAACTTACTCGGTTAAAAAAGCAGGCACTACCACTAGCAGGTAACAATTATCTATTATAAAAGTAATAATTTAGATATGCAACAAAAAGAGTGCGACAAAAATCGACACTCAAAGGTATTGCAATAATTTATTAAATTTGTTATATTATAAATGTAAGTGTTACCCCTAGTGGATAATGCCTGCGAATATTTTGTAAAACAGACACTATACCTAAGCCGTAAGGCTTGTAACAAGGCTAGTGTCTATTTTTTATATTAAACGCATTATTATAACGAGTAACATAATTATGATTACTAAAAGTTTTTTAATTATTTCTTCTTTCATCTCTTTTGCCCCTTTCTTTCCAAAACCCCCCATAATTTTGAGTAGGTGATGAACTTACTCGGTTAAAAAAGCAGGCACTACCACTAGCAGGTAACAATTATCTATTATAAAAGTAATAATTTAGATATGCAACAAAAAGAGTGCGACAAAAATCGACACTCAAAGGTATTGCAATAATTTATTAAATTTGTTATATTATAAATGTAAGTGTTACCCCTAGTGATAATGCCTGCATTTGATTGTAAAACAGACACTATACCTAAGCCGTAAGGCTTGCAACAAGGCTAGTGTCTATTTATTTGTAAAAAAAAAGCATTATAGTTCACGAACTAAATGCATATTTTTTTTTTTTTTAAATATCTTTTCTAATAATTGATATTGTAACACCAAGTCTAAGGCTAGTCTAACAATAACTTCTTTATCTCTGGCAAAATATTCACTAATTACTTTTTCTTCTCCATTTGGTAATACATAAGTTAATTTATGATTTTCATCTTCTTTAATATTTATTCTTTGATATGGATGAACTTGATAAATACGATTATGTAATCTTGGTGCCCCAATAAATAAAGTTATTTTATTTAACGGATCGACATAAAGAGTAGTTCCCGCAAATCCCGGCGACATAAATGCTCTTCCAGAAAGTGGGGGATAAACCGATAAGTAATGGGGATCTTTTTGCTTCAAGAACACTAAAGAACCATAAAATCTCGTGTATGAATCATCATCTTGAAACCCAGTCGCCGTATCACTAATTGAAGCAACAGACTCTGGAGTCAATATTTCCCCATTAATTAAAGAATTACCTAATCTAATCATATCATTTTTAGTTGAAAAGAACCCAGCATGACCCGGAGCAATTCCCTCAAGAGCCCCCATGGCAATAGCCTTGGCATCATGTGGTGTCCCCGGCACATTATCATATCTTGTGAATGCTGTTCCATCCCACTTAATAATCGTTGAATAATTTTCATTAGCAACCCGCACTAACTTTTCTTCGGGAACATTTAAATAAGTATCCTTCATATTAAGTGGTTCTAATATAACTGAACGCACAAATTCTTTATAAGGCATTTTACTAACTCGTTCGACAACATATCTTAAAACCATAGCCCCCATATCTGTATAAGCATTATTAGGGTTATTACTTTCTTTCTTATGAATTGTAAACAAAATTTGTTCTGCTTCTTCCTTACTTTTGGCAGAATCAACTCGTTCATCAGTCCCAATATTTACTCGAAATTTAAGCAAATCATAAATAGTAATATCATCATCTAAATTCTTAAATTCCGGTACATATCTTGTAACAGGATCAAAAACATCTAATAAGTTCATTTCATTTAATTTTAATATAGAAATAGCCATAAATAATTTAGAAGTGGACGCCAAATCAAAAATCGTATTTTCTTCAATTGATTTAGGACTTTCTACTAAAGAACCATTTTCCATGATACATTCTTGTGACTTCCCACATAAAATTGTATCTCTTGACTTTTCTGTTCCAAAGTCAATAATAATCCCCGGAGCAATTTGAGTAACCTTAACTAATTTTTCAATTTCATTTTTTAATCCACTTTTTTCTAATAAGTAATATTTTAATTTAACTAAATCCCCTTTCGGATTTTCCTTTATTGCATCTATTACTTCCTGTAATAACTTTTGATAATCATTTTTTTGATATATATCTTGTAAAATAGGTGATGAAGTTATATTTTGATTTTCTTTTAACTCATCAACAAACTTTCCAAAATAATAACGCGCTAAAATAATTTTCTTTACTGAATTCATTCGAAATCACCTCTAAAAAACATATGACTATTATAGGAAAAACACTCAAAAATGTCAATATTTATAAGTTTTGTCAAAAAATTCCAAAATTATAATGCAAAAATAAAAAATTTGTGGTATTATGATGAAGGTGAAAAATATGGAAGAGAAAAGTAGTGAAAACGTTAATACGAATGAAAACACGGTTAAGGAGTATAGTTTTGCAAGATATATCTGCGAATTAAGACTCAAAAGAAATTTAACTCAGAAAGCCCTAGCAGAGAAAATCAAAGTATCTGATAGAACTATTTCCAAGTGGGAAAATGGCCTCACAGTACCTGACTTGCATAATATCAGAAGTATTTGTAAGGAATTAGGTGTCTCCGCCAATGCGGTAGTTTTAGAAAAATACACCCTGAAAGACCATTTCCACAATTTTCTTCATTGGCTAGGTAAGTTAGGAAAACTCATATCCAATAATATTTTCAAGTTAATATTTGCAATTATATTCATCTTATTACTCATCTATTTCATAAATAATTATAATGCTATTAGTATTTATACTTTAAATTATGATAGTGATAATATAACTTTTAGCGAAGGAATGTTTATCAGAAATAAGTCATATAACATTTTGTTTATAGATGATATTAAAATAGAAAATATAGATTATGAAATAAAGAATTATAATGTTAACTTATATGTATTAGTAAATGGTGACAAAGTATTAATATATAATAATGATGAATTAGAAAATATATTTATTGAAGAGTTAAGTAATTATCCGTCTGTTTTACATGATGATGTAATACGTTCAATGCGAAAAGGGTTATACCTTGAAATAATTTTAACAGATGTAAATGATGAAGAGCATAATTACAATTGCAATATAACTTTAACCAAAGAATTTAGCAATAACAAATTAACTTATTCTAGTTATCCTGCTAACACAGAATATAATAATGATTATAAAAGATTCTTAAATATGGGAAATAGTATTAATACTACAAATACAATTTATAAAAATTTAAATGCTAGTCCGGCTTTCTCAAGTATTAACGAAAAATTGGAAACTCAAAATCTAGAAACAATACCAGTTGAAGATACTGACAACAAATTAAAAGATCTAGGTTATAGTTATGATAAGGAAAATGATTCTTATACAAAAGAGGATGGGAATAATCTAATAACCTACAATCCGAGTTTTGATTTGTTAATTATTAAAAAAGTTGAAGCTGATATGGAACATAGAATAAAATATTATATTCAAAAAGATAGAATTGATTATAAACTATTCGATGAAAATGAAAATAATTTAATTTATTTTAAATATTCTGTTAACTCTAAAACAATATTTTGTAGAATAGGTAATTGCAAAAATTATCAATCAGAAATTGACTATATTTTGGCTGAATATCAGGTAATTTCGGAAACTCTCTAATCGTGGAGTTGCTACTCTCACGATTTTCTATTGCCAAAATACTACAAAATCTGTTACGCTGTTCATGGATACGAAAGGAGGGAAAAAACATTTTGAAATCTATGAAAGTCTTCAGCGCTTTCATAGTAATCGTAACTTTATGTTTTGTTACTAATGTTAATGCTGCAATCAGCGATGAAGAATATGCGCAACTAAGAGAAATATTTTCAGAAGCAAGATTATCCTTAATGAGCGAAGAGGAAAAAGAAGAATTGGTAAATGGTAATTTAACAGTTAGTAAGAAATTATATCAAATTACCGAAACTGTTAATGGTACATTTAACTATTCAGAATTAGATCCCGATTTATATGAAACTTTAATGGAGAATTACACTAATGGAATTGACACCTTGGATACAACTTATGAAACAACATATAAGAGAATAACTATTATTGATGATTATATCGGAGGAAATACTCATGACGTAATGGTTTACACTCAATGGCTAGTTACCCCAGCGACAAAATCTTATGATGTTACAGCAATGCGAATCGATGGTGGTACAGTTGTTGAAGGTACTCAAGATGGAACACAACTTTATTGGAAAGACGGTGCATACAACATGGTAAATTATTCTTGGAACGGAACCAACATTAGAAAAGCAGACAACGGATTTGGAATATCAATGAACTTAGTTAATGGAGCATCTTACTTCGAAACTGATATCAGTGCCAATGTAACTAGAACTTCTCAAAACGCCGTAGCATACGGAACTTATCAACATGCAGTGACTGATGTTACATTAGACGAATCGCAAAGTTACACCATAAGTCATAACGGATTTGGAGATGTATTAAATTTTGCAACCGGAATAAGAGGAAGTTATGACCGAATGGCTGGAGTGTCGGTATCACTGACACAGTAGATTGTTTTTAAATCGTTGAATTACTAATTTTGGAATATGAAAATGAATTTTTAGCGAATTATTTCTTAATTGTTAATTTAATTTTATCACTTGTCAACTTTTTTTGAACATGTAAAAGAGTGTTAGATTATTGTTGCTGGCTTATAGATTATAGGGTAACCTATAATAAAAGGAAGGAGAGGGAAGCCATGAAAGGAAAACAATGGATAAATCGTGAGGCGCAAGATATAGTACCAATCTGTATTAATGTTCCTCGACACTCTTTTTTTAATGGAATTTGTCATAATGTTCCATTTTAACACATACCATTAATTAGATTAACGAAAGATGGGTGTGTTATGGAAAAAGAAAAAATAATATCTTCTATAGCAAAGCGTGGTAATGGAGAAATATATTTAGGCGTAGTCGGAGCAGTTAGGACCGGGAAATCGACATTTATCAAACGTTTCATCGAAAATCTTGTTGTACCCAATATAACAGATGAATACGAAAAGAAACATTGTTTAGATGAGATTCCCCAAAGTGCACAGGGTAAAACTATCATGACTACAGAACCAAAATTTGTTCCTAGCAACGGCGCAACTATTAAAGTCGGCGAATTCGAAACAAACATCAAGTTAGTAGATTGCGTTGGCTATGTTATTCCAGATGCCAATGGCTTTGTTGATGAAGAAGGAAATCCGAGGATGGTCAAAAGTCCTTGGTTCGAGGATGCCATTCCTTTTGTGGAGGCAGCAGAGATAGGAACTGAAAAGGTAATAAAAGATCATGCAACAATAGGAATTGTTGTAACAACGGATGGCTCTTTTGGTGAAATTACTCGTAACTCGTATATCGAGGCGGAAGAAAAGGTGGTTGGCGAACTTAAAAATATAGGTAAACCATTTATCGTAATTTTAAATAGTGTCCATCCAACAAATACGGAAACACAAACACTTGCAAGAAGTCTTTCAGAGACTTATGAAGTACCTGTCATACCTATTAGTGCTGAATTAATGAATGAAGTAGAAATTATGGAAATATTAAAGACAGCGCTTTATGAATTCCCAGTATTAGATATTAAAGTATCGATACCGGAATGGGTTCATGTCTTACCAAATACACATGAAATAAAAGCGCATTATTTAGAAAAAATCAAGGAAAGCGTCATTGCCGTCGAAAAGGTTAAAGATATTGATTTCATTTTAGACCATTTTAATGATTCTTTATATATTTCCAATTCTTATATAAGTGAATTAGATGCCGCAACTGGGACTGTTACAATTAATTTGGAAAGCACTAATGAACTTTATCAAGAAACATTAAAATCAATTATGGGTGATATGGTTACCACTAAAGCAGGATTACTGAAAATCTTTGCTTCATATACAGAAACAAAAGAAGAAATGGAGTCACTTCGCCAAGCTGTTAAAATGGCCAAAAGCACCGGTTATGGAATAGTCTATCCAACTTTAAAAGAGTTGAAATTAGAAACACCAGAACTGGTAAAACAAGGTAACCGTTATGGTGTTAAGTTAAAAGCCATTGCTTCTAGCATTCACATGATAAAAGTTGATGTGGAATCTACGTTCGAGCCAATTATTGGAAGCGAATTACAATCGAAAGAACTAATTAATCATTTGATGCGTGATTATGAAACAGATGCATCGAGTATTTGGAAGAGTGAAATCTTTGGCCGTAGCCTAGAAACTATAGTCCAAGAAGGAATTCAAGCCAAATTAAGTATGATGCCTGACAATACGCGGTACAAATTAAAAGAAACTGTTACCAAAATTGTCAATAAAGGCTCAAATACTTTAATAGCCATTGTCATTTGATGATGGCTTTTTAATTTTATTAAAAAATTCTTGACAAACATGTTTTCTTTTGGTAAACTCTAAACTACAGGAGGTTAACATGGTTAGAGGTTATCAATTAAAATTATATCCTAGTCCCGCTCAAGCCGAACTAATAAATAAAACCATCGGCTGTTCGCGATTTATATATAATTATTATCTTAATGATATTATCAAGAATAAAACTGATACTTGTTTAAGCAAGGTTAAAGAAATACCTAATCTTTGTTTATCTTTTCCTTGGCTTAAAGAAGTTGATGGTGGCTCGCTAAGAATATCTTTATTTAATTTAGAAAACAATTTAAAAAGATGGAAAAAAGGGATTGCGGGTTTTCCCAAAATAAAAACCAAAGATTTTGGCAATAGTTATACGACAAACAACTTTATGACTTATAAGGGGAAAGAAGCCATTCGAATTGATTTTAAAAATAAAATACTAACATTACCGAAATTAGGTGATGTTCCATTCCGTGGCTATCATAAAAAAACAAGTTTCTCCGGGAAAATAAAAAGCGCGGTCATAAAAAAGGAAGCTGGTAAGTATTACGCTAGTTTGTTAGTAGAAGAAGAAATTAGTTTACCTGAATTTCAAGCTCGCACCATTGTGGGAATAGACTTAGGCATAAAAGATCTCATTGTCACAAGTTATAATGAAAAAATCGAAAATAGTTTGGACTGTCTAAAAGTTAAGAAAAGAATCAAAGGACTTCAAAAAGCCTTAGCCAGATGCCAACCCGGCAGTAAAAATCGCTATAAGATAAAATTAAAACTCCAACGGGCATATATGAAATTAAAAAATATTCGCAAACACCAAATTCACGCCATTACTAATAAAATAATCGCGGAAAATGATATTATCGTCATGGAAGACTTAGATGTTAAAGGAATGTATCAAACCCATTCTTTTGCTAAAAGACTAACCAATATTCCCTTCGCGGAAATAAAACAAGTCTTGGAATACAAATGTAAATGGAAAAACAAAAAATTAATAACTATTGATAGATATTATCCCAGTAGTCAAATATGTTCTACCTGCGGCTATCAAAACAAAAAATTAAAAGACTTAAGTATCAGAAATTGGGAGTGCCCGCATTGTAAAACCGTCCATGATCGTGATTTTAATGCCAGCGTGAATATAATGTTTGAAGGTTTAAAAAAATACATACTAAATCCCCAAAAATAAAAAAAGACGTAAAATTTGTAGGGTGTCGACCACCCGAAATTGGTCTATGGAGAGCCGTGCGGTTCTGCGAAGTAGAAAAGCCTTTTAGTGATAAAAGGAGTACGTCAAAACCTCCCTCTCTAAAAAATGTCAAGAAAAAGTCAAATAGATTAACAAAAATAGTAAAGTGATAGCCAAATAAAGGTTAAAATACTAAAATTTGTTGATTTTACGGCAAATTTTTGGTAATCTTAATATGTAAGGATAAATTCTTTACAAAAATTTTAGATAGGGAGGTACTTAGAAATGTCTAAAGTAGAATTAGTTGAATTAATCGCAAAGGAGGCAGGCTTAACTAAAGCAGACGCCGCACGTGCTCTTGATGCAACACTTGCTGGTATCACTGCTGGCCTTAAAAAGGAAGGAAAAGTATCTTTAGTTGGATTTGGAACATTCTCAGCAAAGAAAAGAGAAGCCCGTGAAGGAATCAATCCATTAACTAAAGAACCAATTAAAATTCCTGCTAAGACAGTTGCTTCATTCAAAGCCGGAAGCAAACTAAAAGACGCTTTAAATTAATAAAACTAAATTTTAAAAAAGTTTCTAAAAGTTGATTAAGTTCAACTTTTTTTAATGCCAAAATTAGGGTATAATATTACTAGGAGCGCTATTAAAATGAAAAAAAGTACAGTTGTTTTATTAATAATCGGAATAATACTTTTAATTATACCCTTTTGTCTTTCTGAATATAGTCTTGCCAGAATCATAATTTTGGCATTAGGAATATTTTTAATAACTCTTAGTTTTGTTTTCCTTAAAAGAAAAAACATTTTTCTAATTATAATACTTCCCATAATTTTAATTTGTTTAAGTTATGCTGTTGATACCTTTTTGTTTTATCAATTATCCCGAATTCCTATTTTTGTCTATGAAATAAAAAGCAGTGATAATATCAGTACTTATAATAGTTTTTTCTATCGCATATTTAACTGCAACGGCGATTTAGTTTTAGATTATGGCTACCACAAAAATTATGTCTGTAATAACAACGATTTAAATACAATTGATGTTAACACATTCTTAAGTGATATAAACAACACTATTAAAAGTTACCATAATAAATTTGTTAAAATCAGCGGAAAAATTAGTAAAATCTCCGGTAGTGAAGTAATTGAACTCAGTTCTTATACAACTTCCACTAATTCCTTAAATGGTTATGTAAACTTTAATAACGACTACATCATCAAAGTCCATGTAAATGAATCATTAAGTAATTATCGCATTTATGATAATATTACTGTTATAGGTAGAGTAACAACTAAAAAAGAAGAAAACGATCAAATTGTAATCAATTTAATAGACACTGTTTTGATCCCCAGCGATATATATCAAACATTTACTTACGAAATAATAAATGATAATGATAATAAAATGGTCAGTCTAGTAAGTGAACAAAATTATTATCTTTATGGTATCAAAAGTTTAAACATAAAATATGCTAACTCCGCTATTTATGAACTTAGTTATTTAATAACTGATTCAAGAATCACTTTAGATGATATCATTGGCCAAACTAGCGCCTATAATATTTATAATGCAGATAATGTGTTAGTGGCTAAAAATTATGAGTTGGAAAAATTTAATGTTTTAGTATGTGAAAATACCAAAAAAATTCTCGCCAATAAAAATCTTGCCTTAAATAGCAACCTATGCGAGCAATAAAAAATTAACATTTTGGGTATTACCAATCAGCAGGGTGTAAAAAATTTTTGTGGGTAAATAGTAGTTAATAGTATATTTCATTAACTACTATTTTTTGCACAATCCTTAATACTATTTACTGCTAATTCCTCAATAGAATTAATATCCAAACTATTATTAGATATCAATTTGTTAAAATTAGAATCTAAATTAATTAAATTCTTTTCAATTTGCTTGATAGTATTCACACTTATCTACCACCTTTACTTTAAGATAAGTATAACACACTAATCATTTTACCCACAAAAATTTTTTACACCCCAATCAGCAATTAGGGATTGACTTTAATCCCTAATTTATTGTATACTAATTGTATATCGAGAAAAGGGGAACTGCCTTTGGAACACTATTTTACAAATAATCCGGATTTAAAAAGTGCGATAAGAGAAATACCATACACTATCAAAAATACCAATTTTACTTTTTTAAGTGACAATGGGGTATTTGCCAAAAATAAGATTGACTATGCATCATCTTTATTAGTGACACTTTTTTTAGAAAATCATCCCGAATTAAATAATGCCAAAGTATTAGATGTGGGCTGTGGCTACGGTTTCATAGGTATAGTTATCGGTAAAATTACTAACGCTTCAATCGATTTAATCGATATTAATAAAAGGGCTCTTCATTTATGTGAGCGAAATTTAAAGAAAAATAAAGTAGTTGGCAACGTTTATTGCAGCGATTGCTATGAGTTTGTAAAAAATAAATATGATTATATAATAACCAATCCACCAATTCGGGCTGGCAAAAGTGTAGTAGAACATATTTTGCTCGATGCCAAAAATCATTTAAAAGATAATGGCGAATTATGGTGTGTAATTCATAAGGATCAAGGTGCTAAAACGACAAAAAAAGCGCTTGAGGTGTGCTATAATGTTGAAATAGTAGGAAAAAGTAAAGGTTTTTATTGTTTTAGAGCAAAAATTTGTTGACAAAATACCAATTAGGATATAAAATTTTAAATTGGTGGCATATTTATTTTTTTAAATAGAAATAGTCTTAGAAAAAATTGTGTATGGGGTGATATCGTGGCTTATAAAGTAAAAAAATTTGGTGACTATCGTGAAAGAAGAAGTTTTTCGAAAACGAAAAACGTTTTAGAGTTGAATGATTTACTCGAAATTCAAAAAAAGAGTTATCAACAATTTTTGGATGAAGGTATTAAAGAAATCTTTGATGATTTATTTCCAGTAGAAAGTTTTACTGGTAATATTTCTTTGGAATTTGGTGATTATTATTTTGATGAACCAAGATATTCTGTTAAAGAAGCCAAAGAACGAATGGTTAATTATGCGGCACCATTAAAGGTGGAAGCCCGTCTTTTTGTGCATGAAACTGGAGAAGTAAAAGAACAAACAATATTCCTAGGAGACATGCCTTTAATGACTGATGCTGGTACATTTATTATCAATGGGGCGGAAAGAGTAATCGTATCGCAACTGGTTAGAAGTCCAAGTGTCTATTTTAAAAGAGAAATCGATAAAAATGGGCGGCATATTATAACTGGTGAATTGATTCCTAATAAAGGTACTTGGTTAGAATACGAAACAGATGCTCGTGATGTATTATACGTGCGGATTGATAGAACTAGAAAAGTAACAGTAACAACACTTTTACGGGCTTTAGGTTTATCAAGTGATGAAGACATCATCAGTGTTTTTGGGGACAATCCCTATATTCAAAACACTTTAGAAAAAGACAGTACTAACAATACGGATGAAGCCTTAATTGAAATTTATGAAAAATTAAGACCAGGCGAACCAGCAACTTTAGATTCCTCTAAAAATCAATTGATTACCAGATTTTTTGATCGTTTCCGCTATGATTTAGCGAAAGTTGGTCGTTATAAATTTAATAAAAAGTTAAATGTAATAGATCGTTTATTGAATCTCACTTTAGCTGAACCAATTATTGTTGGTGATAAAGTTATAGTTGAAAGTGGCACAGTTATTACTAAAGAAATATTAGAACAACTTCGACCATTATTTGCAGATGGGCTAAATATTAAAGAGATAGCCATTAATAATGAACTAGACGATTATAATAAAGTTCAAACAGTTAAAGTCGTCGATCCAAGTGATGAAAAGAAAACAATCACGATTATTGGGACTGATGCAACTGTTGATGTCAGACGTCTTACTATTCCTGATGTTTACGCCTCATTAAATTATTATATAGGCTTACATTATGGTATTGGTTCTGATGATGAAATTGATAACTTAGGAAACAGACGGGTTCGCCAAGTGGGTGAACTAATTCAAAACCAATTCCGGATCGGTATGGCGCGAATGGAAAGAGTTATTCGTGAGCGAATGACTACCCAAGATATTGAAACAGTTACTCCAAAAACTTTGATCAATATTCGGCCTGTAACTGCAGCCCTAAAAGAATTCTTTGGTTCTTCCCAATTATCTAAGTTCATGGATCAAATCAATCCAATCGCGGAACTTACTGATAAAAGACGTTTATCAAGTCTAGGACCTGGCGGACTATCTCGAGACCGGGCTGGTATGGATGTTCGGGACGTTAATGCTTCCCACTATGGTCGTATTTGTCCAATCGAATCTCCTGAAGGACAAAACATTGGTCTTATTACCTCCCTTGCCGGTTATGCTAAAGTTAATGAATATGGTTTCATTATGACACCATATAAAAAAGTTATCGATGGTGTAGTAACTGATGAAGTAGTTTACATGACTGCTGATGAAGAAAAAGATTACTACATTTCACAAGCAACAATAAAATTAAGTGATAAAAATGAAATTGTCGATGATGAAGTTATAGCCCGACTTAACGGCGATACAGTTTACGTTGATAAAATGCATGTTAATTATATCGACGTTGCTCCAAGTCAAGTTGTAGCCATCACGACAAGTTGTATCCCATTCCTAGAATTCGACGATGCTAACAGAACCTTGATGGGTGCCAACATGCAACGGCAAGCAGTACCACTTTTGGAAACAGAAGCCCCAATTGTCGGTACCGGTGTTGAATACATTGCGGCTCGTGACTCTGGTTCGACCATAGTTTGTAAGGCTGATGGCGTAGTCGATTATGCGGATGGTTTAAAAATCGTTGTCAATGTTGCTAAGGGTAAAGATACTTATTACTTAGCCAATTTTGAAAGATCTAACGCCTCAAGTTGTGTTAATCACCACCCATTAGTTAAAAAGGGTGATAAAGTCCATCGTGGTCAAGTTATCGCTGATGGCCCATCAACTGACGGGGGCGAACTGGCTTTAGGTAAAAATATGACTGTTGCCTTCATGACCTTTAATGGTTATAACTATGAAGACGCGGTAATACTTAATGAAAGATTAGTTAAAGATGATGTTTATACATCCCTTCATATTGCCCATTACGATATCGATTGTCGGGATACGAAATTAGGCCCTGAAGAAATTACGCGTGATATCCCAAATGTTGGGGAAGATGCTCGTAAGAATTTGGATGCCGATGGTATAGTCCGTATTGGTACCGAAGTAAAAGAAGGCGATATCTTAGTTGGTAAAGTTACTCCAAAAGGAGTTCAAGAATTAACTAGTGAAGAAAAATTATTACATGCCATATTTGGTGAAAAAACTCGTGAAGTTCGTGATACCTCACTACGTGTAGAACATGGTGCTGGTGGTATCGTTCATGATGTTAAAGTTTATACTAAGGAAAACTCTGATGAACTACCTGCTGGTGTATCGAAAGTAATAAGAGTATATATTATTCAAAAACGTAAGATTCAAGTTGGTGACAAGATGTCTGGTCGTCACGGTAACAAAGGGGTTATCTCCCTTATCTTACCAGAAGAAGATATGCCTTACTTACCAGATG
>CALVVK010000011.1 GCA_944363825.1 uncultured Bacilli bacterium | reverse complement strand
TTACGAATACTTTTAAATATTGTGCGGCCATATAAAATGGCTTTACTAATCGATAAAATATTATTATCAAGGATGACAATATCTGCCGCTTCTTTGGCCACTTCTGTACCACTCCCCATGGCAAATCCGACATTGGCTTTTTTAAGGGCAGGAGCATCATTGACCCCATCACCCGTCATTCCGACCACTAAATTCATATTTTCAATTATACTTACAAGCCGACTTTTATCATTGGGTAAAGCCCGGGCAATAACAGCAATACTTGAAAGTTTCCGACCGATTTCTTCATCGCTCATGCGGGCTAAATCATTACTAGTTAAAACCAAATTTCTATTTTGTGTGATAAGACCAACCTCTTTAGCAATTGACTCTGCCGTGTCTTTTGCATCCCCCGTAATCATAATTGGCTGCACACCCGCGGATTTTATAATTCTAATCCCTTCATAGGCTTCCTTGCGTAATTCATCTTTAATATTCACAAAACCAATAAATGTCAAATTATTTAGATCAGTCCCATAAGCAAATGTTAATACTCGTCCCGCCTTCTTAGTATACATGTCAATTCTTTTTTGAATAATACTCTTACTAGTTAATTTAACTTCTTTTCCGTTACTATATAACATTTTACTACATTTAGGTATTATTACCTCCGCTGCCCCTTTGATAAAGATAGTCCCATCATTTAACGTTATACTACTATACTTTTTAGCACTATCAAAAGGTTCTTTTTTTAAAATATTTCTTTTAATACTATGATCAGTACCTATAAAAGATAACAATGCTCGATCAGTTGAATTACCGCCGATAATATCACCATTACTAATAATACTCGTATTATTTAAAACTAAAGAAGGATAAATTATTGGATAAATAGGATATTTTTTAATACTTAAATCATCTTTAAAACTCTTACCATCGGGAGTTATAAATTCTGTTACTTTTAATACACCTTTAGTTAATGTTCCTGTCTTATCAGTTAATAAAACATTTAGGCTACCAGCGGTTTCAATTCCCACCAGTTTCCGCACTAAAACATTATCTTTAAGCATTCTTTTCATATTACTTGATAAAACTAGGGTAATCATCATCGGTAATCCTTCCGGGACAGCGACCACAATAATTGTCACGGATAAAGTTAAAGCATAAAGGAGATGATCAAACATAACGGGAAAATCTGATATTGTTGCTTTAATCAAGGAAATATCAAAATTATTTTCAATAACAATGCTAGCAAAAAGATAAGATAAACTAGCAAGTATTGCCCCGGCATAACCAATTTTACTGATGGTTTTGGCAAGCCCCCGCAATTTAATTCTTAAAGGACTTTCCGGAATTTCTTCTTGTAATTCCTTAGATATTTTACCAAGTATTGTATTATCACCAACTAAAGTAATTTTTGCCTCAGCATCACCATTATAAACTACTGAACCCCGATAAACTTTATTGTTATCTAAGATTTTACCACCATAACAACTCGTCTTCTTAGCCTCTTTTGTCTCCCCGTTTAAAGCAGATTCATCAAGGCTTAAATTTCCTTTTATTAAATACCCATCGGCGGGAACTTTATCACCACTACTAAGAATAATAATATCACCAACAACAATTTCCCCAATAGGTATCTCAGTAATAACACCATTTCTTCTTACTTTCACCGAAATTTTACTCGATTCTTCTTGCAAACGATTAAACGCTTGTTCTGAACCATATTCCGAAATACTTGATATAAATGAAGCAAGTAAAATAGCAATCAAAATACCAATTGTTTCATACCAATCGAAATTACGAAACAAAACAATTACTTTAATCGCTAAAGCCATGAGCAATATCTTGATTATTGGATCTCCCAAAGACTCTAATAATAATCTTAAAAATGTATTCTTTTTTACTTTAGTTATTTCATTTGTCCCATGTTCTGCTCTTGATTTTATTACTTCATTATCATTAAGTCCCATATGCTTGTCCTCCCATCACAAGTATATGAGGCAAAATTAAAAAACATGTCCAAATAGACACAATAAATTTATTTTTTTATTAATTAACATCATAAATAAAAAAATCATAATTAATCACAATATAATGACATTGTAATGAAAATGCAATTGACATATAAATAATTATATTATATAATAATAAAGGAAACAAAGGAGGAAATTAACATGAATAATATTTCAAGTACTACTAACTTAAATGTAAGAGTGGATGCTACATTAAAAAAGGAAGCCGATTTGTTATTTAAAAACCTAGGATTAAATATGAGTACAGCAATTAATATGTTTTTAACTAAATGTATAAACACTTCTAGTATTCCTTTTGAAATATCAACACCAAAACCTAACAAAAATCTTAAAAAGGCTTTAAAAGAAGCCAAAAATATTGCTAATGGCAAAATTCCTTCTAAAGGCTATCACAATGTTCACGAAATGTTTGAGGATATCCTTAATGAAGATCAGTAATAAGACATTATATGAAATTCATTCTACATCTGAATTTAGAAAACAATTAAAAAAAATAAAAAAACAAGGAAAAAATTTAAGAAAATTAGAAAACATTGTGGAAAAATTAGCAAATAAGGAAGAGCTTGATGATAGATATCATAATCATATATTAAATAATAGTAAATACTATAAAAATTGCGGAGAATGCCATATAGAACCTGATTGGCTATTAGTATATCAATATATAAATAATGAACTTATTTTATTATTAGTTTCTACCGGAAGTCATAGTGAAATATTTTAAAAATTGACAGTTAGATTTTCTCTAAACTGTCAATTTTTTATTAAATTACCTAATTAACTTGTTGGAACACTATTTACTGTTGTCACATTAATATCTCTTGAATCAACCTCAGGATCCGCTACAACAAAATAAACCACTGCTGCAATGACCGTCAATAAAAATATAACCACAAAAACTATAAATCTCTTTTGTCTTTTATCCATATCCTACTCATTTTAATAATTCTATCATAAATACTCAAAAAAGAATAGATATTAATTATTAACCTTTAAATATTGCTTTAACCCGCGGAAACCATTTTTATGGAAATCAAAATCTTTAACTACGCTTTTATCTTTAATATTATTTTTCTCTAAATAAGTATTAATCATATCTTCCGTTACATTATTAAATTCAATAATATCACTAAATCTAGCAATAAATTCCTTACTAAAATTATCATTATAATTACTATTACTTTCCATAAAACCAATTTTTTTATTACTTTTAACATTACTAGTCATAAAAATCATTGTATTTTTAAAATCTATTTTTTCTCCCTTAGCATTAGTTACAAATCCTTCATCAAGTATTTGTAAAAATAAATTCATCACACTAGGAGAAGCTTTTTCTAACTCATCAACTAAAACAATCGTAAATGGTTCCATTTTAATTTTATCAAATATAGCACCATCATCATACCCAATATAGCCGGCACTTGAACCAATAAGACGATTGATTGTAATATCTGTATTATACTCACTCATATCTAGTCTAAGTAAATTAATCTTTAAAAACTTAGCAATTAATTTAACCATTTCTGTTTTGCCAACCCCAGTTGAACCAGTAAAAAGTAATGATAGTGGCCTATCTATATCATGATTTTCTAAATTTTTCACAACTCGCATTATAGCATCATTTTGCCCAATTAATTTCCCCAGCAAATACTTTTCTAAATCATGATAATTATCCTTTTTACTTAAAAGGGGAATATTACATTTTCTACTAATTAAATTTAAAATATCATTTTTAGTTATTTTATTAATTTTCTTCATCAGATTATCAATAGTTTTATCTAACTTTATTTCTTCATTATGGTATATCAATGCTTTCTTAAAATCATTTTTCTTAACCATATTTTCTTTTTTAGCAATAATACCTTCTAACTGCTCTCTATATTTATTTATAATAAGGGGTTTAGTACTCGCTACTTCTCTCATGGCACACACTGAATCTAAGATATCAATAGCCTTATCCGGATTCTTCCGATCAATTATATAACGATCACTAAGACTAACAATATCTTTAATATTCTTACTGGTTATTTTAATATTATAATGTTTCTCAAAACTGGGTTTAATTTTATTTAAAATTATTGTTGTTTCTTCATTTGTTGGTTCTAATACTTTAATAAGTTCAAATCTTCTTGATAATGCTTTATCTTTTAAAATATATTTATTATATTCTGAAGTAGTTGTAGCCCCAATTATTTTTACTTTCCCTCTCGCCAAATAAGGTTTTAAAATATCACTAGCATTAATTGCCCCTTCAGCACCACCCGCATTAATCATCGTATGGATTTCATCAATAAACAAAATAATATCGGGATTATTTTCTAATTCTTTAATTACTTTTCCTAATTTTTCTTCAAATTCCCCCCGATATTTAGTCCCCGCAACTAAAGAGCCCATCTCGAGCATCACTATTTTTTTATTTTGTAAAACTTTTGGCACATTTTTCGTTTTAATTCGGCGAGTTAATTCTTCCACAATGGCAGTCTTTCCAACTCCAGCATCACCCACCAAAAGGGGATTATTTTTATTCTTCCGAATTAAAGTTTCAATTATTAAACTAATTTCTTTTTCTCTCCCAATAACTAAATCATCATCATCGACAATTTCACTAAAATCTTTCCCAATATTAAATAATTCTAACTTTTGATTATTCTTTTTTAATGGGGTATTTAATTCATCATACATACTATCTAAATCGATATTCATGCCATACAAAAGTCTAATAGCAATACCTTCCCCTTCTTCCAGTAATGCTCGAAATAAATGTTTAGGAGTCAGTTCTACTTTACTCTCCGCGGCATCACTACTCGCTAAATTAATTACTCTTTTTAAAAGTGGTGTATACAAAATAAAACCACTAACTTTACTAGATGAACCCACTACTAAAAGAAGTTCTTTTTTAAAATTATCATAAGTAAGTTCATATTTGGCAGCAATATCCCTTACATATTCAGAATTTTTAAGTAAACTTAAAAGCAAATGTTCACTCCCAACATAAGGATGCCTTAATGCTAACATTTCCTCCTCTGCCCCTTTAAATATCTTGCTAACAACAAAATTATAATTATTATTCATAGTACCATCCTTTAATTAAGTCTATGATAATAATGGTTATTTTTGAAAATAATTATACAAAAAACTGATAAATATACTATCTATTTATCAGTATTTATCTCCGGTATCCTAGTTGTAGAACAATCCCTTAATAATATACATGCCATTATTACTTTTTTACTAGAAATAATTTTATATTCTTTCATAAGTTCAATTATTTTTAATACTCTAAGTACTTCAACACCATTTTTTTCTGAAAAAATCTTAAATCTATTATCTCCAGTTGCCAGAATATAATTATTATCCTTGGCTATTACATAATTTATTAAATCATATATTGATAATTTCTTTTCAATATTAGTTAATCTATTTACTTCCATTAATTGATTCATTGTTGCTGGTATAACTTTAATTTTTTCAATTAATTTGGTATCACATGTTTTGGCATTTATCTCATCATTTTTTAGAATATCACACATATATATCTAGACTAATAAATTCTTCTAATATGCCAGCATTATCTAAATCGGTTATTATATTAGTATCAGTAATTATAATTTTCGTTGTTATATTCATTTACCGTAACCCCTAATAATTCACATGCTTTATTTAATGATATTATATCGCTAGATTCTAATTTATAAACTAATCTTTTAAATTGATAAGATTTTTCTGGCTCAATAGGTGATGGATCATTCTTGCCAATTTTTTTACTTATTATAATACTTAATTTTTTATATAAATATTCTGATATAATATTTAAGTCTTTAAGACGATAACAAATCGCCGCAATACTTACTTTAAACTCATTTTTAAAAGCCACTAATTCAAAAAAACGCATATTACTTCTTACTGTCCCAAATTCATTTATTACAGCCTCTTTTGGCATTAATAAAGCACTAGCAAACCTATGACATATTTTTTCTTCATCTAAAGATTTTGCAATATTTAATATTAAATGTCCTAGTTCATGGGCAATAGTAAATCTTTGTCTCGCCCCATCTTTTATTCCATCCAATAAAACGATAATTGGAATGCCATTTACTATTTCACTTAAACCATCAAAATCATCAAATAAATTATCATAATTTTTAATTTGTATTATAACAATACCTAAATTTTCTAAAGTATTAATTAAATCAGATATAGGTTGTTTATTAGATATTTTAATATAATTTCTAAACTCTACTGCAGCCATTTCTGCATCATTAAAACTATTACAATTATATTTTTTTAACTTAATATTATTATTACTAATATTATTCATATCTATTACTTCTAAATACTTAGTAACTTCATTTAATATTAATTCTTTTAATAATTCTAATTTTTGGCCAGTTAATCTTTTTTTCTTTCTAAAAGAAGTAAAATTCATTTTTACAACATCATAAGTTTTTAATAATTCAATAGTTTTAACATTATAAGCATTAGCAAATTCAATTATTTTCTTTGAATCAGGTATTATAAGTCCTTTTTCATATTTACTAACTGCCGTAGCACTCATATTAAGAAGAAGACCAGCATCCTTAAGTGATAAGCTCTTAAGTAATCTAACTCTCTTCAAATTATTCCCTATTTCATTCATATTATCCCTCCGTTATTAGTTTATATTTTTACACAAATTATTAGAAACGTAAACCAAAATATATTACAAATTTCACAAATGAATTGACTTACCTATGAGTGGAAGCGTCTACTTTACTTTAACTTGAGTCCGGCTTCAGGGAGAGGTATAAACGATAATGAATTTTATTTAGTAATGATAATCATTATATTAAGATTAATTTCTGATATAAATGAAAAAAAGCGCTAAAATAGCGCCGAACCATCAAGTAGGTGTTACTCACCATGGGTAACACTTACATTTATATTATATGATATTTTATAGAAATTTACAATATTTTTTAGCAGTCAATTTTTGACAAAAAAAAGAGTTCTGTTACGAACCCTATATATAAGTTACTACTGTGAATAATACAAGTAGTATGATGATCATTCCAACTACGAATAACCAAATGTATTTGAACCATGCTTTATAGTCAACTTTCATTAGTGATAAACCAAACACTAAAATGAAACTTGATGGCAGAATTATTTGCACTAAACCAGCCATTGAAGTATAAATAGCATGAACTATATCTAGGCTATCAGCATAAACATTCGTTAAGAATGAACCCATAATGAAACTTGTATAACCTAAGTCATTATTTAATACTGATGTTATAAAGGCTGTTAAACTTGTGATAAATGGATTAAATCCTTCAACTAAGTTAAGTAGCCAATTTGATATAGTAGTTATAAATGGTGTATTATAACATAATGCAAATGTTAAATAAACTGCTACGGCACAAAGAATTGGTTTAATCATCTTCTTTATTCCATTATAGAAAGCATCCATAAATTCATTTAATTTCATACGATATAAGTAAGCAATTAAGGCTGCCGCTAAAATAAGGACAAAGCCTAGGACAAATACATAAGTGTATTCCCCAAATGCTCTAGCACTATTACCGAGAATATATTTCATGATATAGAAGTCTTCTACCGGCGCTAAGTTAGTTAGCCATTCATGGAAATCAGTAAATATTTCCGTACCAAAGTTAGTATTCCAAGCAATATGAGTAAGAATTACTAAAACAGTTAGCAAGAAAAATACTATTACTACTGGAACAGAACTTGTCTTCTTCTTAGGTGCTTCAATCTTATATGGATCATCATCAATATCGGTATTTTTAGTATTCTTTTTATTTTCGCTTAGGACTTTTTTAAGTCGCATACAAATGAAGAAATTGTATAAAACTAAAGCCACTGCAGCAATAATAAAACGATATGTTAAACCAACAGATATTTCTATGTAAGAATATTCATTAAATGTCATTATTCCTTCTGTTCCATAAGTGGCTCCCAACACCCCAACTAAAACTGAACCAAAAGTTATCGCAAATGTCGTTAACTTATCGATTTTCATATTGAGTAATATTGAAATAAATAATGGAACAAATAATATGACAACCATTGTTTGTTGGAATAATGATGTACAAACAAATAAGAATACTGACATTATTACTGATACTAATATTGGATGTTTACTAAATTTAGTAGCCAAATTAGATACTAGTTTTTGATAACCACTGATTTTTGATAAAACACCATAGAAACCAGCCAAGATTATCAAGAATAAAACTTTATCAGCACTATAAGTAAATGCATTATACATCGCATTACTTACATCCACTACCCCAATTGGTAATAACCCAAATTCATAGAAATCACTCACTTGATAATAGCCATATGGTATTACCCACGAGAAGATTATAATCGCTGAAATAATTACAAATAATGACTTCATCAAGCGATGTTCTTTAGCATTGATGGAAATAAATAATCCCCCAATAATATAGGTTGCTAAAGATACTAATTTAACAGTCATATCGGCATTTACTAAGCTTTGATCAGTCTCATCAATAAATACAGCAACTGCAATTAAGATAAAACTTATTAAGATTAGAATAGTGCCAAATAAACCGGCTTTTGTTAGTTTTTCTTGAAAATTACGATAGAATATACCATATGTTCCCAAAAGTAACAAACAAACTCCAATAAGCCGTAGTATTGCCTCAGCACTACCATTACTTACAGGAATGGCTACAACTAACAAAATAATCCCTATGATATCCATAATTGTACCAATGCATTTTAACATTCCATACTTTTCAAATACTTTTTTCATTCTCTACCTCCTTGATAAAATTATATCACTCTATTTCAATAAAAAAAAGCAAATATTGCTTTTTTTCACATTTTTATCATTATTTTGGGTTAAAATACTAAAGTAATTAATTCAAGAATTAAAATATTGGCTATCGCAATACAGACAATTACTTTAAATGCCCACTTAAACCAAGTTGTATATTCGACTTTGGCTAAGGCTAAACCACCCATTATGGCCCCACAAGTTGGCGTAATTAAATTAACTAAACCATTAGCAGAGACAAAAGTCATAATTGTAACATCGACATTATAACCAATTGTACTAGCAAGACCACCCATTATTGGAGTTGATAATACGGCTAAACCACTACTTGATGGCACTAATATCGATAAGACCACATGAAGCAAATAATTTAGAGGTACAAAAGCAAGTTCTGGTAAATTAGCCAGTAAGTCAGCAGCATTATAGATAATATAATTATCTAAATAGGTTACACTCATTAACACACTTGCGCCCCTGGCAACAGCAATAATTAATACTACCGAGATCATATCACTGGCCCCTTCGACAAAGGTATTAACGATTTCCTTTTCTTTAAAGCGATTAATTATCCCAATAATTATTGCCATAACGAAGAACCAAACTGATGCTTCGGCAAAATACCAACCTCCTAAAGAAGTACCTGTTAACCAACCCGTAAATTTATCAAAAATTGTTACATTAAAATCTCCCCAAGGAATAAAACCAATAATCATAACGATGAATGTTAAGCCCATTAGTATTAGAGTAATTTTTTGTTTAACCGTTAATTTAACATCTTTAGTTGTATCTTTAGCCCCTTCAATTTCTTTAGCAAATTTCTTCTCCATGGCTTTTTGTTCTTGCAGTGATAAGAAAGTTGAACCCTTATCATCTTTTACCTTTTTAGCATAATTCATGACAAATACGATGGAAATTATCAAAGTAGTCAACCATAAAAGTAAACCAGTAAAAATAATTAAACCTTGATTAGCCGTAACACCACTAGGTAAACTACTAACGGCAACCCCAACTGCAAAAGGATTAACTGTTGAACCTAATACTCCTGAACCAGCCCCTAATAAAACAATGGCAGAACCAACTAAAGTATCCATACCTGCTGCTACCATAGTCGCGGCCAGTAAAACATAAAAACCGACTGTTTCTTCGAGCATCCCATAAGTTGTCCCCCCAATTGAGAAGATTAACATCAATATCGGAATTAATACTAATTCATTTCCTTTTAATTTTTTTACTAAAACTTTAATACCCGTCTCTAAAGCCCCAGTTTTGGTAATGATGGCTAGAAATCCTCCTAAAATAAGGACAAAGACACAGACATCTACCGCATCAACAAAACCTAATATTGGTGAAAGTAAAACATCGGATAAGGTTGCTCCAACTGTTCCACTACCATCAACAATTATATCCCCCACAAATTCCGCATTTGGTAAAACATGAGAAAGAATTGCTAAAGCAATAATCAGAATAAATATGATGGAAAATGCGGAAAGCATAAATTTTCTTTTTTTCTTAGTCATTATTTTCTCCTCCAATTTTGGTACCAACACCATCTTTAAAAGCATTACTTGCTTCATCTAAAGATGTAATTATGGCCATTTTCTTAGTTCCTTCCACAAAATTAAGACACGCTTCTATTTTTGGTAACATACTCCCCTTCGCAAATTCCCCCGCAGCAATATATTTCTTGGCATCACTAACACTTAAGTAATCTAAACCTAACGCATTTTCCTTATTATAGTTGATATACACTTTATCAATTGATGTTAAAATAAGTAAAATATCAGCACCAATTAATTTGGCTAAAAGGGCACTCGATAAGTCTTTATCGATAACAGCATCAATACCTTCCAATAACTCAATTTTATTGGTTTTAATAACTGGTATTCCCCCACCCCCAACAGCAATAGTTACAACACCTGCATCGATCAAGGTTTTAATAACCCGATTCTCGATAATATCAATGGGCTTCGGTGATGGAACAACTCGGCGGTATCCTCGACCAGCATCACTTACAAATGTATATCCCGATTTTTTGGCTAACTCCTCGGCTTCTTCTTTCGTATAAAATGCCCCAATCGGTTTAGTCGGATTTTTAAATGCCGGATCATTTTTGGCTACTAGAACTTGGGTTATAACTGTTACACAATCTTTTTT
The DNA here is from genome assembly GCA_944363825.1 of uncultured Bacilli bacterium. Lineage (GTDB taxonomy): Bacteria > Bacillota_I > Bacilli_A > RF39 > UBA660 > Onthocola_B. Next base: position 11,847 of record CALVVK010000011.1, on the reverse strand, counting down.
AACACCTTGTCTTTCTAGTTCATCTTGCAGTGCCTGTTGTAATTGATAACCGATATAACCTTGCGACATACTGCCACATTCCGCAAAAGGCATCGCCGGCGTATTAGTATTAGCACTGGAATACTCCATCGCCAGGGAAATTTGCCCAACCTGTGGCCCATTGCCATGCGTTAAAACTATTTCATTTCCCTCTCTTATTAATTTAACAAGTATTTTTGCAACCCGTTCTAACCTATCCATTTGTTCTTCTGGACTATTTCCTAAAGCATTACCCCCCAAAGCAATAACTATTTTAGACATCACTACCTCCCATTGTCGCATACATTACGGCTTTAATCGTATGCATTCGATTCTCGGCTTCAATAAATACTTTGGATTGTGCTGATAAAAATACTTCATCAGTTACTTCCATTTCCTTTAAACCAAATTTTTCATATATTTCCTTACCGATTGTGGTATTCAAATCATGAAATGATGGTAAGCAATGTAAGAATATGGCAGTTTGCTTAGCATTTTGCATTACTTCTTTAGTTACTTGGAATTTCTTTAACATATTTATTCTACTTTCCCAAACACTATCATCTTCGCCCATTGACACCCAAACATCAGTATATATTACATCAGCATTTTTAGTCGCTTTCATTATATCCGTCGTAAATTCAATTTTCGTCTTATTCGCACTAGCCAAATTTTGACATATAGCCACCAAATCCGGATCAGGTCGTAACTCTTCCGGACTGGCTAGGGTAAAATTTAGCCCCATTTTCGCACAAGCAACCATTAAAGAATTCGCAACATTATTTCGTCCATCCCCACAAAATACTAAATTTATGCCTTGTAAATGACCAAAATTTTCTTCAATTGTCATTAAATCAGCGAGCATTTGCGTCGGATGAAATTCGGTAGTTAAACCATTCCACACCGGGACACCGGCATTACTGGCTAATTCTTCGACAATTTTCTGATCAAAACCGCGATATTCAATGCCATCATACATGCGCCCTAACACTTTCGCTGTATCTGCAATACTTTCCTTTTTACCCATTTGGGAACTTCCTGGATCTAAATAAGTAACATTCATCCCCAAATCATAGCCAGCCACTTCAAAAGCACATCTTGTCCGTGTTGAAGTCTTTTCAAATAACAAAACAATATTTTTTCCACTTAAGTATTTATGTTCCATCTTATTTTGTTTTCTTATCTTAAAATCTTTACTTAAATCTAATAAATATCTTATTTCTGCTGGTGTGTAATCTAAAAGTTTTAAATAGTGTCTTCCTTTTAAATTCATTAGTCCTCCCTTCTTAAAGGCATACTCATACATCTAGGACCACCCCGACCCCGCGATAATTCCGCACTAGCCATTTCAATAACTTTAATACCATGACTCCGCAAGTAATCATTCGTAATATTATTCCGATTATAAACTACTACTACCCCAGGAGCAATACATAAAGTATTAGTTCCATCATTCCATTGTTCTCTTTGACTAGCAACATCATCACCACCAGCACAAGGAATTAAAGTAACGGGAATACCTAAATATTTACTCAAAATATTTTCCAAAGTATCATTAATTTCCACTACATTTAAATCTTCATCACTATTAGGATCATTTCCTTCCGTTATCTCAAATACTTGTAAAGTACTCATAATTCCGGGGTGATAAGTAAATTTATCGACATCAATCTGTGTAAATACGGTATCTAAATGCATAAATGCTCGTGATTCTGGAATATTGAATGCTAATACAGTATCAATCTTACAATTCGGATTTTTAAATAAATTCTTGGCTAGTTTATCAATGGCTCCCGCCTCAGTTCTTTGCGATATCCCAATGGCTAAAGTATGTTCATTTAAATTAAGAACATCCCCACCTTCAATATGCCAATCATAATAGCGATCATAATAATTTTCAACTTCGCCTTGAAATTTCGGATGGTAATTAAATATATATTCAGCATAAATCGTCTCCCGACATCTCGTCACCGAATACATTTTATTTAACACAATCCCATTACCAACACTAGCAAAAGGATCACGCGTAAAATACAAATTAGGCATTGGTTCAACAATAAAATCGGTCTCAGCCGTAACTAAATCCACTAAAGACTTTTCCATAACTCTTTTATTCCGATCGAGTTCATAGATTTGCACCCCCTCCATCGTTTTTAAGACAAATTCTAATGTATCCTCAATACTCATCAAATAATCAAATACTAAATCCCGATATTTGGGAGTATTAACTCCAGCCTCAGCAATAAATTGTTTTAAGAATTTTTTCTTTATCTCCGGATTAAAATCCAATGTCTCTGTCATTAAGTCCTCTAAATAATATACTTTAACATTATTATCTCGAAGTATTTGCACAAATTCATCGTGTTCTGCTTGAGCAACCTTTAAATACGGAATATCATCAAACAACAGGCGATGCAATGTTGCTGGGGTTAAATTCAAAAGTTCCTTCCCTGGCCGATGAACCAAAACCTCCTTAAGTGGTTTAATTTCACTTGTTACATTAATTACGCTCATATAGCCTCCCTCTATTATAAAGATTATACCAAGAAAATAACGTTATAGCAACAGAAAAAAAGATTAAACAACAATTGCTTAATCTTCTAAATCAGTGAATATATCATCTAAAAAAGGCACAATTTTGGCACTTTCTAATTCATCTAATGCCTTTATTATTTTATATTCTGAGTGTTCTTCTAACTGTAATTTTATATTTTCTAAATTACTTTTTAATTCACAAAGATATACCAAACGAATAAATACTAAATCTTTTTTGGCATCATAATTACTATCTTCATGAATTATTTTTGTAGGTTCAACATCTAAATTTACTTCTTCCTGTACTTCGCGTTTTAAAGCCCGTTTCGGTAATTCCCCATCTTCAGCGAGACCACCAGGAATATCCCAATATTCGGGACAGGCAGTTTCTTCTTTTGATCTTTTGGTAACTAAATAGCCACTGTTACACTTGATAAGAGCATGAACAATTATTTTATTTCCTAACATATTAATCTCTCGGTTTCATCGTTGGAAATAATATTACTTCCCGAATATTTTCCATTCCCGTTAAAAGCATAACTAGTCTATCAATGCCCATACCCATTCCCCCAGCCGGAGGCATACCATATTCTAAGGCTTCAACAAAATCGATATCCATTTCATTGGCTTCTTCATTACCTAAATCTTTTTCTTTTAATTGTGCTTCAAATCTTTCATATTGATCGATTGGATCATTTAACTCGGTAAAAGCATTAGCATATTCTGAACCAGCAATAAATAATTCAAATCTTTGAGTAAATCTTGGATCACTTGGATCTTTTTTCGCAAGTGGACTAATTTCAATCGGATGGCCATAAACAAATGTCGGATCGATAATGGTGCTTTCCACATATTTTTCAAAAAATGCATTAACAATATGGCCATAACCAAAATGGGCTTCAACTTCAATACCGTGTTCTTCTGCTAATTTCTTAGCATCTTCAAAACTCATATTTTGAAAAAAATCAATACCGGTCTTTTCTTTAATTAAATCGACCATGTGGGCCCGCCGATATTTTGGGGCTAATTTTAAATGATGACCTAAAAAATCAATTTCATAAGTACCATTTAATTCATAAGCACAAGTACTAATTATACCTTCCGTTAGATCCATCATTCCTTCTAAATCCGTAAATGCTTTATAAACTTCGATTGTTGTAAATTCAGGATTATGCTTCCGATCCATTCCCTCATTACGGAATAATCTCCCTATCTCATAAACGGCATCCATACCCCCAACCAGCAAACGCTTTAAAGGTAGTTCCGTAGCAATTCGCAAATACATATCGATATTTTGGGCATTATGATGGGTAATGAAAGGTCGGGCCGCCGCACCACCCAAAATTGTACCAAGAATTGGGGTTTCCACTTCCGTATAACCTAAGTTATCTAAATAGTGTTGAATAGAACGAATAATCTTCGGACGGGCAAATGCTACTTTCCTCGCCTCATCATTCATAATTAAATCGACATACCGTCTTCTAAAACGTTCTTCCACATCACTTAAGCCATGAAATTTTTCTGGAAGTGGTCGTAATGCCTTAACTAAATGAGTATATTCTTGACATTTAATAGTAACCTCACCAGTTTGAGTCATCATAACTGTCCCTTTAACACCAACAATATCCCCAATATCAGCACTCTTAAATAAATTATAGACATCTTCCCCAACATCATTAATAGATATATAAATTTGGATATTTCCTAATTTATCTTTAATGGAAAAAAAACTGGCTTTCCCCATCTTTCTAATAAACATAATCCGTCCCGCCACACTAACTGTTGCCTTTAACTCAGTCAATTCTTCATGCGTCATATTTTTATATTTATCTTTAATATCTTGGGAAAAATCTGTTACTGCATATTTATGTCCAAAAGGATCAATTCCCAAGTTTTTAATTTTTTCTAACTTCTCTCTTCGAACTAATTCTTGTTCTGTAAATTCACGCATTTCTCATCACCTACGAGTATTTTACCATAAAAAAACAATCCTTTAAATAAAGAATTGTTAAAAATCTAAATTTTCAAGTTAAATTTTTGATAATTTATTATTTTTCTTAGATACACCGTAGATTACAGCACCAGCCACTACACCACAAACAAGAATAGCAATTGGTAGTGTTGCCCCAGTGTCAGGGCTATCAGGTTCTTCAATTTCAACTGTAACTTCTGTTCCAATTGAAGGATTAGTAAGTCTTAAAGTACAACCAGTAACATCTTTATCAACATTTAAAGTTACAGTTGCTAAAGTAAATTCTGATGCACTAACACCCGCACTATCAGTAGCGATGAAATTAATATGCGAATCATTACCACTTAAACTAGTCCAACCTTCACCAGGTGTAATTGAAACGATTTCCCCACCATCTTCTGGTGTAAACACGAAATCACCTTCAAATTCTGTAATAGCGGAAGTATTCTCAGTTACTTTAATCGTACAAACTGATTGACAAACATCATCAGGACAATTCGTACTTTTTTCACAACTACCTGTTATTCTCGCTGCTTTAGCACTTAATGGTAAGAACACTACAATCCCTACTACCAAAAAACTCAATAATTTTTTCACACACATCTCTCCTATCTTTATTATGACTAAATTATAACATAAAAATACAAAAAACAACATATTTTTTCAAAAAATATATTAAAATGTGTAAAATTGTGTTATCATATTAAAGAAAATAGGTGGCAATATGAAAAAAATATTGATAAAAATCCAAGGTAATAACCTTATTATAAAAGAAAAAGTTAGATTAACTAATGAATATAAAAATATCCTAAATACTAATGTCATTAGTTGTAATGAATTAGTTTTTTCTGATGAATATATTTTAAATAATAAAAAAATTGTAGCAACATTTCTTATTGAAATTACTAAAGACTATAATCTAAATACGGCTATTTTAGAAAGTAATGCTTTTGCCTTGCTATTTTTAGACTTATTTAAAGATAATAAAAATATAACTACTTTAATTTTAAAAGAAGATAGTCCTCTTACTTTTGCTATGTGCGAAAAAATCATGAAATCTTATATTAAAAATGTCAATTGTTATACTCTCCAACCCTTTATGATTGAATATTTAGATAAATATCATATTTTAGTTGAATCCCGCAATGAAATATTATTTTTATCCAATTTCATGATTGAAAATGGCTTAAGTGAATTTACTAGTTTATTTTATAAAATGACTTTAAAAATTGAATTTCCCATGAGCAACCAAGATGAACAAGATTTTGAAGCATTCTGTAAAATAAATAAATACTTAAAAACCATTAATGTTAATACCGTCAATAAAAATGATTTGGAATTTTTAATAACTACTTTAAAACATAATCAAAAAAGAAATATAAAAATAGTAATAAATGAAAATATAACTAATGAAGAAGTATTAGAATACTTAAAGAAATTTAACAAAAGAAAAAGTAAAAAATTAAAAATTGTTTTTCGCCTTGCTTATAGTAATGATTACTTGCGAGATAATATTTTTAAACAAGCCAATAGTAATATTTTAAAAACTTGTAGTTATTTTATTTTATTAATTGTCTTTTTTACTTTTGGTTATGTTTTTTATGATAACTATATGGCTATGCAAAGTACTAATAATATAAAAGAAAAGATAACCCAAGTAATTAAATTAAATGATTCGGAAGAAATAATGGCTGAATTAAATCAAGATAAAGATGAAGATGATAAATTAGTAGTTAATGAAGATATTGCTATTCTTTTAGAAGAAAATCCCGAAACAGTGGGCTGGCTTACTGTCAATAATACTAATATTGACTATCCTGTAGTTCAAAGTGTAAATAATGATTATTATCTTGATCATAACTATTATATGGAAAGTGATAATAATGGTTGGGTATTTATGGATTATCGTAATGATACGGAATATTTGAGTGATAACCTAATTATTTATGCTCATAATCGGTATCATAGCGGTGTTATGTTTGGAACCCTTCAAAATACTTTAAGATATAGTTGGTATACTAATCCCGATAATCAAATAATAAAATTTAAAACATTATATGAAGATCTAGAATATGAAATATTCTCTATTTATAAAATATCTGTTACCACCGATTACTTACGAACTTTATTTGCTGATGCTAATGATAAATTAGAATTTTATCAAATGCTTCAAGATCGCAGTATTTATGACTTTGAAGTTGAGATTACCGCCGATAGTAAAATAATTACTTTATCTACTTGTGCGGATGAATCTAATCGTTATGTCATTCATGCTGTTTTAAAAACTAACTAAGGTATTCTAGTTAGTTTCTTTCAATACCTTTTCAACTTCTCTAATTAATTGTTCCTTATTAGGAATATAATAAGTATAAGTTGAAGCAAAAATATTATTAGATAAACCACCTAAAGCATATTCTAAAGCCACTTTATCTTTTTCGGCACATAATATAATACCTATTGGCTTTCCATCATCTTCGCTATTTACTACTTTTTCATAATAATTTAGATACATATTCATTTGGCCTAAGTTTTCGGCTTTTAACTTATTCATTTTTAAATCAATTAAAACATAAGACTTAAGAAACTTATTATAAAATACCATATCAACATAATAATCAATATTGTTAAGAGTTATTCTTTGTTGACTACCCACAAACATAAAGCCTTTACCTAATTCAAGTAAAAAATCTTCTATATGTCTAATTAATTTATATTCTAAATCTTTTTCTAAAAGCGGTTTAGGTTCTTTTATTCCCAGAAATTCAAAGACATAAGGTTGTTTTATAATATCACTTGGTTTATTAACAGTTTGTCCTTTTTTTGCTAGTTCTAACACTTTTTTCTTATTATTTTTACCATCTGAAAGAAGCAATCTTTCAAATAAAGAAGTATCTAATTGTCTTTGTCTAACAGACCAATTAGAATTAATACATTCCTTTTCATAAAAATTTCTTTTTGCATCATCTTTAATAATCATTAATTCACAGTAATGAGACCAGCTTAATTTTTCATTTAATTCATTATAATTAGGATATGCTTTAAAAAACATTCTCATGTATTTTAAATTAGTTACTGAATATCCTTTTCCTAAATATTTTGTAAGTTCTGCAGATAAACCTTTTAAAATTTCACTACCATACTCCAAACGATTATTAAATTCATTTTCATTAGATACTATTATTCTTCCAATATTCCAATACACATATATAATAGATTTATTAATTTCACTAGCCAGATTAGACTTTACTTCATTTACTAAATTAGTAATTTCTTGAATCATTTTTAAATTATTTGTTTCTAACATAATTGCTCCTTTTTTAATTAGTCAGACACGTCTGACCAATTCATTTTTTTACTAATACTAGTTTATCATATAATTTGCAAACCGTTATAATAAAAGCAATATTAAATACTAAATAATTTAAAGGACTGTTATTCCCAACAGTCCCTTATTATATTCTCTAAAAATTCTAAAATTAAATACTTATAATAATTATTAACCCGACAAATTTTCTTTTCAATAGTAAAATCATTATAAACGACAATATAATTTAGATCATTATTCTTTACATATTTTAGTAAATATTTATCAAAACCCATTGTCTTCTTTATACCATCATAATCAAAAATTATGACATAATCTTTATATAATTTTTTAAAAAAACTATATTTATTTTTCATAAAAATATTTATCAATGAGTTTTAATATCTTTTCATTACTACAATATTTATAACAATTTGTATACGTCATAACTGTACAAAAAGCCCGATAATGACTAATTTTTTTCTTTCTAAACAAATTATTTATATACTTAACTCGTTTTTTAATTTTCTCTAAATTACTTTTTTTCACCTTTATAACAGTTTTACCATCAACAACGCGAAAAACATAACCTAAAAAATTAAAACCTGTCTTACTATTAACAATAAAAGTCTTTTTACTATTAACATTAAGTTTATATTCCGATTCTAATTTTCTAACTATTACTTCTCTAGCCTGTTTAAGTTTTTCTAAGTCTTTATCCATAATAATAAAATCATCCATATATCTTACATAATATTTTAAATGTAAGTCATGAACTATATAATGATCTAAGCGATGTAAATAAAATATTGATAAAAATTGCGAAGTCATATTACCAATTGGCAGACCTTTATTATGGTAGTATAGTGGCAGATCACACGCATGTTTAGTAATATTTCTAATTATTTCTTTATTTACATACTCTTCATTAGTTGTTCTAATAATTTTTTCTAATAAGTCATATTCATAATCATCTAACTTACCTTTAATCTCGCTAAGTAAAATATCATGATCAATACTATAGAAATATTTACTTATATCTATTTTAAGAATATAAAATACTTCATTATTCTTTTTTAATTCTCTTAAATATTTACGAACCAAATTTATTCCATAATCCGTTCCCATATTTTTCCGGGTTGCTACATTTCTAGGATCTAAATATTTACTTAAATTCTTTTCTAAAGAATATCTTGTTATAAAATGATTAATAATCTTATCACTTACATTAAGACTCATCACTAATCGACATTTAGGTTCATAAATTAAAAATATATTATACTTTTTATGACCAATTTCTCCATTTTGTAACATACTTAAGATATTTGTAATATTTTGCATTTTATTTACTTCAAAATTATATAAGCGACGTTTATTCTTAACATTCTTGGAAATTTCTTTTTCATATATATTTAATATATTAGCAACAGTTAAATCATTTTTTATTTCGACACCAAACATAAATCATCTTATTAATCTTTAATAATGCATTTAGTTTATTTGTTAGTTGCCGTTCACTTATGTATTTTAGTTTATATGCTCGCTCTAAATAAAAATCTACTTTATTAATTTTAGCCATTGCTGCTATTTGATAGTTATGTTTAAGTTCCAAATTATTTTCATAATTGGCTTTAACAATTAATTCCAATAACTCTAATGAATCATTATAAATAAGTGTCCGTGAAATAAAATCTTTTTTGGGAAATGTCAGTAAAATACCCTCTAAACTCATAATAAAACTTTTAATATTTCTAACTATTAAAAACTTTTCATTATTATTTACTTTTTCCACATTCTATTCCTTCAATAATTTTTTCTAAATCATCAACACTAAATTCTTCAATTCGACTCTTAATCCTAACTAATCTTTTTTCCATATCATATTTTTTCAATGCCTTACTTAACGTCATATCATATTTTTTTAAAATACCTTTTTTCTCACTTACTAATACATCTTTATCATAAGCCTTATAAGATATATTTTCTTTTTCTAATATACTAATTACTTTTCCAAAAGCACTTTCTGGAAAACCAACTGATTGTTTATATTCAACAAATTTATATCCTACTAAGTGGTGTAATATCAATCCATCATCCCCAAAAGCATTATAAAACTTTCCAGCCTTATAAAGCGAAATATGATTTTTTGTCATTCTAACTCCTTATGTTGCCAATATTACAAAATATGCCTAGTAGAAGGGTTACGTATAACCCTTCGTGCATATTACATGTTCGGATAAATCCAGGATAATCTTTGTCCTTTATCTCATTCATCATAAAACCTTAATCTTACCATTCTAGAACTATATAAAGGTCTCGGGCGCACGCCGTTGTTGTTGTTGACGTTGTTGTTGTTCACATTGCCTGTATTATTCACGTTGAACGCATTATTCGTATTGTCCGATCTGCGGGAAATATTACAAGATTACCCTATTAAAGTCATAAAAGTCACGGCTTACCCTAGGAAACACAAGAAATTAAGTTGGGCCGTGCCTGTCACTCCTGCAAAAACAGGAGCGACAGATTAAACTTTCATCAATTTTATTTTTCAAACTCTCTTCTCTATAGCCAAAAACCACCCCGCTTGCCTCGCACCGCAAGGGCGCGAAGACAAGCATATTGCCTTAGTTGTAACTCAATTTGTATTATCTGTTTGAACAGATAATTTGTATGGGTCACTGGCGCTGCCAGTTCCCCCCTCAAGTGCTACACCGGACTTCAGATAAAAGGACGGGCGCACGACGTAGCTGCCGTTGTAGACGCCGTAGTAGCTCACACCGCCTGAAGAATACACGTAGAACGCACCATACGTATAGTCCGACCTGCGGGAAATTGTCCATTCATATAGCCCCATGTACATCCAGTTATTATTGCGATTTGTATCATTATCATAATTATATAATGTTGTTGTCCAGTTTGCTGGACTTGCCGCATATCCATAATCACTTACATACATTAATCCTATTTTCGCACTATATGTTGTATTTGTGGCTGGACTTACTATTTCATTCCTATATGTATTTTTTACTGTTACATTTTGTATATTTTGATATGTATTCCCCCCTACTTTCCACGTTGTTGTTTCGATCATTTCTGTCCATTTGCTATTTTGGTTATTCAAATAATTTATATAATTTGTATTCAAATTTACTGTATTTAACTGACTGGCACTCCATGTATTATTTCCATTTTCATTCCAGTAATATATTGGGATTGCTGATTGACTTTGACTTCCTTTATAATAACTAGAATTTCCCCATTCTCCTGAATATGATGAACTATAATAATCACCATTTGTTCCTAACATTGTACTATTGGCATAATCATATTTAATTAATTTTACTTGATCTCCAAATACTCCAATAATCCGATATAAATTATCATTTGGACAACTTGCTGCATCACTGGCAAAGCAAACATAATTATTTGGGTTAGCACCAGCATATCTGTAGGAATTATCGCCTGCTTCCTGTGCAGCATTAGTGTATGAACCTGATCCATCATGGTAGTATAATCCGTTATTTCCGTCTCCTGTGTATACTGTATTTTTGATATAATCTGCTAAATAAACTGTTGATAATGTTGATTCACTTAATGTATATATATTTGAACTTATTCCATTAATATCGACAGCATATACTCGGAAATTATATTCTGTTCCCGTTTCTAAGTTATTAAACGTATATGTATTATTTGTACTCTCTTCATAACTTAATCCATCATCATTACTAAAGTAATATGTGGTTATTGGATTTTCGCCAGTTGTTACTTCCGCTGTTAGCGTAATACTACTATTCGTAATATTACTTGTTGTTACATTAGTTATTTTAACTGATGTATACCGATCAAAATAAACATAGCACTTATCAGCACTGCTTGTTGCCATCAGCACTCGATTATTCTCGCTATCCCAAGAAAGTGTACCACCTCGTTCACACGCTGACATTTCCGCATTAAAAATATATCCCTCCGTTGGCCACTCATTAGATGTTGCTACTTCATATTCATTAGAATTAAC
>CALVVK010000010.1 GCA_944363825.1 uncultured Bacilli bacterium | reverse complement strand
CATTGTTTTCGAGATGCAAAAATTAGAAAATGAATATTTGGTTTATAAACTGAATGCTGGAAAAAAGCAGGAGAATATTAAATTTCCTAAGAAATATCGCAATCGCATTAATAAAATCTTCCTGGAGGCATTAGATATTCATGAAAACCCCAATATTATGGATCAAATACATAGTAGCTCTTTTTTTAAAAGTACTGAGGAGGATTGATTATGAATAAAGCGTTAAAAACTTTCCTAAAAGACGTTTATAAAAAAGAAGTCAAGATGGTATTGACGCGGAAAGAAATAAAAAAAATAGAAGATTTTTATAAGAAAAATTATGAAAAGACTAATAGTTTTAAAGAATTTTTGAAAATAGATGTCGATATTGGCCAAAAAATTAAAGATATGGGGAACACAGGTTTTTATTTTGAAATAAACCGCCAATTTGCAGATAAGAAGGCTTTACAACCCGGGAGCCTTTGTGAATGTGTTTTAGCTCAAACTATTGCAAAAATGTATAATTTAACTATTTGTGCCGATTTGTTCCATTCCTATATTAGAGACATACCCGCCAATATCATTTATTGTTTACGTGATGATGATAATAAAATTTTAGCTAGATACGTTTATTATAATCCAGACGATAGAAATGTATTTTTAATCCAATATGGTAATCCCACTTCTTATGATGCTGATTTATATATTAATGGTGAGATTGTCAAAATTGAATTTAAAGATCAAGTTTCTCGAGCGGGAGAAGATGAATATTTCTTTGATGAAAATGGTAAATTAATATATGATAAAAACTCTGAATATGCACCATTTTTAGAAGAATTCAATAACAAAACTGATGTTATGACTATTATGGGAAATAATTATAAGTATGATAATATATCACCAGAATTAGAAAAAAAGGTTTTAAAAAAGTACTTTGATCATTTGCAGTTTGATGTTTTAGTTAGTTTAGATGATAATTCCGAATTAATTGCTGTTACTATTGATTGTCTAAATAATAGTAATACTAAAATTATTTCTACTGAAGGAACGGAAATAAAAATTGCTGGTAAAAATAAATATAAAGTATTTACACCAGATTTTTTGGATACTTCTATTTTAAAATGTGGGGGTATTATAGAAGATAATAAAGTTAGTATTCCTATTAGTAATATGAAAGATAGATATGCTCGTAATAAAGATAATACTATAAGTGGAAAGAAAATTAATCCTCTATTTTTTGTAAAAATAGAAAATATTAAACAAGAAAATAATTTTTATGTTTTTAATATCAATGATGTTAGAGAATTAAAACCAACTTTTTCTATTCATATACGATTTATTGTATCAAAATCAGTTTTAAAACAATATTATGACAACATTTTAGAATGAGTTTTGTTAGATAGATGTAAAGTTGCTTGTTTTATCAACAACTTCCATATATAATATTTTTAGAAATTAGATAAAGAAATAGAAAATAAAAGTTAAATTAAAAGGAATGGCAAAGGAACTATATAATATTTTTGCAGAACAAAAAAATTATAATAGTTAGATAAGGAAAGAAGGTCATTATGAAAATAGATACTAAAGAATTTTTGGAAGAAAAAATAAATAATGGAACATTAAAGTTTACTGAGCCAGAGAATTTATATTTTTCTTTGGAAAATATTGAGAAATTAAAAAAAGATAATGTAAATTATAATGAAGAGGTATTAGCAGATTCTTTGGCGAATGATTTTTCATATCAAATAAAAGAAAGAGGAAAAGAATATTATTATAATGGCAATATTGAAAGTGTGTATAAAAATAATAACAAGTATATCGCCAAAGTTTATGGGGCTTCTAATCAATTGTATGATGTACAAATAATCATAACTGATGAAAATAACGCGGATTATTCATGTTCTTGTCCATGTGATTTTCCTTGTAAACATGAATATGCGGTTTTAATGGCAATAGCAAATTTTGATTATTTTGAAGTGGAATTAAAGCCTCAAATAAAAGAAAAAGACTATTATATATACAATAGATTGATTACTTATGATGGTATAACTTTTGGTACGGGCATTCAATTATTTATAGATTCAAAAGATAATAGATATAAAAAATTTATTCAAAAACATAATTATAAAAATAGTACAGACTTGTATAGATGTTTATATATTTATGGCTTGAATAATAGTATAGAAAGTAGGTAAAATGAATTTTTTAGAAGATAACATAAATATTATATATGGGCTTAGAAATAAACCTAAGGGCAATTTGCTTAATCATTTGCGAATGATGAGTGTTGATCAATTAAAATTAATTTACAATTGTTGGTTTCCGAATAAAAAGTTAGATAATTTAAAAAGAGTCGAAATGGCTAATAAAATTAATTCAGTTATAATGAATGATTTTAAAGATACTTTACTTAAATTGTTACTTAAAGATATAAAAAACTTAGAAAAAATTATTAATAAAGAAGAAGTATCTGACTATAAAAATTTAATAACTCGTGGTTTAGTATTTGTTTATAATGACGAATATTTTGTTCCTGATGATGTAAAGGATAATTTAATTAATTGTTTAAATGATAAGGATTTTGTTGCAAAAATTAATCAAAATGAAGTGCTTTTAATAGCCAATGTTAAGATAATTATCTATGGTTTATTAGAATTAGATAGTTTTTTTGATATATGTAGAAAAGAATTTAATTTAGTATTTGATAAAGAAAAGGCTATTGATGAACTTGAAAAATTATTTGAAATAAAAACAATAGATGACAAAAAATATATTGGCTATAAAGATTTTGATTTCGATGGAGAATATGAAACATTGGCTAGACCATTACCTTATAATAAAGATTTTGCTGAAGAAATGGCCTATTTAACTATGATTAGTTTTCAATTAATTTTCTTACTTAAAAGTATCAATAAAGATAAGAATGATTTAGGATGTTTGATTTCACAATTATTAATGAGGCCTTATGATGTAATAGAACTTTTAAAAGTGTTATCTAAGAAATTTAAATTAAATAATGAAAAGCAAGAAATACTTAAAAAAGAATTAATAAAATTACAAGATGAAATAATTTATTGGGTAGATAACGGGGAAAAAACAACATTTAAAAGGGCTAGGGAATATTCATTAATAAGTAAACCTAAAGATAAAAAACTTAAAAGTTGTTTAGAATTATTAAATAAAGATGCTTTAAATAAGTTATATAAAAGATATAATGTTACAACAATTGCTGAATTAGTACCTTTAATAATGAATAATTTTAGTGAATATACTTTTGATTTTAATGAGGAGTTAGATAATATTTCTTTACTTCTTAAAAATGATATTATTGAAGAATTAGTTAGAAGTTATGAAATAGAGAGTGGTTATTATTTTATATATAATAATAAGGTATTACTTCCTGATGAAATACGAAACGAATTAGTAATGGCTTGTAATATGAATGAGGCAATTAATTATGATTATATTAGTGAATATATACTTATTAATGGGATGATAAAAAGAAGTAAACTACAAGAAATATTAAAAGAATATCATAATATAAAATGTACCCTTAATGAACTTGATAGATTAGTAAGTGATCGAGAATTTTGGATAAATGGTGATTATTATCAAATTGATGATGATTATACTGAATTTGAAACAAATTTAATATTAAGTAATAAAGATAATATACCATATAAAATATTAAACCCTACTGATTATAATCCCCATTATTTAGTTTCGGATATAGCAGATGAAGTAAGACAGGTGTTATTTAAAACGGACATAGATGAATTTGATAGAAGGCGTTTTATTGGATCATTTATGCTTTTGTTACATCTTAATATTTTTAATAAAGATAAGTTTTGGGAATTGATGAGAATAAATAACTCAATAATAAAAAAAGAATACTATAATGAAATAGTGAATATTGCTAATAAATATAAGAATATTATTCCCCTTTGGAATTATAATGGATTTTCTAAAAATGAGATTATTGGTAGTAAAACTAAAAAAGAAAAAGTTGGCAGGAATGATCCTTGCCCATGTGGCAGTGGTAAGAAATATAAGAAATGCTGTGGGAGTTAATTATGAATTATGATGCATTAGTAAACGAAAATGTTAATAGGAATGCGTTTTTTTTGGAACAGTTTGAAAAATGGCTTAAAGATAAAAATTTAAGTGCTAGAACGATAAAACATCACATGAATAATGTCGATTTATATATAAATGATTATTTAAATTATTATGAAGTAACTTTAATGGAAGATGGTGTGATCGGGGTAGAAATGTTTTTTAGGGATTGGTTTGTTAGAAAATGTGCTTGGACTAGTGAATCAAGTATTAGAGCAACTGCTACCAGTATAAAGAAATTTTATGAATGTATGATGATGCTGGGATTTGTAAAAAAGAAAAATTATGAATTATTAACAAATACTTTAAAGAAGAATATGAATAAATATATAGATAACTTTATAGAGTATGAAATGGAGCTTGCTGATGAATGGTTTTAAAATGTAAGTTAACTAAATAGATAAAATGTTTGCAAAATGTAAAAAAATGTATTGTTTTGATAAATAGATGTGGTATAATAGAGTCAATTTTCAAAATGCAAGGATGTGAAAATATGAAAGTTTTCGTTTATTTAGATGAAAGTGGCTCAATACATAAGAATAGTTCTACAAATTTTTTTGCAGTAGGAGGATATTTTACTTTTGTAGAAGATAAAAATAAAATTATTTCAACATATAAAAAAATTAACAAAAAAATAAAGAATGAAAAAATGATACCTTTAGATAAAGAAATAAAATCTTATAATATGAGCGATGATGACAAAATAAATATTTTTATTAAAATTCAGGATATAGATACTTTTTATGGTACAGTAAAGGTATTTGATAAAAACCAAATGAGAAAAGAGATAGTTGAATCAAATATTTTTTTCAATTATGCAGTTAAATTGATCTTTAATGATTGTATTATCCCTTTACTGAATTTGAATCAAATAAATGAAAGTATAGAGTTTATAATAAGCATTGATAATAGAAATATTAGAATAGGTGATTTAAATAATTTAGAGACATACTTGAAAACTGAATTTTGCTTAAGTAATTTTGATTTTAAAGTAACTTATTATGATTCAGTATATAATTATGGTGTACAATTAGCTGACTTAATTGTTAATACATTTTATAATTCATATAAAGATAAGAAAATTGTAGAAAAAGTATTACCTTATTTAAAAGGAAAGAATTTTAGAGTTAGTTTATTTCCTGGAAGAAAAATTAAAGGTAGAATCGCAAAAATTGAATATAATAATAATGTGAACATTTGACACTGGTCATTATTTGTGTTAAAATGTTCTTACAAGACCTGAGGTAGGTAGCTAAATGCTAAGCGTATGTTAAGTACGCTGCCCCTCAGGCGTTTTTTTGTTTTGGTTTTAAAATGTAAGTGAAAATATTTGCATTTTTTTCTATTTCCATGTAATATAAGGGAAGTGAAGTATTATGGAAATAAATGGCAAATTAATTAAACAGATAACAGAAACTAAATATTTAAATGTCGAAAATACCGAGAGATATCGCCCAATAATGCGGGTGTTTTTTGAACATTATGAAAAATTGGATTATTGGCTATATAAAGAAGATGTATTTAATGAACTTAAAGGTAATGCTTTATTTGTGGATTATACGATTGAACTTTGTGAACAGGATTTAAATCAATTAGTTAATTGGCAAAGCCTTACCTATTTTCAAGATACAGATAATGTAGCAACTGTTGATGAATTTAAAAATCGGAAATATCGTTATCAAATGAGTGAATATGCCATAGCAATTGAACGCTTTATAATTGAGTTGGAGAAACTAAGTGCTAAAAATTCATCACTAGAACCGAAATTATTTGAAAAAATTAAAAATTTAATTGAGCAAATAAGTAATGCTAATGATCTATCTTTAATTCATGATTATTTTGAAGAACTTAATTATAATTTTACGACTCTAAATGAAAATTATAAAGACTTTTTGAAAATGTTTCATGAGGCTAAGAGTGATGAATTGATGAAAACAGAAAGTTTTATTGCCTATAAAGATAGGGTAATAAAATATTTGCGTGATTTTGTGGCGGGTTTTCAAATGTATAGTTTAAAAATAGTTGATTTAATAGAAAAATTGCCTGATGATTTTGAACAAAAATTAATGGATAACTTAATTACATATCAAAAAAATATTCCTAATATGGAACCTAATTTTGATTATGATTATTTAAGAGAAATAAACCTTGGTAAATGGCAAAGTATTATCAAATGGTTTAAAAATGATTCTGGTATGCCAGAAAGTAGTAGACTAAAAAATGCGATAAATGATATTATAAATAAAATAATGAAAAATGTCGCGGCGATAATTGAGATGCAATCTAGTGGGATAAATAGAAAAGAAGAATATAAGCACATTTTAAAGTTGCTTTGTAATGCTAGTACTTTAGATGAGTCCGAAGATATCGCCGTTGTAACTTTTGGTATACCTAAAGTTAAACACTTTGCAAAATTAGAAAAAGTAACCGAGATGCTTGATATAAATGTAATGGATATTGATCCATTATATATTGAGTTAAAAAGCCATAGTAGGAAAGTTAGAGAAGTAACCATTAAAAAAGCCATTCAAGATAAAACTTTAGAAAAGATGCAACAACTAGAAGAAATAACTGCGATAAGAAACAAAGAAAAGGCTATATTAGATAATTATATTAAGAGTGGCGAAATAGAAATAAAAAAATTGGGCAAAATTAGTCAGTTTGAAAGAAGATTTATTTTATCACTAATAACAAATGGCTTATATAAAGATGATTTTGTAAGTAATGGGGAACATGGTATTAAATATATAGTAGTTAAAGTTAGTGATAATTATATTGATTTAGTTAGTGATGATGGAACTTTACAAATGCCTGATTTAAAAATAGTATTTGGTGATGAAAATGCATGATGAATATTTTGAAGAATTTAATTTACTTTTAAATAACTGGTGGATTACAAAGAAAGATAATCGGGATGATTATTATAAAATAAAAAGTAAACTAACTAATTTAAGAGAAATTGCCAGCAAACTTGGCTGTGATATTATTTGCAATAATAAATTGATTAAGCTGGAAAAAAATCCTCTTTGGTTAGATGAAGTCTATAATATACCAAATTTTGATAAAAAGATAGACTATGTGTTACTCATGGTTTTAATTATGTTTTTGGAAGACAAAGCATTGGATGAGCAATTTATTCTTTCTAATTTTACGGAATATGTTAATAATGTTTTAGCAAATATAGATGGGGATAATAAACCAGATTGGACAAGTTTTAAAGATCGTAAGAGTTTAGTTGATGTCCTTAAATATGCGGCGAGTATTGGTATTATTAGACTGCGGGATGGGAATGATGCTAACTTTGCAGAAAATATAGAAACAGAAGCATTATATGAAAATACAACTTTATCCCATTATTTAGTCCGTAATTTTAAATTTGATATATTTGATACTACTTGTGCCCAAGATTTTATCGATAAAGAACTAAATTTATTAGATAATAAAGATTTAAAAAAAATAATGACTTATCGTAGCCTCTTCTTATATCCGGATGTATACTTTAAAGATTTACCAATTGAAGTATTACAATATCTAAAAAATATGCGTAATAATATTGCTAATGATATTTCTAAATATTTAGAAGGGGAACTTATATTTGTTAAAGATATGGCTTTAGTAAGTATTCTCGAAAATAGAGGAATGATTTTTCCCAACATGAATCAAAGTATTACCGATATAGTAATTCTTATGTGTCATTATTTAAAAGAGTATGTGGAAAATAATAATGATCCTTTATTACCTAAAAAGGAATTTTTAACTATTTTAGGTAATGTTTATCTAGATAATAAGGATTATTTTGCTAAAAAATATCGCGATTTAACTAAAGATAAATTTAGTGAAGTGATAATAGAGTATATGAAGTCATTTAAAATGATTAAAGTATGTGATGATAATATTTTATTATATCCAGTAGTATTTATGTATGATGGGTGTTATCTAAAAGATGAAGAAGAAAGCGAAAATTATGAAATACTTTCATTTGAATGGGAGGAGTAAAAAATGCGTTATAAGATAAATAAAATAGGATTTTTAAATTATTGGTTATATGATGAAGAAGAATTTCACTTTTATGATGGGAAGTTATTACTGCGGGGGAGTAATGGTACTGGTAAAAGTGTTACGATGGTATCAGTTTTACCGCTTTTATTTGATGGTAATAAAAATCCCGAACGATTTGATACATTTGGCAGTAGAGACCGGAAGATAGAAGAATATGTTTTGGCCCAAGATAGTGATGCCACCGAGTCAACTAGTTATATTTATATGGAGTTTTTTCGGAGTGATATTAATAAATACATTACCATTGGAATTGGCCTAAAAGCAGTTCGAAATCGCAATGTTGATTTTTGGGGCTTTGCTTTAACTGACAATCGGCGGATTAAAAATGGTTTTTCTTTATATAAAAGTCATTTAAACAAAGTTCCTTTAACTAAAAGAGAATGTCAAATTGAAGTTGGGACTGGCGGCGAATTTGTTACTACTATCAAAGATTATAAAAACATGGTTAATAGATTACTATTTGGTTTTGAAACAGACAGTATGTATACGGAACTTATCAATTTAATGCTGCAACTTCGTAGTCCTAAATTATCAAAAGAATATCGACCAACAAAATTAGAAGATATATTATCGGGAGTATTAGAACCTATTTCTGAGGCTGATATTCAAAAAATAAGTGATTCGATTGAAAATATGAATCGCTATAAAGAAAATATTGAAGATCTAACCGAAGAAAATCGTATTTTAGGTTTACTTAAAAATAGTTTTTATGACTATAGTGATAATGTTTTATATGCTAAGGCTAAAAGTTATATTGAAGCGAAAAATAATCTTAAGAAAAAAGAAAATGAAGCATTATTGTTAGATGAAAATATTCAAAATATGACTAAAGATATCGATAATTATAGTATTGAACAAGAAGAAATTAAATTGCGTTTGACTGATTTAAATGTCAGAATTAATGAATTATCTTTGCAAGATGTTAATTCTTTAATTGATTCATTAAATACGTATAAAGAAAGATATCAAGAATTTAAAGATAGACTCCAAAAAACAGAAGAAAATTTAAATAATAAGAAAGAAAATTTAGAGCAAAAAACTAATGATATTTCCCTAAAAGAAGATGAATTATATATATTAGAAAAAGAATATAATGATAAATTACTTGATTTAAAAACAAATATTACTATGAGTAATTTTGATGATTTAATAAACTTAGATATAAGTATTGATTCATTAAAAGAATTAGGTAATATTATTACCACTAAAAAAGCATTAATTGAAGAAATAAAGATTAAAGCAACCGAAAAAGAAAAGGCTGAAAGAAGTAAAAATTTGCTGGAAGATGATATGGCTAGAGAAAATGTTAAATTAAATAACTATGGTCTAAAAGCAAATGAAATTACACAAAAAGTGATTGCGGAAATCAATAACTTAGTTGATAACTTTTATGCTATGCAAAATAATAAAGTATTTGTTATTGAAACTGATTTAATTGAAGAAATAAAAAATATTTTAAAGAAGATGAATTATGATGTTAAGGCGGAAATAAAAGATTTACTTAGTAAAAGATATTTTGCTTATAAAGAAGATTTAGCCAGAGCATTAAATTTACTTGATAAAAAGAAAATAAAAGAATTACAAAGAAAAGATGAGTTAGAAAATACTAAAAATAATCTTATCAATGTATTTGAAAATAATATTGATGATACTGAAAGAAAAGAATATGCCAAGTCTTTAGGTGTTAATGCCAATTATTTATATGAACTTATTGATTTTAAGGAAAATGTTAGTATTGTCGAGAAAAAGAATTTAGAAAATGCTCTAAGGGCAATGGGAATACTACAAACTCTTGTTATCAAGGGAAGTAAAAATATGCCTAAAACTTTTGGGAATTTAAAAAAAGTTAATGATTCTATTTTACAGTATTTTGATATAACTGATACTAATTATGAGACGGAAGTAAAAGAGATACTAGAAAGTATTAGCATTAGTGATGGTAATGTTTTTGTCAACGCTGATGGAACATATCGGATTGGTATTATTGAAGGTAATAGTATATCCGATTATGATTTAAAATATATAGGTAATGTAACTAGAGAAAAATATATCCAAAAACTTACTAAAGATATTGATGATGCATTATTAGTAGTAGATGAAGAATTAACTAAAATAAATAATGATTATAATACTACTTTAGAGAGTATTGAGATATTAAATGAAGAATATAATAAAGACCTTAATCTAAATACATTTATTTCTTTAATCAATGATTTAAAAAGTATGGAACAAGTAATTACTAATACTAAAGAATTAATTACTAGTAAAGAAAAAGATATTGCTTTAATAGGGGATAGAATAAATAAATATAATAGAGAAATTTTATCTATTATGAAAGATTATAATGGGGGAATATCTTTAAGTGATTTAGATGCAACTACTACTATCTTAAATGACTTATTAGTAGATACTAATTACATATTAACTTTAAGTAATAATAAAGATAAAGTTAATGGTATGATTGATATATTGAAAAGTACGGTTAGTGATTTGGAATATGATTTAGATAATATTCGAGTAGAATTAGGACAAATTCAAGCCAATATTAATAATATCGAAAAACAAATTGCTAGCATAAATGCCGAATTAGAACAAGATAAGTATAAGAACGTTTTAGAAATATTAGATAATTTAAAAGAAGAACAAAATAGTTTAAATAAAAGAAGAGAAGAGTTAATTGAACTTAATGCTAAAATGAAAACAGAATTAGAACATCAAAAAGAAAATTTAGGCAAGATGCAAAAAGAAATAAAAGATGATACCATTATTAATAAAGTTTTATATGATGTATTTATGTTGGAATATAATTTAGGTTATAGTCGAAATCAAAATTTAGAAGATGATGTTGATAAGTGGTTTAAAAATTATAAAATAGATAAGATAAGAAATTTAAATGATGCTAGTGATAACTTTAATGACCGGATTAATGATCATGCCTTTAAATTGCAAAACTATGCTGGACGGAAAGTTTATCCTTTTGATAATTTAGAGAGTGATGCCGAAAAGTATACTACGGATGAAGAATTATTAAAAGTTGTGCAAGAAATACTGATTAATGCGAAAAGGACTGATTTGGAATTTAGGGGTAAGAATGGTAAAAACGTTAATATTTTGGAATTAAGTAAAACTATTGAAGAAGAACTGGAACGTAATCGTAATTTACTTAATGAAGAAGATCGAAAGTTATTTGAAGATTTACTTTTAAATAATGTTGGGGATAGTATTAGAGAGAAAATTAGAAGTAGTAAAAAATGGGTTGAAGATGTAAAGCGGATAATGGAGAAAATGAATACATCTAGTGGGCTTACTTTTTCACTTAGTTGGCAAGGAAAGACTAAAGATACGGAACAAGAACTCGATACTAATGAAGTTGTTAACATCTTTAATGCTGATGCTCAAATTTTGAGTGAAGAAGATTCTAAAAAAATCGTTGCTCACTTTAGAAGTAAAATTGCTTTGGAAGAAGAAAAGTATGATGATGCTGAAATTAATTATATTGAGGTTATCAAAAGTGTTTTAGATTATCGGAAATGGTTTCAATTTAAATTGTATTTCAAAAGAGCCGGTGGAGAAAAAAGAGAACTCACGGATAAAGAATTTTCCAAATTTAGTGGGGGTGAAAAAGCAATTGCGATGTATATTCCGCTATTTGCAGGTATTAATGCTAAATTTAATGCCGCAAGGAGTGATGCTCCAAGAGTAATTGCTTTGGATGAAGCATTTGCGGGTGTGG
This sequence comes from uncultured Bacilli bacterium, assembly GCA_944363825.1. Lineage (GTDB taxonomy): Bacteria > Bacillota_I > Bacilli_A > RF39 > UBA660 > Onthocola_B. The sequence continues at coordinate 11,588 of CALVVK010000010.1, read as the reverse complement.
ATGATGCCAATATTGAAGATTCATTTAGAATATTGGAAGAATTAGATTTGGATTATATTTTAACTAGTCAAATTTTATGGGGCGATTACCATACTGTTAAGAGTTTGGCAATTTCCGAACTGCATCACCTGCCGGGTTCAGATGTAATAAGTATCATGCGTTTTAAGTGGGATGGCGTAAAAAGATGCTTAGTAACTAATGAAAGTGAGTATGGAAATTGAATTTAGAATATTTTAAAAAAGCGGAATTACAACCATTATTTAGGGCTTTAAGGGATAAATATATAAAGACTAGTCAATTGATTGGAATTGTTTCAATAAATATTGAAAATGAAAAGGAACTTATAGAAATTGAAAAGTTTTTACGAAATGGTAAAATACTTAATATCGGTATTAATAAAATTAAGATTAAAGATATAATTAATTCTTTAAATAAAAGTAAATATGTTGGTGTTGATATTCTAGATATATTAAAGTATCTTTATGGCGTTATTATAACTAAAGAAGAGCAAAAAAATGAACTTGATGTTAATAATAATAAATTGTTGATGGAATTAAAAGCGTACTTTAATAATAAGATAGTAGATTATTTTATTAATAATGATTCCAAAACAATTATAAATTTACTTAAAAAAGAGAAAAATCTGGTATATAATGTTTTTAAAGCCTTAATTAATTTGCCGAAGCAACCAATTCTTTTAAATGTCTTTGCAAGTAACATAACAAATGACCCTCATTATTTTGATTGGGATACTAAGAATTTTAATTTGTTTTTAAAATTCTTAGTAGAATATCATCAGCTTACTTTTCCTGATTCACGGGATAAAAAAATAGAACTTTTAAATAGTTTTAATCTAATTAATGATAGTTATTCCAATAATGTGATGATTTATAACTTACGGGGAGAAGATTATTTGGATATATTAGCAAATAAAAATCAAGTAATTACTTTAAATGTTAGCAATATAAGTAGTTTAAAAGAATTATATACCTTAAATAAAAAAGTACTTATTGTGGAAAATCCTTCAGTATTAAAATATTTAGTTGGCAAAACAAAATGGGGAATAATTGTTACTAATGGTAATCCTAATTTAGCCTTTTATGAAATTATGAAGAAATTTAATAACCATCAATTTTATTATAATGGTGATTTTGATCCCGAAGGACTACTTATTGCTGATAAATTAAAAAGTAAATATGCTAATTTAGAGTTGATCTTTTATGATTTAGAACATTTTAATAAATGTCTTAGTAATAAAGAAATTAGTAAACAGCGACTAAAAAAGTTAAATAATATTGTTAATAATGATGTTAATATAATAAAAAGTGCTATTTTAGAAACTAAAATGGTTGGTTATCAAGAGAGTCTTATTACTGATTTAAAGGAATTTATAGATTAAATATAGACTAATTTTAATAAATTTAGTACAATTAAATTAAAGTTGAGGTGCAAAAAATGATGGAATTAGTTATTTATAAGAAACCAAATGGTAATTTAAAAGATTGTTTAAATTTATATAGTAAGGTTGAATTACAAGAAATTGCTTGCAATATTAATGTTTATGAGGAAGTAAAGAACTTAAAGAAAAATGAATTAGTTGATTATTTAAATAAAAAAATATTGGAATCATTTCCCAGGACAATGTATACCATTTCTGGACTTAATCTAGAACAATTAGAAATGGCCGTTGATAAAGAAAATGTTATGATTGATGAATTTACCTTAGTATCTATTGGGGTATTGTTTTATTATGAAGATAAAAGAGAGTCAGGCATGTATATCCCCAATGACTTGGCGGAAATATATAAAAAGAAAATCAATATTGGGGTTTGGAAAAATGCTTGGCTTAATGATGTGGCTTTACTGTCATTATTATATTTTAATTGCTATGGCTTAGTTAAGAAAAATAAAATTGTATATGATTATGAACGAATGATTTCTAAAGATGTCGATTGGGAATTTGTCTTCAATTTATTAGATAAAAATTTTGAATTTGTAACGATTAAAAAAGAAGAATATTTGTGGCCGCGGTTTGTTCCTTTAGTAGAGGCTGCGAAGAAAAATGTCAATGTTACTTATGCTTTTCGGGAAATGGAAGAATTAATTTCTAATTTTGCTCGCATTAATATTATTGTTGCGAATATGGCAGATACTTTTGGGGTGGATTATGCCCAAATTTATGGCAGTTTTATTGAATATGTTTTAATAAGTCCTCGGAATATCAAAGATATTATTGCTGATTTTGCTAAAGAATATAATTTTAATGCCGAACAGCTTAATAATTTGCAAGGAATGCTAAATGATTTTGGGGATATCTATTATTGGCAATATGGAGGGCAAACTAAATATGAGCATGATGTTGCTAATTTTTGGTTGCCAGAAACACCTAAGAAAAAGAATTTAAAAGACTGTCTAAAGAAATTAAATAAAAAGGCTCTAAGTGTTTTAGAGGATTATTATGGTACTGATTCTTTAGAGGGTTTAGAACATTCAATTGTTAAAAATTTTACTAGATATATTGATTTAGACCTGGAGTTTGATGCTGATAGTCTTCTTTATGTTGATAATGAATTTTTTGATATGGTGGTTGATCCCAAAGAAGTATGTCAAGGATTTTATTTTCTATACAATAATGCTGGAGAAAAAGAAATTGTTTTACCTTTAGAAATAGAAGAAATTATTTCTAAAAATAATTTTACAAGTGACTTTTTTATGGATGGTCTTATCAATGCTTATTTGTATGCGAATGGCGTAATTAAAAGAAAAGATTTGCAAAAAATAATGCGAGATTTTCACAATATTAATTATACTTTAAAAGAATTAGATACTTTAGTTAGAAACACTGATGCTGAAATTGATGGTGAATATTATTCTTTAGTTGGAGATAATCCCACCAATAAAGCCATTATTTTAGAACGGGATGCTAAATATGGTTATAAAGAAATTAATTTATGGGAAATGGATTGCTTTTTTGTTGAAAATGCTTTGCCTGACAAAATAGTTGATATCATGCGCAGTGTTCATCTTAGTAATGATACTAAAGATAGTCTAGCGATGATGGCTTTATTTCTTTTACATATGGGAACTTTTAGTAAGAATAGTTATAAACAAGTACTTGCTGATCATGATATAAAAATATCTGTTAAGATAGTTAAAGAAATTATTGATTTTTGCAATAACTATAAAAATGATGTTCCACTTTGGGGTTATGGTGGTTACACTAAAAATGAAATAAACGAAATGCTCGAGGAAGTTAAGTAATGGATGAATTAAGAAAAATGGGTAAAAATATTTTAATTAACGATAGTGAGGCAAGTGTGCTTTTAAAATACAATATCGATGTTACTAAATGTAATTCTCTTGATGAAGTTCTTTTATTAATTGATAGAGTAGATGATGACTTAACCGATGCCGAATATGAGGAACTCGATTATGTTGCTAGCATGCTTGCGGAACGTAAATATTACATGGGAGTAAATAAATGAAACGCTGTTCTTGGGTAAATTTAGATAATCCCTTATATGTTGATTATCATGATTTTGAATGGGGAGTACCTAAATATGATGATCAGGAATTATATGAGTTATTAATTCTAGAAATATTCCAGGCGGGTTTATCTTGGGAAACAGTATTAAAGAAACGTGAAAACTTTAGAGTGGCTTTTGATAATTTTGAAGCCCAGAAAATAGTAAATTATGATGAAGAAAAAATAAATGAATTGATGCATGATCAAGGAATAATTCGAAATAAAAGAAAAATTGTGGCTGTTATCAATAATACTAAAGTGTTTTTAGATATCCAAAAAGAATATCAAACATTTGCCAATTTTATCTGGAGTTTTACCGATAATAAAATAATTTATTTAGATAGTAATATTACTCATAATGAATTATCGGATACGATAGCGAAAATTTTAAAGGCTAAAGGAATGAAATTTGTTGGCACATTGATAATTTTTGCCTATTTACAAGCCATTGGGGTTGTCAACAGTCATGATAAGTCTTGTTTTAAAGGGAAAAATCCCTTATAATTGTAATGAGGTAAAAGTAATGAATGAAGATGTAATTAGTAAAGTTAGTAAAAAAATAAATAAAGCAGAATATCAAATTAAGAATGTCATTAATTTGCTTAGTGAAGGGGCAACTATTCCTTTTATTGCTAGGTATCGTAAAGAAGTAACGGGTAATTTGAATGAAGAGGAATTGCGTGAAATTGCAACAGAATATAATTATGCGGTGAATTTACAAGCAAGAAAAGATGATGTTAAGAGATTAATTGCTGAAAAAGGGATGCTTACACCAGAACTCATTAAAGCAATAGATGAAGCAACTAAGTTAAGTGAAGTGGAAGATATTTATACACCATTTAAAGAAAAGAGAAAGACTAAAGGTACGGAAGCAATTAAGATGGGACTTGAACCTTTAGCGAAGATTATCATGATGCTTCCTAATAAGACTAGAGAAGAAGTCGCCGAAGACTATTTGAATGAGCAAGTTAAAACTGTGGATGATGCTATGCTGCACGCCGGCTATATTATAGCGGATTGGATTAGTGATAAACCTAAATATCGGAAGTATATTAGAAATTATTATTGGTATAATGGGGTAGTTAGAGGAAAAATTAAGAAAAATGCGGAAGATCCCAACAAAGTATATGAAATATATTATGATTTTGAACAAAAAATTACCAATATGAAACCACATCAAACCCTGGCTATTGCTAGAGCCGAAAAAGAAAAAGTAATAACTTATAATTTGAGTGTCGATAGTAAAAAAGTCTTAGAATACTTACACAACGAAGTAATCGGTAATAAAAAAAGTCCATTAGTATCTGATATGGAAAATTATATTGAAGATGCTTGGAAAAGACTACTTGAACCTAGTTTAGAGCGGGATATAAAGAATGAATTATATGACAAAGCCAGTGAATTTGGTATCAATGAATTTGGGAATAATTTAGAAAATTTACTTTTGACGCCACCGATTAAAGGGCAAGTTGTAATGGGTTTCGATCCAGCCTTTCGAACTGGTTGTAAGTTGGCGGCATTATCACCAACGGGAGAAGTCCTAGAAATTGGTGTGATATATCCCCATGAGCCAAAAAAAGAAGTCGACATGGCGGAGAAAATTATGCTCGCGCTAATCCAAAAGCATGGCATTAAAATTATTGCCATTGGTAATGGTACGGCTTCCCGTGAAAGTGAAGCATTTGTTGCTAACTTGATTAAAAAATATAATCTAGATGTTAAATATGTCATTGTCAGTGAAGCGGGAGCCAGTGTTTATTCAGCATCACCTTTAGCCAAGAAGGAATTCCCCGATTATTCAGTGGAACAAAGAAGTGCTGTAAGTATTGGCAGACGATTACAAGATACTTTATCCGAATTAGTTAAAATTGATCCGAAAAGTATTGGCGTTGGCCTTTATCAACACGATTTAAAGCAAAAAGAACTCGATGAAGAGTTGGGATTTGTCGTTAGTAAAGTCGTTAATAAAGTGGGAGTTGATTTAAATAATGCAAGTGAAAGTATTTTAAGTTATGTTTCTGGTCTTAGTAAGAGTATAATTAAAAAAATTTTAGATTATCGCAAGAAAAATGGGGTTATTAAGTCCAGGGAAGAACTTAAAGTAGTCGAAAATAATGCTAAAGCATTCGAACAATCAGCAGGATTTCTTCGCATATTTGATGGTGATAATCCTTTAGATAAAACTAATATTCATCCCGAAGATTATGCAGTTGTAAGTAAAATTTTAGCGGACAACAATATCGATGTAGCTAAAGTTGGAACTGATTACATGAAAGAAAAAATTGATGCTTTAAATAAAAGTGAAGTAATGAATAAGTACGATATTTCGGAAGAAAAATGGGATTTAATTAAAAATAATTTAGTAAATGGCGTAATTGATCCGCGGGATGAAATAAAACAAATGACTTTACGCAGTGACATACTTACTATCGATGATTTAGAACTTGGTATGAGTTTGGAAGGAACAGTTCGTAATGTTACAGCCTTTGGAGCATTTGTTGACATTGGTTTACATGATGATGCTTTAGTTCATATATCTAAAATGAGCAAAGATTTTATCAGTCACCCTAGTGAAATATTAAAAGTTGGGGATATCATAAATGTCTATATTTGTGGTATTGAAAAGGAAAAGAATCGGGTTAGTTTATCATTAATTGCGGAATAGACTAGTATTTAATTAATAGTTAGTTTATAATTAATATCAGGAGGATGGCATGAAATCATTTAGTTTAAAAGAGTTAAAAAAAATAATATTATATACGGTAATACTTATATTTGCTTTTATTTATATTAAAGATATAATTGGAATATTAAAATATATTTTTAAACTACTTATGCCTTTTATTATTGGGCTTGCTATTGCTTTTGTTTTAAATGTTTTAATTAATGTAATCGAGAAGAAGTGGTTTAAAAATTGGCAAGCATCCCTCACAACTAAAAGAACTGTTAGTTTACTTTTAGCCTTAACAATTGTTATTGGTTTTATTGTCTTTTTATTATTTTTAATAATTCCTAATTTGCAAAATACAATTGCCATATTTGCGGATAATATTCCAAAATATAATGAAAATTTACAGAGTATGCTCAATAACCTTGGAATAGATTCAAATATTGTCAATGAAATAGTAGAAGTTTTAAAGGCTTTAGGAGATAGTGCTAGTACTTATATTAAAGAAAATAGTAATCAGGTTTTAGAAGTTACTTTGGGTATTGCTACTAATGTTGTAACTGGTTTTATAAATGTTACTATTGGAATAGTTTTTGCTATTTATTTCTTAGGTCAAAAAGAAAAATTAGGGGCGCAGGTAAATAAATTGTTAGAAGCATATGTGCCTGATGCGAAAAGAAAAAAAATTCAAGATATTGCTTCTTTATCTAATAAAACATTTGCTAATTTTATTGGAGGACAATGCATTGAAGCAATAATTATTGGGGTCCTTTGTTTTATTGGAATGTTTATATTACGTTTGCCATATGCGACCACAATTTCTGTTTTAGTCGGATTCACGGCTTTAATTCCTGTTTTTGGAGCATTTATTGGCACAATTATTGGGGCATTTTTAATATTTATGATTAGTCCGATTCAAGCATTAATATTTATCTTATTTATTATTGTATTACAACAACTCGAAGGCAATTTAATTTATCCCAAAGTAGTCGGTAAGTCTGTGGGTCTGCCGGGGATTTGGGTTTTAGTGGCTGTTACTATCGGAGCAAGTATAAATGGAATTTTAGGTATGCTTATAAGTGTACCAATTGCTTCAATAATCTATAGTGTTATTGCCATGAATGTTAAATATCGTTTGAATGAAAAGAAACCAACAAAAAAAGCGCAGGTATAAAACTTGTGCTTTTTGTAAGACAACATCAAAGATATAAAAATATCTTTAGTAAAAATATGAAAATGGATGTTGCCCTACAAGTTTTATTATAGCAAATATTTATTCTGAGTCAACTATTTTTTTGTAAAATATGAGGATTTATGTTAAAATAGTAGAAATTTTTGTTTTGGACAAGGCTTATGTTATAAGTTAGTTTTAAATTAGGGAATAAAATATATTAACAAGAAAGAAGGTGGGAAAATGAATAGAGATGATTTTCCAATGTTAAAACAAGATATAATTTATTTAGATAATGGGGCAACAAGTTTAAAGCCGCAGGTGGTAATTGATAAGATGCAAGAGTATTATGAAAAGTATAGTGCTAATGCCCATCGGGGTGATTATGATATTTCTTATAAAGTGGATATGGAGTATGAAAATGCCCGAGATTTGGTAACGGAATTTATTAATGCTAAGAGTAAAGAAGAAGTGGTGTTTACAAGTGGAGCAACTGATTCCCTTAATATGATAGCAACTGGTTTTTTTGCAGGGTTAGTTGAAGCCGGGGATGAAATTTTAATAACAGCAACGGAACATGCTTCCAATGTTTTGCCATGGTTTAGGCTTGCTAATACGCATGGCTGTTTAGTAAATTTTATTCCTTTAGATGACAATTTGCATTTAACTATTGATAATTTAAAGAAAAGTATTTCACCCCGGACTAAGATTATTGCTTTAGCCCAAATTACTAATGTGGTTGGGGATGTTCGCCCAATTAAAGAAATAGTGCGAATTGCGCATGAAAACAATATATTTGTTGTTGTCGATGCAGCGCAGAGTATTGGCCATATGAAAGTTGATGTTCAAGATTTGGATGTCGATTTTCTAGCCTTCTCAGCCCACAAAATGTTAGGACCAACTGGTACTGGTGTTTTATATGGTAAAAAGGAGTTATTGGAAAACTTAGATCCGATTAATCTTGGGGGTGGCATGAATGATTCATTTGATTCTCCAAGTGAGATTTATTTAAAAGAATTACCAACTAGATTAGAAGCGGGAACCCCAAATATTGCAGGAGTGATCGGTCTTGGAGCAGCAATAGAATACATCAACAAAATAGGACGGGATAAAATCCGCGAAAGAGAAATTCAATTGCGGGAGTATTTAATTGATAAATTAATTAAAATTCCCCACATCGATATCATCAATCTGGAGGCTGATAGTGGGATAGTTACCTTTAATGTTGAAGGTGTTTTTTCCCAAGATGTTGCTTATTACTTGAATAAATACAACATATGCGTTAGAGCAGGTAATCACTGTGCTAAATTAACTAAAAATGTTACGGGAGTTACTAATACTTTAAGAATAAGTTTATATTTTTATAATACAGAAACAGAAATTGATGAATTGGTAGAACTTTTAAGTGATAAAGAAAAAATAGTTAGTGAGATGATATAATTGAATAAACGAGAAATAATAATGGATCATTATAATAATCCACGGAATAGAAGAAATGTTTTGGATAAAACATATTTAAAAGCCAATACTAGAAATACTAATTGTATTGATAATTTAGATATATATATGAAAATAGAAGATAATATTATAAAGGATATTGCTTTTACTGGGGAAGCGTGTGCCATTAGTATTTCTTCAGCATCAATTATGACAACTAATTTAAAAGATAAAAGTGTTAGTGCGGCTTTAAACTATATAAATAATATGGATAATATGTTAAATGATAAAGATTATGATCCGGATGTCTTAAAAGAAGCAGTAGTATATGTCGATAATAAAAATACCAGTCGTAAAACTTGCTGTTGGTTACCTTATCAAGGGGCTAAAGATATATTAGAAAGTACCAAGAAATAAAAACTTGGTATTTTTTAATGGGAAAAATTTTCTTTTGCACATAAAACATCTAAATCAATGTTGTATAGTTGAGCAAGTTGGATAAGGCGATCGAGTGGAGGTAAAAAGACATTAGTAAAATATCTTTGGACTGTTGATTCAGTACAATTTATATTAATTGCAATTTCTTTATAAGTATGTTTATATTGTTTTTTTAAATTGTTTAAATTTTCTAACAGTTTTTCATAATTAATTGGTTTAATATTTTCTTTTTTTTGATATTCTTGATCTAAGGCACAAATATAAGATAACCTAACTTGATTGTAAATAGATAATTTATCAGCAATATCTAAAGGGATTATAATAATACCTCTTTCATAATTATTGTAAGTACTTCTATTACAGTTTATTATTTTAGCAATCTCTTTTTGGGTTAAATTGTGTTCTTTTCTTAGTTTTTTTAGGTTATTTTGTGACATATATAACACTTCCGTAGTACTATCGATACCATCATAAAAGTGATACAAAAGTTAATATAAAGCTGATAAATATATCAATGTTGATAGTTTATCAGTTTTTTTGTTGAAATAATGTCTTTATTTGAGAACTTTTAATCAAAAAAAAGGAAATCGGGGGATTGGGCGTGTATATATATAGTGAAGGGAGGTTTTGGTAATATGCCATGACTAGTTATTTATAATTAAAAATTTTAAGGAAAGGAGGGCTTATGGTTAAGGTTAAAAATCCTGGCGATCTAACTTATGATGGACGTTTTAAATATGTCTTTAAGTCAAGAGGATTACGCTTTTTTGTTGCCAGTATTGTGAGCGATATTCTTAATTTAGACTATGGTTACGTTTTCAAAAATATGAAATATATTGATTCTATTTTTGGAAACACTAAATTGAATGAATATCGGAGCGACGTTATTGTAGCAGTTGATAAGACTTATTTAATCTTTGAGATGAATAGGAATTATTATCACAATTTACGTACTAATAAATTATTGTATTTAAGTACGGTATATGATTATTATTATGAAGATATAAATAATCGTTATAATAATGTAACTGCAATCTTAGTTAATATCAATTCGTTTAAAGAAAACGAAAAAGGTATAAAAGAGTTTGACACCAGTTACTTATTTATGACTAATAATAAAGTCATATATACAGATAAAGTTCAAATAAGAGAATTTAATCTTGTAAATGGTGAGGAAAAATGCTATAATAAGTTTGCAACTAGTAAATTAGAGAGAAGACTCACATATTTATATGTAACTCGGGAAGAAGAAAATAAAATAAGAGAATTTATTAAAGGAGATGATGTTTTAATGAAAGTAGATGAGTACCGAAAACAAATTAAAGAAGGCAAGATTCCAGTGCAACTGACTGCGAAAGAAAGATTGGAACGGGAATTTGAAGAGATAAAAGCATATGCCATCGAAGAAGCCACAAATACTGGAATGGCTCAGGGAATGGCTCAAAGTACTAATAACATTGCTAGTAACATGAAAAAAGATGGTGTTAATCTTGATATAATTGCCAAATATACTGGCTTATCTATTGATAAGATTATGGCATTATAAGGTAGTTAATAAGTGTTTAAAAGGTTATGGTTATAATTATCATAACCTTTTTCTATTACGATTTTTTTGGGGACGGAGTCTAAATTTATCGGAATAAATTAAACAGGATGAGAAATACCGTATAAAGCCTTAGAATAGTGAGAAGAAGTACGGATAATAGGAATGTTAGAAGTGAATTGTTTCAATGGAGAATGATACACTTCTTTTTCTTCGTTAAAAACATAGTTTTCATCAGAATTATAGGTATCTAAATAATATTTTAAAATGGAAACATTATTTAAAAATATTTCTTGAATTTTAAGATAATTCTCTATATTATCTTTAGAATATGCTTTAGGAATAGCGGAATACTTCATATTTATAATCCCTTTCCAATGTTTTTTTTCTAGAATCTTTGGTAGCATTATTGATAAGTTCATCCATCTTTTCAATAAACTTTTTCTTATCTTCTAGTTCATATATTATATTAGCAATCTCTTGTCTTAATTCCTTATCATGAGTAGATCTATTAATTTTTTGTTTAACATGAAATTCACAAGTATTTATGGTAATTTTATTATGGGAACAAAGTTTTAATTCATGTGCACTAGAAAGTATCCAAGAACCAGCATCACTTAATAAGTTAATGTTTTCTAGTTTTTCAAAATCATATATTTGAACTGTCTAAATTAAGTAGCTTTTTTAACTTGGCATTTTCTTCTTTTAAAGCCTCGTTTTCTAACATAACATCTTTAACTAATTTTTCTACTGCTGTTTTTATTTTTTGTTCGATATTTTCTTCCAAATATTTTATCTTTTTTTC
>CALVVK010000009.1 GCA_944363825.1 uncultured Bacilli bacterium | reverse complement strand
ATCTAATTCCTCTTTTAACTCCCGAATTATGGTTCTTTTACTATCCTCACCAAAACTAACTCTTCCCCCAGGAATACTGTAATAATCCTTATCCTCTCTTTTACTAAGTAAAAAATTATCTTGATATTTAATTATTGCTGCACTCCGAACATTAAATTTTTTATTTTCAGCGGCCAAAAATGTTAGATCCATTAAATATGAAACCTCCTTTCTAACTCATTTTTGACTTGACGATGGTTAAAGACTAACAAGAAGCCTAAAACCACAATACTAATTATAACAGAAATGTAACTAGGCCAAACGACACTAACATCACCAAACATGAGTAAAATGCCAGGGACTAGACCAATCATCGAATTAATTGTGGCAAAAAAGATGAAATCTTTAGCCAGTTTGGCCCGAAATATGCGCATTATTAATATTGATATCGTATAAACGCTACATAAAAAAGGCAGACAATAATTAATACTCCATAAATTAAAGCCAGTGAAATAGTCCCAGAGAATTGAGACAATAATTATTAAAATCATCTCAGCAAATAGCATTTTCATGAAATGATTACGCCCTTTTAAGGCTGTCGTTAACGTTAGCCAGAATGAACAAATGCCAGCGATAACAAACCAGGCCCAGGAAACTGTTTTATTAATCGTATAATTTAAAAATAAACATAATAATATCGCAATGATTGAACAAACTTTTAAAATATTTAAAAGTAAATTATGATGCTTATAGTTATAGGCGATTTTGGGAAATACATCATAACTTTTGCCTTTATTTATTGGTGTTTTACACAAAGGACAAATATCTGTATCACTAGCAATCGAAACATTGCATTTAAGACATTTCCGCATTATTATCCCCTCCAATTTTATTGGTATTAATCGTAATTTTAATGCCCTCACTAGTTAAATAACGAAAAAAGTTCTGTTCAATTTCGCTATTAATAAACTGAGAAGTAAAACTTAAGAGCAATTTATCTAAATAGGAACACATACAAAGTTGAATACGGGAAGTGCTAATAAAGACATCAAAATAATCGATATATTCTTGATAGACTTCGGGCATCTTTATTACCCCGATATTCGATAAAGTCATTGTTGTGTAATGATCTGTTAGTTTATAAGCATAACGTAAAACTAAGTCTTTTATAAATATCGGTATTAAACGTAATATAAAAATATCTTCTAATTTAGCCATATTATTCATTTTGTTTTTGATATTATCGGGATTTAAATGTTTTTTAAATTCTTCATTTACTAAAGCAATAATATCTTTGATATCTTCGCCATTATACTGATAACTGATATTGACAGCATTAAAAAAGTTACGAACTGTATAGGATGGATAATACTGGCGAAGATTAACGGGAATAACTAGGACAATTGGCTTGCGGCGATCTTTAATAGTCATGGATTCTCCAATACTTTTAATTAAAATGCTCGCTAGATATACTGTTAAAGATACATTATAGGCTTTGGCTTTTTTTAATACCTCACTAGAACTCATAATGCCTTCGATTACTTTCAGCCGATTTTCGGCATATTTTTCATCCCGAATTTGGTAAGCCATTTTATTATTAGATAAAGATTTGCCCACCTTGCCGGTCTTATATTTCTTAAATGAATCAATACTACTTTCCTTGGTACTGGCTTTATTAATAACATCGCTACTTTCTAAATTATATTTTATATCTAGGTAACTGGCCACTAAACTTTTTAAAAATGTTAAGGTTCCAGAGCCATCAGTTAAAGCATGATTAACTTCTAAATTAATTCTTTTTTTATAATAAGTTACTTGAAATAATAAAGGAGTATCAAAAGTACTACAAGGTCTTTGATGTTCTTCTAAAACTAGGGGTTTAATATTGGATTCCTCCAGGTAGTACCAAAAAAAGCCCCGTTTTAAAACTGATGAAAATATTGGAAACTCAATTAACGTTTTATTTAAGGCTTGTTCTAATATGTTTTTATCAACGTTTTCCTTTAAACTAACACTAAAGCGAAATATTTTGGCATCATATTTATTTTTAGATGGTGGAAATATTTTCGCGGCATTATCTAATCTATACCATTTACTCAAATTAATCACCTATAAATCCTTTAATTAATTCTATGGTTAAATTAGTATATTTTGTATCTAAAATATTGGTAAAATAACCATGGGTTGCACCATTTAAGTTGTGATATTTAACACTAACTAAATGTCTTTTTAATCTTTTTGCCAGTGCTAGGCCTTCATCACATAAAGGGTCATCACTCCCCGTTATTATTAAGGTTTTGGGTAAACCAAATAAGTGTTTAGCCTTAAGTAAATTGACATATTGACAGTCATAATTTTTCTTTGGCAAATACATTTTGATATAATCTTCTAAATTCTTCCGGGTTAAAAAACCTTTACCATCATTTAAAATAACTGACTTAAATTTAGTGTCTAGACTATAATCAGTTTGGGTAGTAGGATAAATTAAGACTAGCCTGCTTGCCCTAAAACTTCTTTTATGTAAGCCCTTTAGACTAACTGCGAATGCTAAATTGGCACCGGCGGAATCACCCATAATGGTAATATCTTCCCAATTTTTATATTCCATAATGTTAGATACTACCTTATAACAATCATTTAAACCACAAGGATACGGGTATTCTGGGGCTAAGCGATAAGCAATCGATATCACCTTACATTTGGTGGCGCTGGCTAAATGGTAACAAATATTACTATAAGTATCAATACTTCCCGAGACAAATCCTCCCCCATGGATATAAATAATAATCTTGGTACTTTTGTTTAGATCAAATACCCGAACTTTAACGCCATCTAAATATTCATCTATATATTTTTCATTATTTATAAAATTGGGATTAATTATATTTTGAATGGTGCGATATAATTTTATGTTTTTTTCAATTGAAAACTTATCCATTATTTTCATAAGTACTCACCTTTAATAATATAACATGAATTAAAATATTTTAACAGTCTATACTAAAAAAAGGTGATAAATTTGGATACGATAGATTATTTTAAAGAGATTGCTAAAATACCGAGAAATTCTGGTAATGAAGGGAAAATTGCGGATTATTTAGTAAGTTTTGCTAAGAATCATAATTTAGAATATTATAAAGATAATTATAATAATGTGTTAATTAAGAAAAGAATTGGGGATAAACCCAATATTATTTTACAAAGTCATACCGATATGGTTTGTCTAAGTGATAATAATTATGATTTTAATCAAGGAATTGAACTTGTATTTCTGAAAGATAAAATAAAGGCCAATAACACTACTTTGGGGGCTGATGATGGGATTGGGGTTGCGTTAATGCTTTACGCTTTAGATAATATTAATGCTAATATTGATGCTTTATTTACATCAGGAGAAGAAGATGGCATGGTGGGGGCAACGCACTTCGATATTTCTTTACTCACTAGCAAATACTTAATTAATTTAGATGGTTTTGATTTTGGCAAAATAATTAATGATTCCGCCCTATTTTATGATATTACGATGCATAAAAGTTTAAAAAAGAAGAAAACTTCTAAAAAATATTCTTATGAAGTAACTCTCTTCGGTTTACCTGGAGGACATTCCGGGTTTGATATCGATAAGGATCCGCAGAATGCCATTATTATTCTAGCGAAGATATTACTTAAAGAAGATATTGAACTAGTCAAGTTTACGGGAGGAACCAAAAATAGCGTTTTCCCAAGTCAAGCAACAGTTATTTTAAATGCCGATAATTTAAGTATTGTGGATAATAATATCACAACAAAAAAGATACATAAAAGAACTAACGTCTATAGTGATACTTTAAGTTACTTAAAATTTTTAAGTAATTTTCCCTCGACAGTTTTAAGTTATAATGAATTAAAAGAAGTTATTACTTCCGTTAATCTCGGAGTTATTGATGATACTTATTTAGAAATAGGGTTGCGGAGTAATGATGATGCCCTAGCAAATGAAGCATTAGAAAATATAAACCAATATGCTGAAATTTATGATTTTAAAATGGTAGAATGTGGTTTTCAACCGCGGTTTCATACTGATCATACCTCACCACTAATCCAAAAATTAATGGCAACTTGCCCTGTTCCCGCCGAAGTTAAAAGGCAACACACTACTTTAGAAGTCGGATTCTTCCAAGAAAAAATACCTGATTTAGATATGGCAGTTATCTCTCCAGATATTAAACATGCCCATTCAACATCAGAATATGTCGATATCAAATCAATCAAATTAACTGAAAAATGGCTGGAAGAATTTTTTAAAAGTATTTAAAAATAAGACATTTCTGCCTTATTTTTCCCCTTCTTCTAACATTGTAGTTATAAATATACCATAACCAGTTGTGGGATTATCAATGACAACATGGGTTACAGCCCCAATAATCATATCATTTTGAATTATCGGTGAACCACTCATGCCTTGAACAACTCCCCCAGTTTTGGAAAGCAACTCTTCATCATCAATTATAAAGGAAATATTTTTAATATCACTAGTTTCACTTATCGCAGTTATCTCAATACTATAACTATTTACTTCTTCCCCATCTAAGACTGTATAGATAGTGGCAGGACCTATTTTAACCTCGCTAGGTTCTGCTACTTCATATAATTCTTTATTTGGTAAAACAGCATCATATATACCATAGATACCCACATTAGTATTCTTAATTATTTTACCATACACAGTATCATAATAGAATTTAGCATTTTTACTCCCAGGTATACCATTAGAACTTTTATCAATACTGGTTATATAATTACGAAATATCATCCCACTTTTTATTTCTACAACACTATTAGTATTACTTTCCACTATTTCATGACCAAGAGCCCCAAAGACTTTAGTTTCCGGATCAATATAAGAAAGAGTACCAATACCTGTTATTGTATCTTTGACATATAACCCAGTTTTATAAATATCCCCATCTTTAACTAATTCTAATTTACTAGTTTTACTCTTACCATTCCGATTATAAGTTACTTCTACTTCCCCATTACCTATAAATTTTTCAATAACTTTCGTTAATTCATCAACCGTACCAACTTCTTCTCCATTAATTGCTGTTATATAATCACCAGACTTTATAACAGGATTACCTTTATTAAATTTACCATTTATTTGATAAAAACCTATTACCATTATCCCATCCGAATTTATTTCAATCCCCAGGGTTTCTCCCCCAGGTATAATATATTCAGAATAGGCTAAGACATTTATTGGTAACAGTAAAAAACTTATTAATAATATCTTTAATCTTTTCATACATCACCATCTATATTTATTATGGATATATTTATCCATAATAAAAAGCCAATTATTGGCTTTTAGTTACATTGATAGGAATTATAATTACCAAGAGTATAGTTTTTGCCATTAATTATTTTATCGCTACCAACAACTATATGATTTTCATCATTTATTTCATAACCATCTACGGAATTATAATCACCAAATAATACTTTATTGTTGTTAGTATTACACATTAGTTTATATTCCTTTGCTTCATTAAAATTGCTATTAATCCATTCATTCCAGGTCATTTCATCATAACCACTATAATTTTTACCATCAATACTAAATTCTATCACACTAGGATTATAACTCAGGCGATATGGATTAGAAGATGACCCATCCCCGGAGGTTATTGCAACATTGGACTTCAGATAGAAGGACGGGCGCACGCCGTAGTCGATGTAGCCGACGTAGCCGTTGAACACAATGCCTGTAGGATTCACGCCGAACGCATAAGTCGTATTGTTCGAGGTGCGGGTAATCGTCCATTCCCGAAGTCCCATGTACATCCAATTATTATTGCGATTTGTATCATTATCATAACCTCCATAGCCCAAAATCGTTCTCCAGTTTTCTGGACTTGCTGCGTATCCATAATCACTTACATACATTAATCCTATTTTCGCACTATATGTTGTATTTGCGGCTGGACTCACTATTTCATTTGTATATGCATTTTTTACTGTTACATTTTCTGTATTTTGATATGTATTCCCCCCTACTTTCCATGTTGTCGTTTCTATCATCTCATTCCACTTAGAATTTATTCCATTTAAATAATTTATATAATTTGTATTTAAATTTACTGTATTTAATTGGCTGGCACTCCATGTATTACTTCCATTTCTATTCCAGTAATATGTATTTACTGCTGTGTGACTTCCTTTATAATAACTTCCCAAACTTCCATAATTTCCATAATAATCTCCATTTGTTCCTACCATTGTACTATTTGCATAATCATGTTTGATTAATTTTACTTGATCTCCAAATACTCCAATTATTCGGTATAAATTATCATTTGGACAAGTCTCCGCATCTGAACCAAAACAAACATAGTTATTGGGATTTGCTCCACTAAATCTGTATGAATTATCTCCTGCTTCCTGAGCCGCATTGGTATATGTTCCACTTCCATCATGGTAATATAAACCATTATCTCCATCATTTCCAGTATATACTGTATCTTTTATAAAATTGGCTAAATATATTGCGGAAGAAGTTGATTCTCTTAATGAATACACATTTGAATTTATTCCGTTGGTATCAACGACATAGACTTTAAAATTATATGATGTTCCCATATCTAAGTTACTAAAAGTATATGTATTACTATTACTTTCAACATAATTTACACCATCATCATAACTAAAGTAGTATGTTGCTATTGAATTTTCTCCTACTGTTGCTTCCACTGTTAGCGTAATACTGTTATTTGTTATATCACTTGCTATTACATTAGTAATCCTAACTGTTGTATATTTATCAAAATACACATAGCACTTGTCCGCACTGCTTGTTGCCATGAGTACTCTATTATTTTCATTATCCCAAGAAAGTTTGCCACCCCTTTCACACGCGGACATCTCCGCATTAAAAATATATCCCTCCGTTGGCCATTCATTGGATGTTGCTACTTCATATTCATTAGAACCGACATCTGTTTCTAACATCATTGTTAAAGCACTATTTTTATTTACTACTATATTTTCATTTTCTAAAATTGTTTCACTATCTTTAGAACTTACAAATATAATTAATGTAGCAATTAAAATTAAACATAGTAAACCTAAACTGATCGTCGATATTTTATAAAGATTTCTTTTTGGAGTCATTCTAGTATCACCACTTTTGTTCTTATTATAAGACCACAGTTAAATTATATGTCATAATTCAAGACAAGTCAAGCAATTTTGTTCTTAAAATGAGATAATCAAAAAGAGTGATAAAAATGATAGGAAAAATTTTAAGAACAATGCGAAGAAAAAGTAATTTAAGTCAAGAACAAATTGGCCAATTAACGGGTTTTGCTAGAAATACTATATCTCAATATGAAAATGGAATAAATCAACCAGATTTCAAAACAATTGAAAAAATTGCTAATATATGTGGTTATCAAATTACATTTTATAATGCTAAAACCAAAGATAAATTAACTACTGATAATATAGATAGAGAAGAAATATGATATAGAAAAAGTTCCCGAACAATTGGGAACTTTTTTAAATTAAGCCTAAATCATCTTTTAATGTTAAGATTCTTCTTACTGAATCATTTATTTGTTCAACATTGATTATTCCTTCTTCTACAGCTTTAATTACTGCAGGAATTTGGGTTTCAAAATCAGTTGTACAAATTAAGTCATTGCCGGCTAGAATAGCTATAACTGCTACTTCTTCATTGTCTTGATAATCTTTGATAGCATCCATATATAAATCATCAGTAATAATTACGCCAGTAAAATCTAGGTCATCACGTAATATATCATGGACTTTTTTAGAAAGTGATGCTGGGTAATCAGGATCTATAGATGTTACGATATTGTGCGATACAAGAACCATATCAGCCCCGGCGGTAATGCCTGATGTAAAGGGGATAAAATCACTTGTTAAAAATGTTTCATAATCTCTTGTATCAATAGATATACCTGTATGGGTATCAACATTATTACCATAACCTGGGAAATGCTTTAAGACTGATGCAATATTTGCTTCTTTCATGGCGGTTACAACAACACTCACATATTCGGATGTAAGAGTGGCATCTTGTCCAAAAGACCGGGCATAAATGTAATCAGTAGGATCAGTTGAAACATCACTTACAGGAGCAAAGTTAACATTGATACCTAAACTAGTTAATAATGCACCTTTTTCTAAAGTATCTTCAGTTATTCTTTCAAAACCACCTTCTTGATATAGTTCTTGCGGGGACTTAAAAGGTTCACTTCGAAATTCTTGATAACTACTAACTCTAGTTACTTTGCCACCTTCTTCATCAACTCCAATAAATAAAGGAATGCTAGCATTGTTTTGATAAGAATTAATGTTTTCGATAACTTCTTCTTTAGTTTTATTAGCAAAGTCTCTACCATAAAGGATATAACCTCCAAGGTGATACTTATTTACATAATCTATAGCATTTTCAATTGGACAACGCACCATAAACATTTGCCCTACTTTTTCTTCAATACTCATTTTATTAATTATTTCATCTAACTTACTAATATTATTTAAATTATTATCAGAATTAACTGGTGTATCTTTATTATTATTTAAATTAGTGAAAATAAAGATACTTAAAGGAATAGCAATAATAAGTAAAATTATTAATATTTTTTTCAAATAAATCACCCTATTAGTAGTATAAACAAATATTTAATATTAATTAATATTGTTTACCAATATATAATCTAGTTACAGCCTTTTTACCACATACTACACAATTACCTGTTACTTCTTCATCTTCAATTAAACAACGAGATTTTAAGGTGGTATCTTCTTTTATTTTATTTTCACAAGCCTCATTACCACACCAATTAATTTTGATAAATCCTGGTTTATTTTTAGCAATATCTTTTAATTCATCATAAGTATTAGCATTATATATCATGCTATCCCGTCTTTTTTTGGCTCTTTCATACATATCTTTTTGAATAACTTCCAGTAATTCATTAATTGTTGGAATAATATTATTATATTCAATTACTTGTTTTTCTAAAGTATCTCTTCTAACAACAGTTACATTATTATTTTCTAAATCTCTTTTACCTAGTTCAATTCTAATTGGATAACCTTTAACCTCAGCATCAGCAAATTTATAGCCGGGACTTTTATTAGAATCATCTACTTTATAGGTAATATTATTATCTTTTAAATTATTTTCTAATTCCCTTAATTTATCTTGGACATCCCCAATTGGGATAATGATTACTTTAGTTGGGGCAATCTTAGGTGGTAAAACTAGACCATGATCATCACCATGGACCATGATTATGGCCCCGATCATACGGGTAGATGCTCCCCAACTGGTTTGATATGGCACTTTTAAAGTATTATCGGCATCTGTAAATTTAATGCCAAAAGCGTCCGCAAAATGATTACCAAAATAATGACTTGTCCCATTTTGGAGGGCATAACCATCATACATCATGGCCTCAATCGTATAAGTTACCTCAGCCCCTGCAAATTTTTCTTTATCAGTTTTCTTACCAGTGATAACAGGAATTGCTAAATAATCTTCTTGGAAAGTTTTATAAACATTAAACATGCGTAAAGTTTCCGCCATTGCTTCTTCGCTAGTCCGATGCATGGTGTGTCCTTCTTGCCAAAGAATCTCCCGACTTCTAAGGAAAGGTCTAGTTGTCTTTTCCCATCTAACTATTGTACACCATTGATTATAAAGTTTGGGTAAATCCCGATAAGTCTTAATAATTTTTTTATAGTGTTCACAGAATAAAACTTCACTCGTCGGTCTAACACACATTCTTTCTTCGAGTTTTTCACTGCCCCCGTGGGTAACCCATGCTACTTCCGGTGCAAAACCCGCAACATGTTCTTTTTCAACATTCAAAAGAGATTCGGGAATAAACATCGGCATTTGAACATTTTCATGCCCAGTTTCTTTAAACATCCGATCCATTACACTTTGCATATTTTCCCAAATTGCATAACCTAAGGGTCTAATAATCATACTACCCTTTACCCCAGAATAATCTACTAAGTCAGCCTTCATGCAAACATCAGTATACCACTTAGCAAAATCAGTATCCCGATTAGTTATTTCTTTAACTTCCATATCATCACCTATTCTGTTTTAAACTCTTTTAATTCATTATCTTCTGTTAATATTTTATTAACCTTTTCTGTAGCATTATTTAATTTTTCACTACAATACTTAGCCAATTTCATGGCCTCAGTATATTTATTAATAGCATTATCTAAATCAACATTACCACTTTCTAATTCCTTAACAATAACTTCTAATTCTTGTAATGCACTTTCAAAAGTTTTTTGCATATCCATAATATTTACCTCCTATTTGTATTATTTATTATACTAAACGAATATTTGTTTGTCAATTAGTAATTTCTTTTACTTCGGCTTTTAATTTCCCTTCATGTAATCTTATAGCAATTAAATCATTAATATTAATATCTTTATTACTTTTAACTATTTTACCATCTTTTTCTACTAAAGAATAACCTTTATCTAATATTCCTAAGGGATTAACTAATTTTAAAGTATTAAGTAATAAATCAAATTTTATTTTTTTATCCTTAATTAAATTATACGGATTTTGTAAGACAACTGATAACTTTATTTTATTTAATTTATTATCTTTATCTTGTAAAACATTTTTAATATTTTTATTTAATGTTTCAATTAAATTATCTAATTTTTGTTCTTTTATTTCATATAAACTTAACGGATTTTTTAAAACATAACTATTTTTTAAATTTCTTAATTTAATAAATTTAGTATTAACCATATTTTTAATATTTTTATTAAGTCTTATTTTATAGTTATCTATAAGTGTATTAATATCAATTACAGTTGGAACAGCCATTTCGGCAGCACCTGTTGGAGTTGGGGCCCGCAGATCCGCAACAAAATCGGCGATTGTCCAGTCTATTTCATGACCAACAGCACTAATTATTGGGGTTTCACACTCATAGATAGCATAAGCAACACATTCTTCATTAAAGGCCCATAAATCTTCAATTGAGCCACCACCTCGCCCGACGATGATTGTATCAACGCCATAGGCATCAGCCCTTTTAATTTGTCTTACAATATCAGCGGCGGCATGTTCACCTTGAACAAGACACGGAAATAAAATTGCTTCACACAAAGGATATCTTCTTTTAATAGTACTCATAATATCCCTGACAGCTGCCCCAGTCGGAGCAGTAATTACCCCAATGCGTTCGGGAAATTTGGGAATTGGCACTTTATGATCACTTGCAAATAAACCAAGAGTTGAAAGTTTTTTCTTCAACTTTTCATATTCGATATATAATGCCCCCAAGCCATCGACTTCCATGGCATCGACATAAATCTGATAAGTCCCTTGGGCAGGATAAGCAGAAATTCGCCCTTCTACTAAAACATTCATCCCATCTTCGGGAGCAAATGTCAATTTACTAGCACTACTTTGAAACATCACAGCACTAATGCGGGAAGTATCATCTTTTAGCGTAAAATACAAATGGCCACGGGTATGATTCTTAAAGTTACTTATTTCCCCTTTTAAATATATCTTATTTAAAAAACTATCTTTATCAAGTAAACTTTTAATATAATTATTTAAATCGCTTATTTTAATATATTCTTTTTCCATTTCTACCCCTCTTTAATATATTTATCTAATACAGCATTG
Source organism: uncultured Bacilli bacterium (assembly GCA_944363825.1). Lineage (GTDB taxonomy): Bacteria > Bacillota_I > Bacilli_A > RF39 > UBA660 > Onthocola_B. The sequence goes on along the minus strand of CALVVK010000009.1, from coordinate 12,123 downwards.
ATGATTTTCCGAACTGCTTCATCACTATATTTCTTACTTAACTCAACGGCTTCATTAATAACGACAACTTCGGGTGTATCAGTATATTTAAGTTCATATAAAGCCATCCGCAGTATTGCCGCACCCGACTTATCAAGGCGATCAATCGTCCAGTCTTTCATATATTTATTAGCAATACTATCCAGTTCATCATTATAAGTTACAACCCCATAGACAATATCTTTGACAAATTCACTAGCAACATCAATGTTATCTCTAATAACTTCATCAATATTATAACTAACTTTTCTTTCATGATAAATATCTATTTGATACAAAATAACCATAATTTTTTCTCGAAGTTCACTTCTTGTTTTACCCATAAAAAATCGCTCCCTAATGGATAAATTATAACAAATATTAGAACAAAATAACAGAGTTATTTAGAAAAATTTTTCAATAAACCAACATTCCTTCGATAACTAGTTGATAGCCATCAATTATTTGATCACAAGTTGTCAGATAAATCATGCCACTTTTATTGCTAATTGCAATATCACCATCTTTAATAGTTCGATAAATATTACTTACGCGATAATGCATTGTTGAATCAGCAATACTTAAATAAATATCATCACCAACTGATACATTATGTAATTCATTAAAATAAGCAATTTGCCCCACCCCGGAGTGGGCTGCAATTAAATAACTATCCGCAACTGGTATTTCAATTAACTCAATATTATAAGCAACATCATTTAAAGGATGATTGTAATTATAAAAACCTAAATCTAAATCGATACTAGGTATCTTTAAATAACCATAATACTCTTGCGTATTATACCGATCATTAATACTAGTTGTACTATTGATATCAACCCTTTTATTATTTTTAGGAATAATTAATAAAACTGCTATTATGGCGATAATTATTATGCTACCACCAATTATTTTTTTCACCACTTCACCCCCATAAATGCACTATAGCACAATTATTTATTTATGGGAATAGGAGATTTTGTCGAAAAAAAAAGAATTTTAGTTCTTTTTTTCTTTTTTTAGTGTATTTTTAATATAATAATATAATTTATATAAATATTGTACCTCATTTTTTAATAAAAAATAATGAATTAAGTAACAAATTAAGAAAATTAATAATAAAGCCGCAGGAATAATAAAAACATAAGATAAAGTGATCAGAATAAGAAAGATTAAAAATAAAATACAATAAAATAAAGTTATTATTAAATGAATTAATCTTTCATGTTGAAAAAAACTAATTTTAATTAAAATATCTTCCCCTTTTACCTTCTTTTTATTATTTTCAACATATTTAATATAACTATCTAAATACTTTTTCATAAGTTTGCCTCCATCTATAATACTCTATAATTATTATAAACATAAAGCATAGTAAAAAGCAAGAAAAAAATAACCCTTATGGATTATCATTTATTTACTTTTTTTCTTTTTAGTATTTTTATTAATTAATCTAACTTTAACACCTTTATAAGTAGCAAATTGTTTTTTTACACCTTCAGGCAAGTTTTTCTTAAAAGTTTTCACACTCACACCTCACTTCGGAAGCCATTATAACATATTTGCATATCTTTTGGCAATCTCTTCAGCAACTTTTATGCCATCAATTGCACTAGTTGTAATGCCACCGGCATAACCTGAGCCTTCGCCGCAAGGATAGATACCAGCAATATTGCTTTCTAAATTAGCATCCCGAATTATTCTAACTGGAGATGATGTTCTAGTCTCAGGGGCAAGGATAATACCTTTATTAAAGCCTGGTATTTTAGTATTAAAGTAATTTATTCCTTCCTTTAGTGATTCATTTAGATAATCCGGAAATATTTTATTTATATCAATATAACTTACTTGACCTTTAACAAAATCATGACAATCTATTTTAGTAGATACTTTATTATTTTCATAGTCTTTAAATTTTTGAATTGCTAAAGCACCCTTGGTTAATTCATAAGTTTTATGTTCAATACTCTCCATAAATTTAAGACCATCTAATGTATTTGTTCCGTAATCTTTTTCATTAACAGTAACTATTATAGCACTATTAGCATATCCTGAATCCCTTTGATAATTACTCATACCATTCGTAACAACACTTACATTTTCACTTGAAGCATTTACAACATAACCTCCAGGGCACATGCAAAACGAATAAACACCGCGGGAATTTTTAGCAGTATAAGTAAGTTTATATGAGGATGCCGGCAAGTGGGGGTAAGGGTGTGGGTATTGATTTTTATCAATCAACTCTTGTGGATGCACAATTCTAACACCCACAGCAAAAGGTTTAGACATCATGGCAATATTTTTGGCAAGCAACATATTAAAAGTATCCCTAGCACTATGACCAATTGCTAAAACTACTACTTCAGTATCTATCTCTTTACCATTGATAATTACCCCTGTAACTTGGTTATTTTCAATTATTAAATCTTCAAGTAAAGAGTTATAATTGATTTCGCCACCCCACGAGATAATTTGTTCGCGCATGTTTTTAATTACTTCCCGCAGTTTATCTGTCCCAATGTGGGGATGATTACTGTAGGTAATTTCCTCCGGTGCCCCACAAGATGCGAACACATCAAAAACTTCTGTCATGCGGGCCTGCTTATTTTTGACCAACGTATTTAATTTGCCATCAGAAAATGTTCCTGCTCCCCCTTCACCAAATTGGACATTGGAATTTGGATTGAGTTTTCCCGACTGCCAAAACTCTTCGACATCTTTAACTCTTTCCTCGATACATTTTCCTCTTTCATAAACCACAGGCTTATAACCGTGTTTCGCTAGTTCATAGGCCGCAAATAAACCAGCGGGACCTAGTCCAATTATAACTGGGCGATTATTTAATTTCTTAGTACCCAATTGCGGAAAAGTATATTTTTCTTCTACAACTTTCGTAACATTCTTAGATAAATATTGTTCTTCATTAGTAATTTCAACCCAGAATTCATAGACATAACAAAATTCATGTTTAGGCCTAGCATCAATTGCTTCTTTATGGATTTTATAAGATATTATTTTATCACTATTTACATGGAGATATTTGGCTATAATATCTCTTAAATCTTTTTTATTATCGATTGGGACTTTAATATTTTTTAAACTAAGCATTATTTTCCCTCCGCAGCACTAGTTCCCGCGATTATGCCTGTAAGTATGGCAATAGTTAGGTTATAGCCACCACAATCACCATCTATATCGATTATTTCTCCCGCAAAGTAAAGGTTCGGTTCTAGGAACGATTCTAAAGTATTTAAGTCTAATTCGATTAGAGGAATACCACCCCGACAAACTTGGGAAGATAAATAATCTTTTGTGCCAATTACTTCAAGGCGAAAATCCCTTAAGGCAGAAGCAAATTTAACTTGTTCTTCCTCACTTAGATCATACCAAGTTTTTTTACTATCAATATGTAAATAATGACAAATGGCAGCAATTAATTTATAATTCAAAAATGTTTCACATAAAGTAATAAGATCATATTTCGGAAAAGAACTAGCCCTTTTAGTCATAAATGACTTAAAATCATTTTCTTGATACCAAGGAATAAAATTAATACTAATAGTTTGACTTTTTTGGTATCTTAGAACAAAACTTATGTAACCACTGATATTAAATGCACAAATTCCACTTATGCCATAGTCAGTAAATTGCATTTCCCCACTCTGTTCATTAATTATTTTTCCCTCATCGACAATACCCACAATTACATTACTTCTAATCCCTTGCCATTTTTTTTCAAGACCAGTATTAGTTTTTAATTGAACTAATGAAGGACATACCGGCACTATTGTATGATTAAATTCTTGGGCAATTTCATAACCAAAACCAGTACTTCCCGTTTGGGGATAAGCATAAGAACCAGTTGCTATAATAATTTTATCAAAATAGTAAGTATCAATACTGGTAGTAACTTTAAATACCTTTTTTTCTTTAATTATATTTAATACTTCACAATCAGTTATAATATTTATATTTAAGTCACTGGCTTTATTCACAAGAGCCATTTTCATACTATTAGCAGTACCCGAAAAAGGATAATAATAACCATTTTTAATTAAAGGAATAATGCCTAAATCTTCCCAAAATTTTTTAACCATTTGAATATTTTTTTCATTAATTATCTCCGGCATTTCCTCTTCATTACCGGAATGGTATTTACTTATATCTTGAACTTCATTAAAATAATTACATTTTCCATTACCAGTAAGTAGTAGTTTTTTTAATACTTTATTATTTTTTTCTAAAATTGTTACTTGATTATTATTTTTAGATGCTTTAATGGCTGCAGCAAAACCTGCAGGTCCTCCACCAATTATACCTATTTTCATTTTTCCTCCCGATATTTAATTAAGGCAATAGTTCCGGATATTATTTCAAGGATATTACCTACAACACCAACATACGCCCTAACGTGATAATTATAATACATCCAAGTAATGGCTGCAACTATATAGATGATGCGGGCAATAAATAAATTATCTTGCCAAAAAGCATAAGCATATAAAAGAGTTATAATAACGGGAATTATACTTAAATAACCATCATAAGTGATAAAACCAAAAATTATGACTAAAATTAGAAAAACTAATAAAAGCCATTTGGGCATTTTTATATTATTTTTGGCATAAAAATAATAGATTAAAAGACGGACAAAAGATAAAAAATTCATCCCCGCAGCACTAAGGGCATTAAGGAGTAAATATTCAAGGCCATAAATACCATTAGCAATTACTTGCATTAGTAATATATCTTTTTTCTTTTTAAGTAAAATACTAATAACCCAAGTAATTATTGCAATTAATGCTAGGATTTGGGCAAAGACAAACATATTAATTACCCCGAATTATCTTGATGGCATCAGGAATAAATTTTATTGTATCACTGGCAATCATGGCAATATCGGTATATTTTTGGCTAGCCAAAGTGCCTGCAAGACCAGCAAGATAAGCCGCAGCAGCCACACTTAGAGTGTTATATTCGTGATTCCCTAGGAAACCGGCGATAATGCCCGATAAAACATCACCCGAACCCGCTGTTGCCATACCAGCATCTCCACTAGTTACATGATAAGTGGTAGTTCCATCAGTAACAATGGTATTACTACCTTTAAGTAGTAATATTACATTGTGTTCCCGTGCAAATTTAATAGCATATTCTTCCCTTTTATCTTCTATGGCTGATACAGGTTTATTTAATAATCTTGAAAATTCCTTTAAATGGGGAGTTAACACAATTTTAGCGGAAGTATTATTTAACCAATGTAAATTTTTAGATAAAATATTTAGCCCATCAGCATCAATTATTAATTTATTACTATAATTTTTTAAAACATATTCTAAATAAGTAATATGTTTTTCACTATTACCAAAACCCATACCAATAGCCAAAACATCTAAATTAAGAATTGCTTTATCTAAATCATCATGTAAAACCCATAATGTTTGTTCAACTAAATAAGGTGCTACATAATCTTGGATATCTTCATCAACAATAACCCGTGATAAACCTGCCCCACTACGTAAGGCCCCAAGAGACATACTAGCAAGTTTAATAGCCCCACTAAAACTAGGAGATCCTCCCATTAGGCCAACAACACCAAAATCATATTTATTGGCATCCTTATCCCTTTTTTTAAATAAATCTTTTATATCTTTAATTTCTATATTCATATAACCAATATATCATAATTCTTACCAAAAGAAAAGACAGTTTACACTGCCTTAAGATAACGCAAAGACATATTTTGACTAGTTTTGTCGAAATGCTTGCAATCACAAAATAAGTCTTTATAATAGAGGCTTGTTACCTTTTAGTGGGAGGCGTCTACTTTACTTAACTGGATTTTTGACTTCAGGGGGTTTAACCTTTGAGATCAGGGTGAAAGGGCGGTGGAGTTATGAACGATAAAGTTTTTTGTCAAGTAATTGTATTGTTGATTCTCGTCATTTTTGGTGGGAAAAACGCAAAAAGACGCTGAAAATAGCGTCTACTTAACCAGTAGATGCTACCCACCACTATGGGTAACATTTACATTTATATTATATGATATTTTATAGAAAAATACAACAAAACTTTGACAATAAGATTATTTTATAGTTTCCATTTTTAAGAAATTAGAAATTCTTTTATTATCAATACCTGGAGTACCACCAGTTATAATGATTCGATCGCCAGATTTTAGATTAAAGTAATCAGTTGTTTTATCCATAACTAATTGCACTAATTTATCAGTATCATCCATTAAGGGAACAACACAAGTGTAAATACCATAAGATAATGCTAACATCCGCGCGGCTTTTTCCGTAGTACAATTGGCTAAAATTGGGGCATTAGGTCGGAAGTTACTAATCATGCGCGCACTATAACCGGTGATCGATTCAACAGCAATTGCGGATACATTTACATAAGTTGTTAGATCAACTGCTGCTTTAGCGATGCATTCTGTTCTACCAATATTACCATTATAAGTAAAATGTTTAGCACTATGATCTTCAGCATCACTAGCAATACTAGCCATATAACGAACCGCCTCAACAGGGTATGATCCAACAGTGGTTTCCCCACTTAGCATAATGGCATCGGTTCCATCTAAAACAGCATTAGCAACATCAGTAACCTCTGCTCGAGTAGGACGACTATTTTTCTTCATGCTTTCAAGCATTTCGGTAGCAACAATTACAGTTTTACCATACTCCCGGGCTTTTCTGATAATTAATTTTTGATAAACTGGAAGTAAAGATATTGGTACTTCTTCTCCTAGGTCACCTCGCGCTACCATTACGCCATCACTAACACTTAATATTTCATCTAAATTATCAATACCCGTCTTACTTTCAATTTTAGCAATTATTTTAATATTAGCATTTTCTTCATCAATAATTTTTTTAACCGCCAAAACATCTTCTTTACAAGAGACAAAAGAAAGAGCAAGAAAATCACCATCATTACTAATTGCGTATTTAATATCTTCTAAGTCATCAGCACTTATAAAAGGGATATCTAATTTAACACCTGGGGCAAATAAACTTTTCTTGCTGCCAAGTATTCCGCCATTGATGATTTTACAAGTAACACTATTATCATCTTTTTCAATTACTTCAATTTTCATTAAACCATTTTCTAATTGAATAGTATCACCAATATTTAGAGAATCGATTGCCTCAGGATGATTAACACTAAATCTTTCTTGATTACCAATAACACTTTCTTTAACTATCTTAATCGTTTTACCACTAACTAATTCAATTCCCCCTTCAATTACTTCCCCATTACGAAATTCTGGTCCTTTAGTATCAAAAAGCAATCCAACATACTTGTTTTTTTCCTTATTTACTTTTTTAACTAGATCCACCACCGTTCGGCGTTCTTCTAATGTCGCATGGGAAAAATTAACCCGCGCAACATTCATCCCAGCATCAATCATTTTAGCAAAAACTTCATAATCATTACTGGCAGGGCCAATACTACAAACTATTTTCGTCTTTTTCATAAAAAATCAACTCCAATCAACAGTAATCAATTTTACTACAAAATAGAACAAAAATAAAGAGAAAATTGAAAAAAGCATTAAATTCTCATTAATGCTAACTTAAGTAAAAGCTGTTAATACTCCCTACATCCCAATCATAACAGATTAGAAACAGAAAAAAAAGCAATTGTTAATTGCCCCCGAGGTTTTGATACTCATTATCTAAGATATTTTTAATATTATTTAAAATATCATTAGGTATTTTTTTAGAAATAACATTGCCTAAATTATCATAAATTGTACCATCTAAGCGCCCAGATTCTAAATAATAATTTACTAAAATAATTTCTTCATCATTATATTCTTTGTATGAAAATAAATTACTTTTAGGATTATATGTAATTATTATATTATCCATAGTTTTAGTAAAATTATCCATATATTCTTTATATATATAACCATTATTGATTAATGTGGTACCGGTTATTTCATTCTTTTGATCATTAGTTGAATTTTCAGAACCAATTTCTTTATTTTTTAAATATAGTAAAGAATCACTTTTAAAATTTTCTTCTATTCGTAACTTATAATCATAAACATATTCTTGTTCATCATTAATAAAAGATATTTTTAAATAGATATTATCTAAATCAACATCAAAATCATCAAAGTATTCACCATAACCATAATCTTCACTGATTGCTAAATCAGGATTATACATTCGTTCAAAGATTAATCTTTCTTGATTACCATTCTTTTTATAAATAGTTAAATTATATCTCGTATTTTCATCAGTATTATCTAATTGGGAAGTAAGAGTACCAAATTGAAAATAATTCTTAACCTTTGATTTGACAATTATACTATTACTTAAACTAAATTCTTCACTATCTAAATAGACATTATATAAAGCAAATTCATTCTTGTTATGGACAATATAAATTGTTGCAATTATACTTAAAAAGACAATTATTAAGACAATAATAAATATTAAATTATGGCGATTAGTTTTCTTCTTTTCTACTTCGATAACATCTTCTATTTTAATATTTTTATCTAAATCAATTAATAAGCGGATATCTATTTTTAATATTTTACATAATTTAAATATTACTGATATATCAGGGTAACTTTTATTGTGTTCCCAATTACTTACGGCTTGCCTAGTCACAAATAATTTCTTAGCCAAAGTATTTTGACTCATATTTAATTTCTTCCGATGTTCCGTAATGATACTACCAATATTTTCATTATAGTTCATCTAATCACTTCCTAAGGAGTATTATATCACAAAATTAAAATAAGCAATAAATTTAATAAAAAACCAAGGGCAAATACTAAAATATATTTAGTTATACTTATTAATCGTAATTGCTTTTTTGTAAACCCTAAGGCATAATATAAATAACTCTTTTCTTTTTCATTTAGATAAATATTAAAACATATATTAAAGATAATATATAAACTTAGAATAATTAAAATTAATTTAATTATATAATAAAATATATCATATATAATTGGTTTATCATGATCAAAATAGGTTTCAATAAAATAACCTTGTTCAAAAGGATAACCTTTATTTATTTCTCTTTCTACTTTACTTGCTTTACTCCAGTCATTTAAAGTAACGCGGTAGATTAAGGTATCAAAGTTATCTTTTAATTCATTTAGGGCATACTCACTAATATGATTATCATTAAATAGGGAATAGGTTTCATCTATTAATTTAAATTCATAGTTAAATAATGTAATCGTATCACCAAGCTGATAGTTTTTAAAATAATTTTCATCTAATATTAGTTCATTATTTGCTAAATTAGGATCTTCGAAGAATCTTAAATCCCGCACTGTTCCTAAGTCTGCTTCAAAGCCTAGGGTAATATTTTCTATTTCTTTAATATTACTTATCCGTTCATATTCCTCATAACTCATTAAAAATTCAATATAAGTATCTTGATATATCTCATTATAATAAGTAATTCTTTTATTACTCATATATTTAAATAAAGGAATTAGCAATAATAATAAAGCAATAATTATAATATATAATATTGTTGTTTTTTTCTTTAAAAAATTAATTATTAACATAGCCCACCTACAACCTTTTGTTTTCATAGAAAATTATTTCATCTGCCAAGTTCTGATATTTGACTCTTTTAGTAATTATAATTACACCGCGATCATGACTGATATTTTTAAGTTCCTGATAAAATTTTTCTTCATTATTTTTAGTCATTAAATCAGTGGGCATAAGGGCGATGATAAATTGGGGGTTATTAATTAGGGCTCTAGCGAGTGAAGTCAATTGTTTTTGATAAAGGGATAAATCACTAGGATAATAGTTAGATACTTTACTTAATTTATATCTATCTAACAGAGCATTTACTTTTTCTTTTTTTTTATTTGTTTTGATATTTAATAATGGTAATAAAACATTTTCATAGATGGTTAAATCTTTATCTAGTAAGATATCTTTAAATAAAAGGCCCATGTTCTCACGGCGCAGGATCGTTTTTTTCTTATAACTAAAAGCACTTACTTCTAAATTATTAATATAAAACTTTCCTTCCATAATGGGAGTCATTAAAGTTATTAATTCAAATAACCTATTGGCGATTTTTTCATCAGGTACAACAATATAATATAACTTATTATTTGTAAATGTAAAATTAATATCTTTTAGTATACCTTCACTATAAAGACAATATATGCTATCTAATTTCATAATCATTACCCTAATATAATTATAACTGATGAACTTTATTTTGAAAAGGGATTATAATAAAATAATATCACTATCTAGTTTGATATTTATGATATCTACTTCATCAGCATTAACAGTTAATTTTAGATTAAATTTCTTGTCATCTATTCGCGTTATTTGACAATGATATTTACCAGTAATGAGGGAAATCCACCCTAATTCATCTTCATATGTGATGTCACTTAAATAATTTTCAATATTAATTATAGTATTTAATTTAATGCTCGCAAACATTTCTTTGGCTACCATAAATTCTAAACCAATATAAATATTATCATCGATATTAAATGTAATAAATGGGGCGATGCCTTCTTTCTGTTTACCATTTGAATGAACAGAAAAATTTCCCCAAGAAATATCAATAGTATAAAGAACATATTTTTTGGTTATTTATTATAATCTTATTTATCACCACTTGCAGCAAGTATAGCAAATTTTGCGAAAAAAATCATTATTGTTTACTAATATTTAAAATAATACCGATACTAGTCATCGATACTAGTAAACTAGAGCCGCCGTATGATAAAAAGGGTAATGTTACGCCAGTTACAGGAATTAAGCCAATAACGACAGCGATATTTAGAAGAGATTGAATAATTATGCCAAACCCTAAGCCAAATGTTAGATACTTTTTAAATAAATCACTTTGTCTTAAAGCAATTTTAACAATGCGAAAGAATATGAATATGAGAAAGAAAGCAACTATTAGGATACCAAGAAAACCAAATTCTTCGGAAATAATGGAAAATATGAAGTCGGTTTGGGGTTCCGGTAGGTAAAATTGTTTTTGGTGGCTTTCTAAAAATCCTTGCCCCAGTAATCCACCGGGACCAATAGCATATAGGGACTGAATAATTTGGTATCCGGAGCCTAAAGGATCAACCCATGGGTTTAAAAAAGATACAATTCGCTCCATTCGATAGGGAGCAACAATAATTAATGCAACGATACCGAGTAAGCCTACAAGTCCAATTTTAACAAAGAACGATATTTTAACACCGGAGATAAAAATCATGACAACTAAAGTTAAAACAATAACCATGGCTGTGCCAAAATCCGGTTCGAGCATAATTAGAATAAAAAATACGCCGATAACTAAAAGAATTGGTAAGACACCTTTTTTAATATCTTTGATTATTCGATCATTACTGGCTAAGTACTTGGCAACATAGATTATTAAACCAAGTTTAGCAAATTCGCTAGGTTGAATACCAAGGCCCCCGATACCAAACCAACTACGACTACCATTACGAATCGAACCAATCCCCGGAATTAAAACTAAAATAAGTAAAATAAAACAAATCAGAAGAATTAAATTGGCTTTTTTATGTAAGATATTAATATTTATTTTGGAAATAATATATATTAAAAATAAACTGATTAAAAAGAATGCTGTTTGGGCTTTAACGAATTTAAAAGCATCATCATATTTGTATTCCGCCCAGATCGAACTGGCCGAATAGATCATGACAATGCCAAATATGGCAATAAGGATGACTGCAATGAGTAAAAGTTTATCACATTTTTTAGGCATAATACTCCCCCAATTAATTAATATTAAAAAACAATAAAAAAAATACACAAATGTGTATCTTTATAACCAAACACCATAGGTTATTGCGGCCATGGCTAATATGAATCCCACTACCCAAAACATTTTGATGATATCTTGTTCATCCCAGCCCAATTCTTCAAAATGGTGATGGAGGGGTGCCTTTAAAAATATCTTTTTATTAAACTGTCTAATCGAGACAATTTGAATTAAACTGCTCAGTGTTTCAATAATAAATACGCCCCCGATTAAAATAAGGGATAATTCATGCCGAGATACCACGGCGACAGCTGCTAGAGCGCCCCCGAGAGCAAGACA
>CALVVK010000008.1 GCA_944363825.1 uncultured Bacilli bacterium | reverse complement strand
TTTTTGCCATAAAATGGGAATTTTCTCATTAAAACTAAAATTTTTCTTATTACGGGAACTTTCAATTTAATTCAAGCGAAATGTTGCAATAATGTTAATCTTTGATATAATTAATAGCAAAAGTGAGGGATATTTATGATAAAAACTAAGAGTAAAGGGGATTTAATTATTATTTCGGGGACTACTTGTGCTGGTAAGGGGACAGTTATTAAGAAATTATTATCTAGGCATAATGATATAGTTTTATCTACTTCTTATACATCAAGGGATAAAAGAGTAAGTGAAATTGATGGGGTAGATTATTATTTTGTTAGTAAAGAAGAATTTGAAGAAAAAATTAAGAATGGGGATTTTTTAGAATATGCACAAGTGCAATATGGGGCTTATTATGGAACGCCGAAGAGGGAAGTAATAGAGTTACTGAATAAGGGGAAAGATGTTATTTTAGAAATTGATGTGCAAGGGGCGAAACAAATAAAAGAATTATATCCGGAGACGATTTTAATTTTTATTATGGCTCCTTCCATGCGGGAAGTTAAAAGAAGAATTGAGGCCAGGGGGGATGAGAATATTGAACAAATAATTGCTAGGTTTAAAGTGGCTTATAATGAGATTAATCAAATTAATAATTATAATTATGTTGTTGTTAATGATGATTTGGATGAGGCTGTTAGGAAAGTGGAAGCAATATTAGTTAGTGAGAAATTACGGGTTGATCGGATTGAAACGGTAGATGTCGAAAATGAAGAAGAAATAATTCATGAATTATTGATAGATAAGAATAAATAAGATATAATTGTTTAGGGATGGTATAAATGAAGAAAAATAATATAATTTTATATTTAGTAATTGCGTTATGTGTTATTGTTGTTGTGGGGTTTTGTGTCTTTTTATTTATCAACCGGGATGAACCTTTGACGGATGCCGAAAGGTTTAAACAAGAGTTTGAAATGTATAATGGCTTAGTTTATGATGATTTAAAAGAAGATGTTTTGGAAGTTTCGATACCAGAGGATAATCCTTTTGTCTATTTAGTAGGTCGGGATATTTTAGATGTTTTAGATAATGAGGATGCCTATATTTTCTTTGGTTATGCGACTTGTCCTTTAACTAGGGCAGCAATTGATGCTTTAATTGAAGTGGCTAGGGAAGAAGATATTAGTAAAATTTATTATGTTGATATCTATGAAATGCGCGATGAATACGAAGTAGGTGATAGTATTGTTCCTGATAAAATAATTGATGGTAGTGATGTTTATTATGAAATACTAGATTTCTTTGGGGATAATTTAGAGACCTATTATGTAGTAGATGATAATGGAATGTTTCGTTATGATACGGGGGTAACGAGATTAAATTCTCCAACACTTGCAGCAATAAAAGATAAGGAAGTAGTTGCTATACATGAGGAATTAGTACCTAGTTATGATTATACTAATCGGGCATTAACTAGTGATGAGTATCAAGAATTAAAAGAAGAATATAAAGATGTATTTGAGGCATTAATGGCGGAGTAATTTTAATCTTGTTATGAATTTCTAAATATAGTATAATTAATTTAGGAATAAATGGGAGATGATATTTTGGCGAAGAATAAAAAAGTAGTAATTGTTGATGAAGAGTTAACTCCCACTGTTTTATATACTAAAAAGGAGAAAAAGGGAAGTATTATTTGGTTAATTTTAATATTTGCTATTTTTATAGCAGTTGTTATTTATTTGCCTGATATTACTTTATATATTGATGAATATTTGAATCCAACGGTAAATGTTCCAGTAACACCAAGTAATCCTAATAATGATAATCCGAATGATGATGAGGATGCTGAAGAAGTAACTAGGTATGAATTAACTACTGACTTACAAATAACGGAAGATAATTTTACTTTAAGTAATTTTGTAGTAACGGATTCGACGATTAGTTTTCGGATTACTAATACTGGCACGGAGTTGTTAGATTTTTCGGAGTTGGATTATTTTTTGGAATTATATAATGCTAATCGCATGCTTTTACAAAGAATTATGGTAAGTGATCAAATTATTGCGGCGGGTAGTGGCGTAAATGTTAGTTATGATATTACTAATTCGAGTATTACAAATATTTCTTTTTTAGAAATTGCTTCAACTGATTATCCTGCGCATGTGTTAGAGGCTGATGATTCCGGCAATGCAACAATGACTTGTACTAAGGGTTATGAAACAGTAACTTATGCTTTTACTGATAATTTAGTTTATGCAATTGAAGATTTATTTACGGTAGCAACAACTGATCCTAATTACAGTACTTTATATAGTAGTTATCAAGCCTTGGCGGCTACCTACAACACCATCGGGGGCTTAAATTCAACAGTTAGTGTGCTGGATAATAATTTGACATTTAGAACAACTATTAATCTTGCTATGGTTAGTGAGGGAACATTTAATAATGTTATTTATTATCCAAGGAATACGGATGCCAAAATTATTAATTTTGAATTAGAATCTAATGGTTATACTTGTAATTAGGGGTTATTTATGAATTTATGTATTAATGATTTTGAAGGCCCTTTAGATTTACTTTTGCATTTAGTTAAAACCGCCAAGATGGATATTTATGAAATTGATACGAAATATATTATTGATAAATATTTAGAATTTATTAATACTTTGGATAAAAATGATTTAGATAATGCTAGTGAATATTTAGTTATGGCGGCGGAATTAATTCATTTAAAAAGTCGTTTGTTACTTAATTTGGATGTAGATAATGAAGATGATAGCGAATATAGTATTAATAGTGAAGAAGATTTAAAAAATAAATTAATTGAATATGAAAGATATCAAAGTGTTACAGGTATATTTAAGGAATTAGAAGAAAAAAGAAGTGAATTTTTTACTAAAAGTCCCGAAAATATTCGTTCTTATGCCGATGAAGTTAATTATTTAGAAGGTACTGTTGATGCCGAATTACTAAAAGAGGCTTTATTAGAATTACAAAAAAGAATAAATTATCAAAAACCTTTAAATACGAAGATTACACGTAAGGAACTTAGTGTAGAAGAACGAGTAGGATATATTAAGGATTATTTAGGAAAAAGAAACAAAGTTTTATTTACGGATTTATTTGAAGATTATAGTAAAGAATTGGTTGTTGTGACATTTTTAGCCATTTTAGATATGTGTAAAAGTGGGGAGATAAAATTAAGTCAAGAAGATAATTTTGGGGAAATATTAATAGAAAAGGTGTTATAAATGAAGAATATGGCAATATTAGAAGGATTACTTTTTGTTGTTGGTGATGAAGGTATAACTTTAGATGATATTTGTGAGATTATTGGTATTAATAAAAAAGAGGCTCAAGCATTATTAAAAAGTTTACGGGAAGAATATAATCAGGAAAACCGGGGCTTAAGAATAAGTTTTCTTGGAGAAGTATTTAAGTTAACTACTAAACAAGAACATAAAGAGTATTATCAAAAATTGATTACGACTAGTAGTTCTAATACCTTAAGCCAAGCGGCTTTAGAGACACTGGCTATCATTGCTTATAATCAACCAATTACTCGAATTGAAGTTGATGAAATGCGGGGAATTGCTAGTATTAATATGATTCGGAAATTAATGGCTAAGGATTTAATTAAAATTAGTGGTAAAAGTACTTTGCCAGGACGACCTAATTTATATCGCACAACTAGCACTTTTCTCGACTATTTTGGCTTGGCGACTTTAAGTGACTTGCCCGAGTTACCAGTATCTCCAAAAGATAGTGATGAGGAAAAAGAACTATTTACATCTATTTATAAAGAGGATCAAAGTGGTACTGAATAAAAAAATTAGTAATAAAAATTTTTCTTTTAATAGTTTAGATAATATAAAGTATCATAATTGTATTTGGGAAAATATTACTTTTGATAATTCTAGAATTCAAAATATCGAATTTAATACTTGTCAATTTAATAATTGTATTTTTGATAATGTGAATTTAGAG
Source organism: uncultured Bacilli bacterium (assembly GCA_944363825.1). GTDB lineage: Bacteria > Bacillota_I > Bacilli_A > RF39 > UBA660 > Onthocola_B. The sequence goes on along the minus strand of CALVVK010000008.1, from coordinate 19,971 downwards.
AATATTAAGATATATAATTCAAAATTAAGTAATGTTAGTTTAATAAATTCAAAATTAGAAAATGTATTAATTGATGATTCTTTAATTTTAAGTATTAATATTGCTAATTGTTATCTTAAAGTAACTAAATTTAATATTTGTAATATTTTAGATATAAGTATTAAAACTAGTAATATAGATGAATTAAATTTTTTAAATTCCAAAATAACTAATATTGAATTATTTAATAATAAAAAAGTAAATAATGTATATTTATATACCTCAAGAATAGAAAATATAAGTGGGGATATTAATAATTTAAAGGGAATAACTTTATCTTTAGAACAAATTTTAGATAAAATAAATAAAATTGGGATAAAGTTGCAGGAATGAGTCATATTATTTAATAAGGTGATAATATTGACTTTAAAGAAAATAAAGATAATTAATGTGGTAATATTTTTTGTTTTATCTTTTTTATGGCATTTTACTTATGATTTAATTCCTAATTTTGTAACTGCTATCTTTTTTCCGGTCAATGAATCGATTTGGGAACATATGAAAATCATTTTTGGGGTTTTTGTAATTGGTTCTTTAATTAGTTTGTTTTTGATGCATAAATTTAAAGTTACATATCATAATTTTTATTTGGAAGTTATAACTAAAGCTGTTTTAGGGGTAGTATTTTATTTAATTATTTTTATTCCTTTATATAAATTATTTGGAGAAAACATGTTTATTGCGATAACTCTGATGTTAATAACTTATATTTTGGGAGAACTACTTGGTTATAAAATTTTGAAGTTAGATGAATTAAATATTAAAGTATTACCTATTATTTTACTTATTTTATGTTATATTTTATTTGCTTTATTAACGTTTTATCCAAGGCATAACTTTTTATTCTTCGATGAAGTTAAATTTATCTATGGCATACCGAAAGAATAAAAAAAAGAATACTATAGTTTTTCAAAGTATTCTTTACCAACTCCACACATAGGACATTTAAAATCAGCAGGAAGTTCATCTAGATCAGTTTCATATCGGAATCCGCAGATTTTGCAAACAAAGACATTCTTTTTAGTCTTGGTTGTTTCTTCTTGATAAGTGGGAGCATTTTTAGATGTTGTTCCTTTTAAGTTTTCTTGGTAGTATTTATAGGTCATTGCTTCATAATCATTAGTTTCTTGCATACTTATTATTTTACCTATAATAATTGTATGGGTATCCGTTTTAATGGAATTAGCAAGTGTACAGATTATATAACCACAAGTATCACTTATAATTGGAGTATCTTCTTTTAATTCATAGTTAATATTTTCATACTTATTTATTTCATTACTTTTCTTAAAACCAAAAGTTTTAATTAAGTCAATACTTGTATTGGTAGGTAGAATATTAATAGCAAATAAGTTATTTTCTAATATTACTTTGGTTGTATAGTTGTTGTTATTTAAACTGATAGCAACAGTATCACTATTTATTTGCATTACACTATTAGCAACACATCCTACTAGTAAATTATCCTCTTTACTACTGATAATATACATACCATAAGATAACTTTTTTAAAATATTTTTATTCATAATCTCTTCACCCTATAATAAGTATAACACAAATTAATTTGAATTTTAAGTTAGTTGTGGTAAAATTATGGCAAGGCAGGTAGTTATGAATATAGAAGAGAGATTAAATGAATTTAGACAATATCGTTATTTAAATAGTTATTATACTTATCAAGATTCGATGAATATTCATGGAGTTAGTAGGATGGAGATTAAACATAGTGACTTTTTAAAGTGGCTATTTACTCCCAATATTGATCCTAATTTAGAGGATTTACCTTTACGGAAAATGCTTACGTTAATTCAACAAAAATCGCAAGGTTTAAATGGTCTTGTGGCCTTTTTAAAGGTGGATTTAGAAAATAGTGTTTTGACTTATCCTGGTAATATAATAGAAAGAGAACAATATCACATTGATTTACTTATAAGTGTTAATATCGAGAATAAAAAATATATATTTATAATTGAAAATAAAATTGGCGCGGCGGTTACCAATGATTTGGAAGACTATTTTAAAAGAGTCGAGAAGAGATGGCCTGATGCTTGTATTGTCAAAGTTTTTCTGTACAATTATTGCGATAAATTGGATATGGTTAAGGTTTTAGACAATGATTATATTCCAATTACTTATCAGGATGTTTATGATTGTGTTTTAAAAGATGTAAATAATCTCGCCATTGATCTGCGGGTGCGCAATATAATTTATGATTATATTCATTGTTTGGCTAGTTTTAATGATGATAAAAATTATTATATGATTACAACAGAAGAAGAAGCAAAGAATTTAAAAGAATTGTTTAGGAAAAAACAAGTTAGAGCAATGGTTAAAGAAATAGTTGATGAACAAAAGAAATATAGTAATAATTTTGGAATAATGCTCCAAAAATATAATGAACTTTTGGATAAGAAAGATGATGCCGAATTAAAAAATTGGTTGGTTAAAATTGTTAGTGGTAAAGAATATATTATTGATGGTGGGCCTTTTAATAATGTGGCATTTAATGGTATTGGTGAGTTATTAAAAGAAATGATCGTTGGCTTGTTGGCTTATGGGAAAACAATAGAAGAGTTGGATCAAAAATTGAATAGTTTATATGATAATCCCTTGTTTGTTTCGGCGGCGGAATTAGGTATAATTCGCAATCAAGGTTGGTATGTTACTAATAATAAAATATTTGAGTATAAAGGTATTATTTATTATGTTTGTAGTTCTTGGAATAAGTTTGAGTATGAAGAATTAAAAGAAAAGATCAATAATTGTGACTTAGGTGTTAAATTGATTTAATGATATCTATTTACAATAATCTGGGTTTTTGATATAATTTATCTAGGCCTGTATGGCGGAATTGGTAGACGCGATAGACTCAAAATCTATTTTCAGCAATGGAGTTCCAGTTCAAGTCTGGATACAGGCACCAGATTGAATTTAATAGACCTTTGGTCTATTTTTTTTCATTCGACAAAACTAGACAAAAGCTCCTATGGACTATAATTTTATTGTGTGTTAGGATTAACTTATCAGGGAGGCTATTAATATGCTAAAAGTTGAAGAAAAGAAATTTTATAATTGTTCTAATGATAAAGTATTTAAAAGAATGATGCAAAGTAAAAATGGTAAACTTTATCTAGAGGCTATACTTTCAACAATTTTAAAAACATCTGCCAAAATAGTTGAATTTTTAAATGTTGAATTACCAGGAGAGACAAAAGATGAAAAAGAAAAAAGGGTAGATCTATTAGTTGAAACAGATAATGGCTATGTCAATGTTGAAATAAATAATAATGATTATGATGAAGTTAAAAGATTAAGAAATTTCATTTATTTATGTAATTATTTTTCACAACAAGTAAAAAGTGGTGAAGAATATAAAACAGATGTAAATTTTGTTCAATTAAATTTCAACTTTGGTCCATCTTTCAGTAATAGAGCAATAACAACAGGTAGAATGATTAATGAAGATGGGATAATGTTTGAGAATTTTACAATGAAAGAAATTAACATTGAGAATTTAAAGGATATGTGCTACAATAATCATGAATTAGAAGAAGAATACAAATATGTATTAATAATGGATATGAATGAAGATAATTTATCGGAATATTCGAAGAAAGATCCATTAATAAAAAAGTATGGAGAGGATTTAATGAAGATAAATAGTGATAAGAAATTTGTAGCATTACTGAGTGCCGAAGAAGATGAGAAGATGTTATACAAAACTAGATTGTCCTTAAGTTATAAAAATGGTATTAAAGATGGGATTAAACAAGGCATTGAACAAGGCGTTGAACAAGAAAAAATAGAAACAGTTAAAAATTTAAAAGGAAAATTACCTATTAAAGAAATAGCCGAAGTAACAAAACTTAGTGTTGCTGAAGTAAAGAAAATATTGGAAGAACAATAAACTCTAACAAAAAAATATGGAGAAGACTTAATGAAGATAAATAGTGATAAGAAATTTGTAGCATTATTGAGTGCCGAAGAAGATGAGAAAATGTTATACAAAACTAGAATATCCTTAAGTTATAAAAATGGAATCAAAGATGGCATTGAACAAGAAAAAATAGAAAATGCCCGGAAAATGAAGGAAAATGGGATTGAAATATCATTGATAAGTAAAATAACTGGTTTATCAGAAGAAGAAATAGCCAAATTATGATTAGTAGAATGCGTTAAATATCTAGACAATATTTAACGCATGTTTTAATTGTACTAGATTTTAGGGTAAATTTTTGGTAGAATTATGATAGGGTGGAGTGATATGGAAGAGATAAAGAAAAACAAACATCGCCGGGATTATTTATCTTGGGATGAATATTTTATGGGAATTGCTAAATTATCAGCACTTAGAAGTAAAGATCCTTCAACTCAAGTTGGGGCTTGTATTGTAAGTAGTGATAATCGGATTTTATCAATTGGTTATAATGGTGCTCCGAATGGTTTTCATGATGAAGATTTTCCTTGGAATCGGGAAGGGGATGCGTTAGAGACTAAATATCTTTATGTTTGTCATGCCGAACTTAACGCCATACTTAATTTTCGTGGGCATAAAAGAGACTTTGAAGGAGCCAAGATATATGTGGCATTATTTCCTTGTAATGAATGTGCTAAAGCCATTATTCAAGCCGGAATAAAAGAAGTTGTTTATTTAAGTGATAAATATCATAATGAAACAAATTTTATTGCATCTCGCCGCTTGTTTGATAGTTGTGGTGTAGTATATCGCCAGTTAAATATTGATAATCATCAAAGTATTAATATTAAATTAGATGAATAAATAGATAAAAAGGAGTAAAAAAAATGGCCAAAATAGAGCGTGATGAATTTTTAGATAGATTGACTCCGGAAGATATTGAAAACATCATTTTGCCGACGTTAAAAGCCGATAAAGAGAAGAGGCTAGCAGAGCGAGCCTATGTTGTTGAAAAAAAATTATCCAAAAAACGGTTGATAGCATTTTTGTTTCTTTTTGTATTTATTGGTTTAGGTGTTTTCTCAGGAATAAAAGTTTTGGCGTGGAAAATTGATTCGGATAATACCTATGCGCAGATTGAACTGATTAATGAAAGTGTTGTCATTGAAGAAGTGGAGGATACAGAGACAACCGAAATTGTTAATCCCCCAGTGGAAGAGGATCCCGCCAACCCATATTGGGATTATATAAAAATGAAATTAATCAATGTTGATTTTACGGAATTATTAAATATCAATAGTGATACCAAGGGATGGTTACAAGTAAATGGCACCAATATCAATTATCCTTTTGTGCAAACTACGGACAATGAATATTATTTAAAGAAAGATTTTAATCAAAAGAATAATTCAGCAGGTTGGGTATATTTAGATTATCGCAATGATATTAGTAATTTAGATCGAAATACGATTCTTTACGCTCATGGTAGACAAAATGGAACAATGTTTGGCTCACTAAAAAATATCTTTAAGTCTGATTGGTTTAATGATACTAATAATCATGTAATTAAATTGTCGACATTAACAGAAAATACTTTATGGCAAGTATTTAGTGTTTATCATATCCCAACAACAAGTGATTATTTAAAAACAGAATTTAATAGTGATACCGAGTTTTTAGAATTTATTCAAATGTTAGAAAATCGTAGTCAATATGATTTTAATGTTGAATTTAATGCAGCAGATAAAATCCTTACATTATCGACATGTTATAATGATGCCGAACGGGTAGTTTTACATGCTAAATTAATAAAAAGAGAGGTTAGATCATGATAGATGAATTAAAACAGAGAAAAGGATTTATTGCTGCCCTTGATCAAAGTGGGGGTAGCAGTCGGAAAACTTTGGCTAATTATGGGGTTAATTTAAGTGATATTACAAGTGATGAGGTAATGTTTCAATATATCCATGATATGCGCAAGCGAATTATTACTAATGAATATTTTACTAGTGATTATATTCTAGGGGTAATTTTGTTTAAAAATACTATGGAAAGAGATATTAATGGGGTTAATACCGTTACTTATTTAAAGAATAGAGGTATACCAGCCTTTTTAAAAATAGATTTAGGTTTAGATGAAGAATCTGATGGTGTTCAATTATTAAAAGATATCCCTAATTTAGAGGAAATATTAGATGAAGGTTTAAAATACGGGGTAATTGGTACTAAAATGCGTTCCGTTATTAAAGAATATAATGAATATGGGATAAAAAAGATCATAGAACAACAATTTAATTTAGCAAAAAAAATAATTGCTAAAGGTTTAATTCCGATAGTAGAACCTGAAGTAGATATTCATGCGAAAAATAAAAAGAATATTGAAGCGTTTTTAAAAAAAGAAATAATTAAACAATTAGATAAAATGGCTAGTACAGATTATTTAATATTTAAGTTTACGATTCCGGATTTACCTAATTTTTATGATAGTTTATTAAAATATAAAAATGTTTTAAGGTTAGTGGCTTTATCAGGTGGTTATAGTAGGGATGAGGCTTGTTATTTATTACAACAAAATAAAAAGATGGTTGCTAGTTTTTCCCGGGCTTTACTAGAAGGTTTGAATATTTCACAAAGTCCAGAGGAGTTTAGTGCAACATTAAAAAACTCTATTACAGAAATTTATAATGCATCAGTAAAAAAGTAGCCAAATTTTGGCTATTTTTTCATTATTGAGGTTGGATAAGGTTTGCGTCGATCAGTTCGATACAAGATATAGTCGACACTGGTATTATAAAAGTCTGCTAATTTTATTAAGTATTCTAACGGAATACTTATTTTTTCTAGTTCATATTTACTGTAATTAGATTGGTCAATTTTTAAATATTCCGCGATATCCTTTTGCACCAGGTCTTTATCTTCCCGTAATTCTTTTAATCTATTCATAATTTTGACTCCTTGTAAGTATATTACAACAGTTATAATTTAACTATTGGCATATAGGTAAAATTTGCCTATAATGATTTTAGAAAGGTAAAATATAACTATGAAGAAGTATGGATTATTAATTAGTATATCTTTAATAATTGTTTTTATTACAGGATTTTTATTGGGGAGTTCGAAAAGTGATTATTTTTTTCTTGTCAAAAATATAGTAAATTTTACAAATAATGATGTTATTTATGCCCTTAAAATGATATAATTTAAGTGGAGATTATTAATGGATAAAATTATAAAATGTGTTTTGGAAGAATTAGATAAAAAGGGGTTTGAATCTTATCTAGTTGGTGGCTATGTTCGAGATTTTTTGCTCGGTATTAAAAGTTATGATGTTGATATATGTACTTCGGCTTTACCTAAGGATGTTCATGCCATGTTTAATATTACTTCTAATAACTATGGTGGGGCTAATATTAAGGTTGATAATTATAATATAGATATAACAACATTTAGAAAAGAAAGTAATTATCAAAATAGAAAGCCCATGGAAGTTAAATATATCACTGATTTAAAAACAGATTTATTACGGCGGGATTTTACGATAAATACCATTTGTATGGATAAAAATGGAAAAGTAATAGATTTACTCGGCGGAGTAGAAGATTTAAATAATCGCACCATTAAAATGGTCGGAGATGCCAATATAAAATTGCAGGAAGATCCTCTAAGAATACTTCGGGCAATCCGCTTTGCGACCACTCTTAACTTTAATTTAGATGAAGAATTAATTAAAGCAATAGATGCCAATAAAGAGTTAGTAAAAAATTTATCAGGGACAAGAATTAAAGAAGAATTAGATAAGATACTACGGAGTATTAATTTTAAAAAAGGTTTGGATTTATTAGATAATTTAGGAATAAATGCCTTAATTGGCTTAACTTATGAGGATATTAATTATACTAAAGATCTAATAGGAATGTATTCGCAAATAAAAGTTGTAAATATCCCATTTACAAATATTGAAAAAAGCAATATAATTAGAATTACCGAGGTAGTTAATAAAGGGACGATTAATTATGAAACTTTATTTAACTATGGTTTATATATTAATACGGTTGCGGGGATGATTTTAAATATTAATCCGAAGAAAATTAATGCAATGTATAAAAAAATGCCGATTAAAGATCGGGAGGATATTGCTATAAATGGGAATGAAATAATGGAAATTTTAAATATTAAACCCGGCAAAGTATTAAGTGAAATATATAGTGAATTAATTACCGAAATCTTAAGTGGGCGACTTAAGAATAAAAAAGGGGATATAAAGAAATATTTGTTAAAAAGGAAGTGAGTAAAAATGTTTAAAGATAATAAAAAATTAGTGGCTGAAACAATATTCATAAAAGAGGCTTTAAAAGAAAATTTATCTTTAAACGAATTTTTATTATTACTTTATTTTGATAATTCTTTTGATCTAGTATTTGATATAAAAGTTATTGCTAAGACATTAAATATGAGTGAAGACAAAGTACTTGATGCTTATAGTAGTTTAATGCAAAAAAAACTGATAAAGGTTAAGGCCGAAAAAGACGGGTATGGGAAAGTAATTGAAAAAGTTTCTTTGGATAATTTTTATAATGAAATAAAAAATGATACTAAAACTATTGAAATAGAAAATACTAAGGAGGATATATTTAGTATATTTGAGAAAAATTTTGGCAGAACTTTATCACAAATGGAATATGAAATAATTAATGCTTGGATTGATAAAGGTTTTAGTGAAGAACTTATTATTGAGGCTTTAAAAGAAGCGGTATATAATGGGGTGGCTAATTTACGATATATTGATAAAGTTTTATATGAATGGAATAGAAAAGGTTATAAAACGATTAGTGATGTCAATAATCGGTTTAAAGAAGATAATAATGAGGCTAAATTATTTGAAACAAGTATACTTAATTTTGATTGGTTAAATGAAAAGTGAAGAAGTAATAAAATATTTGGATGAATTATATCCAGATGCTCGCTGTGAATTAAATTATACAAAAGATTATGAATTGTTAATAGCGACAATTTTATCGGCGCAATCGACTGATAAAAGGGTTAATGAGGTAACAAAAGTCTTATTTGCAAAATATGATATATTTAGTTTAGCTGACGCTCCCCTTAAAGATATTGCGAGTATTATTTATCCTGTTGGAACTTATAAGCGAAAAAGTGAATATATTAAAGAAGTTGCTAGAAGATTAGTAACAGAGTACAATGGTATTGTTCCTAATAATCGGGAGTTTTTAGAAAGTTTACCAGGGGTGGGGAGAAAAACTTGTAATGTGGTTCTTTCTAATATTTATAATGTTCCAGCCATTGCGGTTGATACCCATGTTAAACGAGTTATAAATCGATTAGGTATTGTTAAAAGTGATGATGTTTTAAAGATTGAAGAAGCATTAATGCAGTTTTTTCCTAAGAATAAATGGAGTAGAGTTCATCATCAATTAGTTTTATTTGGTAGATATATGTGTAAAAGCAAGAATCCCGAATGTCAAAATTGTCCATTTCAAACGCAGTGTGTTTACTTTAGTAAAACAAAAAAAATCAAGAAATCTTGATTTTTTTTCTATTATTCTAATCCAGTATTAGGTCGTTCTGGAGTAGTATTTCCCTGATTGTTGTTGTTGTTTTCAGAATTGTTTGGATCATCAGGATTAATGATGTCATCAACATTGGAATCCATGCCCAAGTTAACGGTAATTTCTAAACCATCACTCATATTAGCGGTGAATATTGAATAAGCAGATCTTATGACATATGTTACTTCACCAGTTTCGGTTGGTGTTAAAGTATAATTAGTACTTTCGGTTCTGCCTAAATAAGTTAAGGTTCCATTTGCTTCTTCTCGGTAAATTTGATAACCCAATGTACCGATATTATTGTTATTATAGTTTAATCTTTTTTCATAATACTTACTAGCATGATTATCATAATAAGTATTGAAATATTCTTGTAAGTAATCAGTATTTATAGCATCTGGTGTTGTAATAGCATTCCAATTTAAGTTTAGGGTTGTACCATCAAAAGTATAATCGCCATTAGTTGGATTTTCTAATTTAGCAAATCTAGTTGATACTTCAGTTGGTTCCGTACCTTCTTTAAATATTTCTGTTGTTCTTAGGCTGCTAGGGGTATATTCACTGGCCAGTTGAGTAGGGAAAGTTTCTCTTTCAATTTCAACGGTTACTATACCACTTGGAACTTCAAATTGTTGATTAGTTGAATAAACTCTAGAACCAACAGCTCGCATTATTGCTAGCCGCATGCGGTTACCTAAGGATACAGTTAAGTAGTTTTCTGAAGTAGTTCGGTCATATCCGAGCCATAGGGCAATACAGTATTCCGGAGAATAGGTTACATTCCAAGAGTCTCTTGTTGCGGAAGTTGGAACGCCATTTTCGGCGGCCCAGGTCCGATCGACATTAGTTGTTCCGGATTTTGCAGCAATAGTTGTACCACTAACAGATACACCACCGACACCATCTTGGGCTGCTGAGACTAAGATATCAGTTATTAAATAAGCTGTTTCTTCACTCATTACTCGTTCTCTTTCATATTTATGTTCATAAACTTCGCCAGTTTCGGTAATAGTTGCTTTAGTAAATGAGTATGGTTCGATGTAATAGCCTCCGCGGCCAAATGTTGCATAGGCGGCGCTCATTTCAATTGGACTAATTCCTTCGAAACCACCAATTGCGGCTGATTCATATAAAGTGTCACCAAAATCTATTCCTAAACTGTGAACAAAGTCGATTATATAATCAGGATCTTCAGCATAGACGGCTTGGAAGGCTTTTAACGCCGGAATATTTCGTGATTCAATCAAGGCTGTACGCATGGTAATTAGCCCCATATAAGTTCCATCCGAGTTTTTAATTGATGTGCCATCACTATAAGTTGTTTCTTCATCTAAGAATAGAGAAGAAGGAGCCCCATTTAAATATTCAATATATGGTCCGTAATCGAATAGTGGTTTAGCAGTTGATCCTGGTTGTCTTCGTTCATTAGCCCGATTTAATCCACGAGCAGTATAATTTCTACCACCTGATAGGGCTACAATTGAACCGTCAGTAGTACTAGTTATAGCAATTCCTTCTTGAATTACATCATTTGGAAATTCATAAATTTCGCCATTTTCTAATTGATTTAAAACATCTTGAACATCTTTATCGACAGTAGTAATTATTTGCATTGGAACATTCCGCGGGTCATTACCAGTTTTATCAGTAACTTCATTAACAATGTAGTCAATAATGGCTTGGTTTGAACCATTATTTGATTCTCTAGTAGTTACTAAAGATTCGATTGGAATTTCTAGTACGGCTTCTTTTTCACTTTCAGTTATATAACCATGGTTGACCATTAGCGTTAAAACGGTGTTTTGGCGTTCTCTAACTCCTTCTGGATTAGTATAAGGATTTAGGGTTCGAGGGTTTTGGAACATACCAGCGATAATACTTGCTTCGGCCAGTGATATATCCGAAACTGATTTGCCAAAATAATATTGACAGGCTTGTTCAACACCATAAATTCCGGTTGTGTTGATACTTGATGCTCCCGCAAACCACATCGTATTGACATAAAACTCGATTATTTCTTCTTTAGTATAATTACTTTCAACTTTAAATACCGCCATATAGATATCGGTAAATTTCCGAATTATACCTTCAATACCTTCGCTTTCCGAATTGGTATAAACTTTTTTGACAAGTTGCATTGTAATGGTTGATGCTCCCCCAGCACTGCTATTACCTAGTAATTGGCCAAATGATGCTTTAATGAACCGGGCAACGTCCATACCTTTATGTTGGAAAAATCTTGAATCTTCTGTTGCAACAATAGCATCCACTAAAACTTGCGGCAGTTCATTATAGGTAACTAAAACCCGATCTTCGGCGCCCAGTCTGGCTAATTCAGTAACACCATCATTATAGTAAAGTACTGATGACTCTTTCGAATATAATTTATCTCGGTCAAAATCTGGTGATGAAATTATAATATAAAGAGCAAATACCAAAACAAGAGAAATTACAGCAATACCACAAATTAATAGTCCTGATAAGATAATTGATTTTACATTAACTTTTTTATTAGGATCTTTCTTTTTCTTCTCTTGGTTATTATTTTTTTTCTTAATTTTTAATTTACCTAATTTTATTTTTTTCATTTTATCCTCCGATTATTTGGTTTAAGACTGTTAAGTAATCTAAACCTTTTAAACTAAATTTAATTTCATAAGCATATTTTTCTAAATATTCATAAGGGATACTTTTACGTTTTTCTTTAGCGATAAAATCTAGAAAAGTAGTCCCCATAAGTAAAAAATATTTATCATTCATAGCAATTATTAAAAAAACTATTCCTCCATGTTTATTAATATTTCTTATGTGTTTGATTTGATGTTCATGAACATTACTAATAGGAAAAGATGTTTTGTTTTGGGTAACTTTGGCATCGAATTCCACATAATATCCTTTATATAAGCCATTAAAGTCTAAGGTTGATGGTGTTTTATAAAAACCATCTTCAATTCTTTTTCCTTTATTACTATACGCAACTTTCGTTACTCCAATAGGAGTAGGCTTTTTATATATATATGCTATATCATTTTCTATATAATATTCATTGGCTTGTTCAATTAAATATTCTAAGTCCATACCACGATTACTATGAGTAGTAAATTTGGTATAGGTCTTTTTAATGTTATTTGGATATAACAAAATAAATCACCTTTATAATTATATCATATTTGCGTACTTATGTGTAAGTTATCTTATACTTGACAGTTAAATAATGACAAGTAAATGCTTAGTACTTGACTTTTTAACTATTTTAGTCTTCTTTTGTCGAATTTAATGTTTTTAAAAAATATTTTTAGTATAATAACCGTGGTGATAATATGCGTTTGGAATATTTTATAAATGAGATGTTAGAAAGGATTGACTTTGCAATAATAAATACTTATTTGGTAAATGGGAAAAGGGAAAGAAGAAAGAAAACGAAATAAGATATTCATTGGGGAAATTATCTAGAGCTGTTATATTGACAAAATTGATAAAAATAGTATATAATTTTAGTGTTAGAAGGTGAATGTTTTGTATAGTGACAGATTTTATTTAACTCCCCAAGAAATTTTGGAGAAAGATTTTAAAATTGATGCTAGAGGATATCGGCCCCAAGAAGTTGATAAGTTTTTAGATATGGTTATTAGAGATTATACGGAATATTCTAATGTTATTAGGAAGTTAGAGAAAGACCTTAAAGATTTGACAGATGATAATATTAAATTAAAACAAGAAATAAGACGTTTACAAGATGTTGCTGCTAGTGGGAGTGATGCCCCATCTAGGAGTGCTAGTAATGTTGACCTTCTAAAGCGGATTAGTCAATTAGAAAAAGTAGTGTATGGAAATAATGAATAATTTTTAGGCAAATGCTGCATATTTTGATATGTAGAGGAAAGTCCATGCTCACACCATCTGCGATTGATGGTAGTGTTCGTGCCTAAGGAAACAATAACTTAGGGTAGTTTTTAACTAACGGCTTCGAGGAAACCTGTTAAATGGTTTTAGTAGATATAAAAGTGCCATAGTGACGATGCACCTGGGAAACTGGGTGAGTGGAACGCGGTAAACCCCACGAGTGAGAAACCCAAATTTTGGTAGGGGAACTTCTATTTTAGGAAATGAACTAAAAGGAAGCCAAATTATTCGGAGATAAATATTTGCCCCCTAGAAATAGGGACAGAACATGGCTTATTAAAATTATTTTTTTATTTTCATAAAAGGAGTGAAAAGTTTTGAATGAGATCGGTGAGACGCTCAAATATGCGCGAGAGTTAACTGGAGTTAGTTTGAATGAAGTTAGTAAAGATTTAAACATTAAAACAGAAATACTCGAAAATATTGAGGATGGTAGAACTGGTGCTTTTAAAGATATTCATGAATTAAAAGAGTATATAGCAACTTATGCTAAATATTTGGGATTAGATTCTGATGGATTAATTGATGAATTTAATGAGTATATGTTTGAGTATACTTCGAAAATACCTATTAAAGAAATTGAAAAGACAATTGAATTAAAAATTAAAGAAGAGAAAAAGGATGAAAGAATTGCATCACCATATACTAAGGAAAAGAAGAAATATAATAATTGGGTATATGTAATCATCTATATCGTCATATTTTTAATGATCTTGGCGGCAATTTTTTGGTCGGTAAAACAGGTTACAATCAATAGAAGTGTAACGGATACAATCAGTTATAGGAGGTAGTGTGAGTATGAAAAAAATGAATTTGCCAAATAAGATTACAATTGCAAGAATTATCTTATCAGTTCTTATCTTGGTTATATTGTTAATTCCTTGGTATTCCTTGGGAGTGGAATGGCCGGAATATATGATCGGAGATGTCAGAATCGATATTAAATATGTAATCGTCGGAGTATTATTTTTAGTGGCTTCCCTTTCCGATTTTCTAGATGGTTATTTGGCACGGAAGAATAATCAAGTAACCGATTTTGGAAAAGTGGCTGATGCCATTGCGGATAAGATTTTAGTTAATGGTTTATTAATCGTTCTTGCTTATGAAAGAATTATTTCAATAATTATTCCAGTAGTCATTATTACACGGGATATTGTCGTTGATTCTTGTAAAATGATTTCCGGTAATCATGGTAAAGTAGTCGCCGCATCAATTATGGGCAAACTAAAGACAATTTGTATGATGTGTGGTGTAACCTTAGTTTTATTTTACAATTTACCATTTGAACTTATTGGAATACCAGTTGCGGATATATTCTTAATTGCGGCAACAGTATTATCAGTTGTCTCTGGTTGTCAATATTATTACAACTCCCGTGAATTCTTATTTCCCAAAGATACGAAAGCAACAAAAAAATAGTTGCTTTTTTTGTGCACTTACCTAGACATTTTTTTTTATTAGTCATAGGATACACTAGAAAGGAATGAGATATGTGAATTATTTTAATGAATCAAAGACCTATGATGATACCAATAAGAAAAGTTATGATAAAACCAATATGCAAGCGGGAATGGATGGTTGTGCATGTCCTTCAGGAATGATGAATACACCGGGATATGGATGTGGATGTGCCATGATGCCAATTTATGAATGTCCGCAAGAAAGAGTATGTCATCGTTATATTTGTTATGATGTACCGCACATTATGCCATGTAATACTAGAATAATTAATCATCATGTTTATAGACACTCATTTAGACCAGAATATACATATTGTGAAGAAAATGTTTGTGAAAATGTCTATGATCGTGGCTGTTGTTAAGGTAGTTTTATGAAGGAGGAATTTTCCTGCTTCTTTTTTTGGTTAAATTAGAATTGATTTTTTTCGTTTTTTATTTTATTATATTTGTATTTATTGCGGAGGTATAAAAGAATGGAAAAAATAACGGATATGGCACTTTTAAAAGAGTGTTTATTAAAAATGCTTACTGAGGGTGTTGAGATGGATAGTGGTGAATATCGGAAGATGGATATAATCGATTACTTTTTAATAACCAACATCTTGCCAAGAGACTTATTTAGTGTTTTAAAAGCGGCCGGAGTAAATATAAATAGGGAAGAGAAAAACATTTTACTCCGTATTGTAAGGAAATATAGTATTATTACTTTGGATTTACCTGAAGATTTATTTATGAAAAAAGTTTTTGGGGAAAAAGTAATTATTAATAATGAATTAGTAACAGATGATTTAAAAAATGCAACAATAACATATATGCGCGAAAATGAAATTCCGTTAGCATATGTAAATTATTGTTTATGTTTAAAAAGAATAATGGATAGAGAGAAACAAACCGAAATAGGTTTATAGTGGGGAGTTCAAATGGAAAAAATAACAGATATGGCACTTTTAAAAGAGTGCTTAATGGATATGATTATTAATGGCATTAAGATGGAAAATGGGGAATACCGGCGCATGGATCCAATTGATTATTTCTTGGTAACTAGTATTTCGCCGCAGGATATTTATTATGCTTTTAAGAATGCTGGTTTAATATTAACTAAAAGAGAAATTTGTCAACTTTATGTTTTTGTCAATAAATATGCGAATTTAGTGACAATGTTACCTGATGAACTTATGCCCAAAGATATAATAATGGAACGTATTTTTAAAGAAAAAATAATTATTAATAATGAATTAGTGACTAATGAGGTGAAAGAAGCCACCTTGGCTTTCATGCGGGAAAATGAAATTCCCCTTGCTTATGTTAATTATTATTTGTGTTTAAGAAGATTAGTTAATAGTATGAATAAAGAAAAGATGAAAACTTTGTAGATTAATAATCTACTTTTTTTCTTTGGAATTGTTGGCAATTGCCTAAATTTTTGGTACAATATTAAAGGATGAGGTGAAGTAGAGTGGATATCTTTGGTGAGTATATAGATTATTTGCAGAGACTTAGTAAAGAGAAATTACAATTAATAGTAGATGATTATAATAAATTAGCAAATATTTATAATTTCGCAAGTATAAATACTAAGAAAATGAAAAAGGAAGACCTTATTCATAAAATTGATGAAATAAAGAATGAATATTTTAAATATTTTATTATGTCTTTAGATTTAAATGATTATAATATTTTGAAATATTTAGTAAATAAAAAACCTAGTAAAGAGTACATAGAGGAAAATAAGTCATTTATTGACTATTTGGTAACTAAGAATATTTTATTTTTAGAACAAGAATTGATGATGGCACGAGATGTTTGGATTTTATTTAAAGATTTATTAAAAAGTACTAGTAAATATGTTAAAAATTGGGATAAAATATATAAAATGGTTGATGGCATAATAATTGCTTATGGGGTGGTAAGTCGCAAGCATTTTGAGGAAATAATTAGTAATATCGAAGATAAAGAATTAATTATTCCTAAATTAGAATATTATTATAAAAAAGAATATATCATCGATAAGCGAAAAATTATGAGTAATAAATTAACAAATAAAAAGAAAATTAGTGCTTATTTGAAAGATGATAATTATAGAGTGTTTACGATAAAAGAGTTTGAAGCCCTTGGTAATAGTACATATCATCATAGTATTAAATGTTATAAAAGATTTATAAAAATGCTTAAGACTAATTATGTTTTTCGTAATAGTGATATTGAATTTGTCGATTTAAATATTATAATTCCTTATTTATATAATTCTTTGAATGAAGAAGTTATTGCTAAAAAGAATTTAGAGGAAACAGTAACTACTTTATTTGAATTTAAGGGTGATAAATTAAAGAAGAAGATACTAGAAGAAATAAAGAAAATTAAATTAGAATTTCCTTTATGGGAATATCGGGGATATAGCAGAGGTGAGAAAAATGAATAAAAAGGGTTATACAGTAGTAGAATTACTAGTTTTGATTGGGGTTTTTACAATTGGTTATTTTATTGCTGCTAATATGTTGTCTTATAATTTTGATGTCGACTATGAAGATGATTTATATGATTTAAAGATTGCTTCTATCGAAGAACAAGCAATAGTTTATGCATCAGCACATCAAGAATTATTTGCAGAAAGTGATGATGTTTATATGACGGTTTTAGATTTGGCTTTAGAAAATGTTATTGTCAGTAATAAAGAAGGGGTAGTTGTTGATCCTCGCGATAGTGATGCGACTTTAAATGATTTAAGAGTAAAAATTACTAATAAGGATGACGAAGTAACCGCTGAAGTATTGGTGTGAGTAAATATGGCAGTAACAAAAACGGATTTTATTGAGTATACGCGATGTCGTAGATATGTGGCTTTAGAAGAAGTAAGATGCGAGAAATTAGATGCGGATATTAGTTATAAAGATTATAAAAAACAAGAGGAACAAGATATATTAAAAGAACTTCTAGCGGGTATGTATGAAGATGAGACTTATGAAGTTGATACGACGATAAAAGTAAATAAACAAATGCAAGCCATGATGCCTTTTTATAAGCAAGTGGAAATGGAGGCTGGAAGACTTACTAATAAGTATTTTAAAGGTAAGTCTATTTATGCGGGATCAACATTTAATCAAGAGAGTTTTGAATTTAATAAAAATGGTATTCGGTATGTTTGTTATGTCGATATTTATAATGAAGTAGATGAAGATATTAATATTATTGAAGTTAAAGCAACAACGAGTAGTAAATATGTTAAATTACAAAGTAATCATAAAAAAGGCGATAAATATTCGATATTTTACTTTGATAAAGAAAAAAATTGTTATTATTTGAAAGATGAAATTGTCGGGTATCCTTTAGAACAAGAAATGCCTTTAGAAAATTATGCTAAACAAAGAGAAAAGTTGTTTGATCGCTATAGTGATGTGGGAACTTATGTCTTTGACTTAGCGGTTCAAAGATTTATTTTGGAAGGAGAATATCGTTCTTCGAATAATGCTGATAAGTTAAAGAATGTCCATTATTATTTGGCGGTCCTTAATCATAATTATGTTTTTGATGGGACTTATGAAAATAAGAAGCCGAAATATAATCCGGATGCTGAGGGTAATGAAATAGTTGTTTTTTTCGATTTGACAAAAGTAACTGCGGAATATCAAAGCATTATTGCGACGATGGAAGAACGGCTCGAAAATGATATTTTTACGCTCGATGCTAGTGTTTGTCCGATGGGACGGAGTTGTGAACGGAAAAAGGTGCGGGAGTGTCCTTATCTAAGTGCCGTTTGTGGGAAAATGATACCAGCGAAAAATTCTAGTTTAAATTATTTGAATAATGGAGCGGGTTTTAAAACTTTGAGTGGGGAAAGATTAAAGGGCTTAGAATTAATTAATGCCGGTTATATTAATATGCTTGATGTACCTGAGGAATGGATTGTGCATCAAAAGCATCATATTCAAAGAGATTGTTTAAGGTTTAATCGGGTATATATCGATAAAGAAAAGATTAAAGCGGGACTTAATTGTTTAGAGTATCCAATATATCATTTAGATTTTGAAACAATGCCATGTCCTTTGCCGCGGTTTAGAGGGGAAAAACCGTACATTCAATCACCTTTTGAGTTTAGCCTACATATTGAACATGAACCCGGAGTTTGTGATAAAGAAAAAGATAATTACATATTTTTAGCCAAAACTTTTGATAATGATGAACGGGAAGAATTAGTTAAAGCCTTAGTTAAGTATATTGATCCATCTAAGGGGACTTTATTTGCGCAAAATGTGGCTTTTGAAAAGGGGCGAATTAAAGAGCTCGCCGGTATATTTCCGGAATATAAGGAACAATTAATGGGTATGTATAATCGGGGTTTTGATTTGATGTGGCTGGTCAATACTAAAACCGAACTTTATGAAGAGTTAGGTTTTGATAAGGAAAGGGCTAGTTTACCTAATTATTATAATAAAGATTTGAGTGGTTCTTTTTCAATTAAAAAAACCCTGCCGGTTTTTAGTAATCTATCTTACAAAGACTTGACGGTAAAAAATGGGACTGAGGCGATCGTTGCTTATGCATCATATAATAGTATGACGAAAGAAGAATATGATTTATATTATGAAGCCTTAAGAATTTATTGCCAACAAGATACTTGGGCAATGGTTGTAATTCTCGAAGCGTTAAGAAAACTTTGTCAATAAATTGTCAAATTTATCAGTTTTACTTGCATTAAATAGAAAAAAGTATATATTATAATAGTATGGAGAAGGAAGTGGGATTATGTTATATCCATCAATTGATAAATTACTTAACATAGTTGATTCAAAATATAAATTAGTCCATGTTGCTTCAATTAGAAGTAAACAAATGCTTGAGAATAATCACTTTCAAATGAAAGAATGTGATTATAAGAATAAGAAACCTTTAGGTCGTGCGCTTGAAGAAGTAGAAGCCGGATTAATAAAGATTGTTGAAGAAAATGCTAAAATTGCTTGATTATTTTATAAATATATGATAAGATAATCTTGTTCTTGGGGAATTAGCTCAGTTGGCTAGAGCACCACGCTTGCACCGTGGGGGTCAAGAGTTCGAATCTCTTATTCTCCACCAATTAAATATTTAAGCT
>CALVVK010000007.1 GCA_944363825.1 uncultured Bacilli bacterium | reverse complement strand
CCAGCAATACCTTTCATTTTTGATGCTTTTTCAAAAGTCTTTCTAAATTGTTTTTCATTTAAACCATATAGAATACGTACTTTTTGTTTTTCTTGCATTTGGATACCATATTCACTAAGTTTTTTACGACGATCTTGACCGTGTTGACCAGGTGCATAAGGTTTTTTAGCAAGTTCTTTGCCGTTTTCTAATGTGGAAAAACCAAGCCGACGTGACTTTTTATAAGCAGGTCCTGTATATCTTGCCATAGTCCTCCTTTCTTTTAATTGCAAAAGATTTATTCGTTATACTAAAGTTATAGGGAGTTTAAATTAATTTTTCTAGGGCAGTCCTAGATACTTTATTCCGCAATGCGGTTTAAACACATTATAATTTAGGATAACACTGCCATAAAACTTGTGCGATTTTATTATATTATAAGCATATGTAATTGTCAAGAAACCTAGAAAAAAAGATTTGTAGAATGCTACAAATCTAATTTTAAAGTAAAGCAAAGAGTTATTTAATAGGCTTGAAATCTTCATATATATAAGCGATTTCATGAAAATTAGATTAAAAGAAAAATAATGATATACAAATAACTCTTGCAATTTAATTATAACAAATAATTGGGGGTTTAACAATATATTTTATAAAAATAAAAGACCAAAATAGTAAAATTTTGGTCAACTTTTTTAGTCTCCATTTATGGCTGGAATCACCACTTTGTTAGTTTCCATTTATGGCTGGAATCACCACTTTGTTAGTTTCCATTTATGGCTGGAATCACCGCTTTGTTAGTCTCCATTTGTGGCTGGAATCACCGCTTTTTGACAATTAAATTCTAACATAAAATGTTTTAAAAATCAAACTATTTTATTCAACAGTAACTGATTTGGCTAAATTTCTTGGTTTATCGATATCACAATTATTATCTTTGGCTACTTTATAAGCCAGTAATTGTAAAGGTATAATTGTTAAAATACTTTCTAAAATAGGGTGAATGTTGATTACTTCAATAAATTCATCATAAAACTTTTCTGAAGGGACAATATTACTTACAAAAATAACATAGGCTCCTCTGGCTTTAACTTCTTTAATATTACTAATTGTCTTTTCGATTAAGTTTTTATCCGTTGCTATAGCAATTACTGGGGTATTTTTATCGATTAGCGAAATTGTGCCGTGTTTTAGTTCGCCGGCTTGATAAGCAACACTATTAATATAAGATATTTCTTTTAGTTTTAAGGATGCTTCCATGGCAATAGCATAATCAATGCCTCGGCCCATGAAAAATATTTGTTTATTTTTATATATTTTATCACCAATATTGAAATAAATATTAGCATTATCCAATGTTTTTTCAATTAAATTTGGCATATTTTTTAAGTCAGTAAAGATATTTTTTAGTTCCTCATCTTTAATAATTTTATTTTGATATCCTAAATAAATACTTAAAAGACTAAACACTGCTAATTGGGATAAATAGGCTTTGGTCGTTGCAACAGCAATTTCACAGCCGGCTTTCGTGTAGATGATGTGATCAGCACTTCTAGCAATACTACTTTCTAAGACATTGACTATGGCTAGGGTAGTGATTCCATCATTTTTCGCCTTATTTAAGGCCGCCAGGGTATCTGCAGTTTCTCCCGATTGGGAAATTAGTATAACTAGGGTATCTTTATCATAGAAACATTTTTTATAACGATATTCACTAGCAATTTCGACATTTACGGGAATGTTAGCGTACTCTTCTAGTAGGCTTTTAGCGATTAAACCAGCATGGTATGCTGAACCACAAGCAACAATGTCGAATTTTTGAAATTTTTTGAGAAATTCAAAATTCTTCGCTAAAGAATCGATAGTACCATCAAAATAATAATTGATAGTATCTTGAAATACTTGTTTTTGTTCAAAAATTTCTTTTAACATGAAGTGTTCATAACCATCTTTTTTAGCTGCATCTAAATTGCCAGTAAATGTTTTAATTTCTTTTTTTACTTCTTTTAAATTTTGATTATAAACAGTAATATTGTTCGCTGTAATTTTGGCAATTTCATGATCATTTAATAATAGATATTTATTAGTAAATTTTAAAATGGCTGGGACGTCTGATGCAATAAAATTACCATTTTCACTAGTAGCAATAATAAGGGGACTAGTATTTCTTAGGGCATATAAAGTATTATCATCATCACTACAAATTATGCCTAGGGCATAAGAACCCCGAAATATATTAGATGCCTTATTAAGGGTTTTTAATATATCTTTTTCACTTTTATAAATAAAGTCTAACATAGCACAAGCAACTTCGGTATCTGTTTCTGACTTAAATTTATAACCGGCCTTTACTAGTTCCGTTTTTAACTCACTATAATTTTCAATTATCCCATTATGAACGATAGTAAATTTTCCTACCGAATGGGGATGAGCATTAGTTTTATTGGCTTTACCATGGGTTGCCCATCTAGTATGCCCAATTCCTAAATAGGATGGTGTCTCAAAGTCCAATAATTTTTTTAGATTAACAATCTTCCCTTTTTCTTTTATAATTTTTAAATTATTATTTTCGATATAGGCAATACCTGCGGAGTCATAGCCGCGATATTCTAAGGCTTCTAAGCCATGAATAATTTTAGGTAGACATTTTTCTTTACCTATATAACCAATTATTCCACACATAAAAAATTCCTCCATACAAAAAAATTAAGTATGTGATATATTTTTTTGTTACAATTTTGATTTTGTTTTTTTTAAATATATCTAACGATTATACTAACCGTAACTATATCCGCCGAATATTTCGATAATAGTTATCCTCGTCACCCAAAGGCCTGGCGCTAACAAATAAATTTTTCCTCCTTTTATTTTATTCGTTTGTATCATTATATTATATGCGTTATTTTTTGTCAAAGACTAAATTTATTAAAAAAATAGTAGTAAATAATTGTTTAATTTGCAAAAACGTAATATAATTATAGTGGTGAAGTAAATGAAAAATAAAAAAGAAAAAATAGAAAAAGAAGAAATAGAAATAATTGCCCCCCAAAAGGCGAGTAATCCAGATAATTTGAGTAAAACTTTAATTTTAGGGTTAGTCGGTTTAGTATTATTATTGATACCTGGGACATTAAATAAAATCATTGGGATATTAATTGGTGCAGCATTATTAATAGTAGGTATTCTAGCAATTATTCGCTATACTAAAGAGCATGAAGTTGGCAGTAATTTAAATTTAGTTTCGGGGATATTATATAGTGTATTAGGAGTTATTATAATAATTTATCCTTATTCAATTATTAATTTGGTAACAATTTGTTTAGGAGTTTATTTGATAATTAATGGTCTTTTAAAATTAAAGTTAGCCTTTATGTTAAAAAATACTACTAATAAATGGATTGGTACATTAATTATGGGTATTATTACAATAATTTTAGGGTTACTTTTGATATTCAATCCTTTTGCGGGAATTACCATTACTAAACTTGCTGGAGCCTTTTTAGTGGTGGTAGCAATATTCGACTTAGTCGATACATATATTATTCAAAAATAGGTGCTTTATGCATCTTTTTGTTTGTAAAAAAAACTTGCAAGATATATTATTTTTGGGTATAATTAGTTTAAACGATATAGGAAGTGTATTTAATGCGCAAAATTATTGCTAGTTTAGATATTGGAAATCATACAATTAAACTTGTAGTGGGGGAAATAGTTCGAGGTAAACTAAATATTTTGGCGTGCATTGATGTACCGGCGCGGGGCATTAAAAAAGGTTTTATTGTTAATTCGGAAAGTGCAATGTTAGCCTTAGAAGATGTCTTTAAAAAGGCTGAAGAACAGATAGGTATTCCGATAAAGAAAGTTGTTGTTAGTGTTCCGAGTAATGGACTGGAGTGTTTTTTATCGGAAGGATATACTTCAGTTAATAATGAAGAACGGATTATTACGAGTAATGATATAATTCGCTCTATGCAAGCGGCCGTTTATAATAAGGTTATGGATTCACGGGAGTTAGTTACGATTTTGCCAACAAAGTTTTTGTTAGATGATAGTATTGTGGCAACTTCACCGCTTTCAATGCGGGCCGAAAAATTGAATGTTAAAGCCGTGGTTGGTACTGTTCCTAAGAAAAATGTGACTCCAATTGTTAAATGTTTAGAAAAAATGGGAGTAGAAGTTGTCGATGTGACGATCGGGGCTCTAGGGGATTATTATGAATTTAAAAATAATAAAAATAGTAATGAAGTAGGGGCTGTAATCAATATTGGAGCATCTAAAATGACTGTATCTATTTTTAATAAGGGAATTATTACTAGTAGTGAGGTTATCGATATGGGGGGCGATAATATTGATTATGATTTAGGTTATGTTTATAAAATTGGGCGTAAGGATGCAATGTTTATTAAAGAAAATATGGCTCTAGCCGATAAAAATATGGCGCATGCTAATGAAGCAATAATTGTGGAAGATAAAAATGGGGATAAAATTAAAATTAATCAGTTTAGTGCTAGTGAAATTGTGATGAGTAGATTAGAAGAAATGCTAAATTTAGCAAAAAAACAAATAAATCTCTTAACAAAAAAGGAAATTAGTTATATAATTATAACAGGGGGAGTTACGGAAACTGCAGAATTTAAAAATGTAGTTGATTATATTTTTAAAAATGCTAGTATTGGTGAAGTTAAAGAAATCGGGGCTAGACATAATAAATATGCTACAGCGGTTGGCTTAATTAAATATTATGATAGTAGGCTTCGACTTCGTAATCGGGATTTTTCAATCTTTAGTATTGAAGAACAAGAAAATCTAAGTGGGATACATAAAAAAGTAAATATTTCGGAAAATTCAATTTTAGGGAAAATATTTGGTTACTTTTTTGATAATTGATATATAAGGAGAATGTTTATGAATGGATTACAGATGGATCAAATTGCCAAAATAAAGGTTGTTGGTGTTGGGGGCGGCGGTTGCAACGCTGTTAACCGAATGATTGAAGAAGGAGTAAAGAGTGTTGAATTTTATGTTGTCAATACAGACTTACAAGTTTTAAATAGTTCTTTATGTCCTAATAAAATACAAATTGGTAAGAATATTACTGGTGGTCGGGGGGCTGGGGCCAATCCGGAGGTTGGAAGGGCAGCGGCTTTAGAAAGTAAGACCGAACTAGAAGAAGCGTTGCAAGGCGCTGATATGGTGTTTGTTGCTTGTGGTCTTGGTGGTGGTACTGGGACAGGGGCTGCCCCAATAATTGCGGAGATTGCTCAAGAAATGGGATCACTTACGGTTGGTATTGTTACGAAACCATTTAGGTTTGAAGGCAAAAGAAGAATGGAAAATGCTTTAGTGGGTCTAGAAGAATTAAAACAACATGTCGATTCCTTAATTATTATTCCAAATGATCGCTTACGGGATATAATTGATAAAACGACAAGTTTTGATGATGCATTTAAAGAAGTCGATAATGTTTTACACCGGGGGGTCCAATCAATATCTGACCTTATCGCGGTAACTGGGGTAATTAACCTAGACTTTGCTGATGTTAAAACAGTTATGGAAAAAAGTGGTACAGCAATCATTGGAATTGGTTGTAATGCTGGGGAAAACCGGGCTATTGAAGCGGCAAGACAAGCTGTTGCTAATAGTTTACTTGAAGCCACAATTGAAGGGGCAACTAATGCGATTGTCAATGTAACCGGGGGTAAAAATTTAACTTTATTTGAAATAGAAGATGCAGTTGAAACCGTTAGAGAAGCGGCCAATTCTGATATCAATATCATCTTCGGGGCAATAAAAAATGAAAACTTAACTGATGAAGTAATCGTTACGGTTATCGCAACTGGTTTTGATGAAGAAACTGGTGAAGAAGCGTTATTCAGTGATGAACTACCAAAGCGCAGAAGTAAAGCCCAAGAAGTGGATGATGAATATGAAATTCCGCCGTTCTTAAGAAGTGATAATTTTTAGTTCTACATAGTAGAACTTTTTTAAACTAATAGTGAAATATGTATGCAAATGTAATAATCGAATATGGTGTTAAAGCCTTAAATAAATCTTTTATTTATAAAATACCTCAAAATTTAGTCGGGATAATAAACGTAGGCATGAAAGTCTATGTTCCTTTTGGTAAGCAAGAAGTTTTTGGTTTTGTTACTGAAATACTTGATCATAATGCAACAGATTATGAATTAAAAGAAATAATTAGAGTTGATAATCCGGAATTAGTGTTAAATAAAGAATTAATGGCAGTAGGTAAATATTTAAGCGATAGTACTTTATGTAGTTTAATTACGGCGTATCAAACTATGTTGCCGGCCTCCCTAAAAATAAAGAAGCAAAAACATAATTATAATTTATATGAAGAATACTTGGTTTTAAATGATAAAACTAAGGCTTTAGAATATATTAAAAATAATCCCAAGAGAATTAAACAAATAGCAGTTATAAATGATTTATTGAGTGGTAAAAAATTACGAAAAAAAGATGGATCGAGGGTAGTAATTACGGCTTTAGTAGCAAGTAATATTGTAAGTATCGAAAAAGAGAGTATTTATCGGATTAATAAAAATGGTAAAAACATTACGGAAAAAGTATTAACTAAAGAGCAATTACAGGTTTATAACAGTGTTGATTTGACAAAGTATAACACTTATCTTTTGTATGGCATTACTGGTAGTGGAAAAACTGAAATCTATATTAAATGGATAAAGAGTGTTGTAAATTCCGGGAGGTCGGCGATAGTTTTGGTTCCAGAGATCGGTTTAACAACCCAAATTGCGGCGCGTTTTTATGAGGCTTTTGGCAGTGATGTGGCTATTTTTCATTCTTCTTTATCGGAAGGTGAGCGGTATGATGAATACTTAAAAATAATGCGAGGGGAAGTTCATGTTGTTGTGGGGACACGGAGTGCGATTTTTGTTCCCCTAGTAAATTTAGGAATTATTATTATCGATGAAGAAGATAGTAGTAGTTATAAACAAGATAATAATCCCCGGTATCATGCTAGAGATATTGCGATATTTCGGAGTAACTATAATAATATTCCTCTTGTTTTGGGAAGTGCAACGCCATCTTTAGAAAGTAAGGCACGGGCTGATAAGGGGGTATATAAATTACTCCGTTTAGATAAAAGGGTAGGAAATGCTCAATTACCAGCGATTCATATAATCGATATGGCAAGGGAAATGAAAAAAAGGAATATGATCTTTAGTGATGCCTTAAAAGATGCTATAAGAATGTGTTTAGCAAGGCAAGAACAAATAATTCTCCTTTTAAATAGAAGGGGATTTGCGACATTTATTACTTGTAGTAATTGTGGTTTTACTTATAAATGTCCAAGTTGTGATATTTCTTTAACTTATCATAAAAGTACGAATAATTTAATTTGTCATTATTGTGGTTATCAAAAAGTGCGAGATTCATTATGTCCAAGTTGTCATAACGATGCTCTTAATTACTATGGCTTGGGAACGGAAAAGTTAGAAGAAAAAATTAAAGAGTTATTTCCGATGGCCCGTGTTGTGCGCATGGATCAAGATACCACTAGAAATAAAGGCCGGCATGAGGCTATTATCAATGATTTTAAGGAATATAAATATGATATTTTGTTAGGTACGCAAATGATTAGTAAAGGTCTTGATTTTCCTAAAGTATCTTTAGTTGGGATTATCAATGCCGATACATCCTTAAATATTCCGGATTATCGCAGTGGGGAAGTAACATTTGCCCTTTTGCATCAAGTGGCAGGTCGGGCTGGGCGAAGTACTATTCCGGGGAATGTTTATATTCAAACATTTAATCCCGATAATTACGTAATTAACTGTGTCAAAGATAATAATTATGATTTATTTTATTTACAAGAAATGCAATTTAGAAAGAATTTAAAGTATCCACCATATTATTATTTAGTAAGTATTAAAGTAATAGGTAAAGAATATAATACAGTTATTAGTAATGCTAAAAAGGTGAAAAAATATTTAGATGATAATTTGGATCATAATACAATTGTTTTAGAACACACAACTGCTTATATATTTAAATTTAATAATGAATATCGGATGCAAATTATTATTAAATATAAAATTGATAAGAAATTAATGGCTACTTTAAAAGACTTAGATAATATATTTGTTAAAATAAATGATAGTCGCTTAGAGATTGATTTTAATCCCCTGAGAATTTAAGTGTCAAGAAAGTAAAATTTTGTTTTATATTTGACTAAAGTGTGATAAAATTATTTTAGGAGGATGAATAAATGACATGGATTATAATTGGGGTAATAGTTCTAATAATTTTAATTATTATTGTTTGGGCTATTTCAACTTATAATAGGTTAGTAGATTTAAGAAATCGGGTAAAAGATCAATGGGCCCAAATTGATGTGCAATTAAAAAGACGATTTGATCTTATTCCAAATTTAGTAGAAACTGTTAAAGGTTATACTAAACATGAATCAGAAACATTAGAGTCGGTGATTAAAGCCCGTAATACTTATGTTGCTGCGACAACACCAGAAGGCCAAATGAAGGCTGATGGGGAACTAGAACAAGCCATTAGTAAACTATTTGCTTTAGCGGAAAGTTATCCGGATTTAAAGGCTAATACTAATTTCCAACATTTGCAAACGGAACTTACAGAAACTGAAAGTAAGATTGCTAGTGCTAGACAATTTTATAATGATACAGTGCTTGTCTATAATAATAAGATTGAAATGGTTCCA
This sequence comes from uncultured Bacilli bacterium, assembly GCA_944363825.1. Taxonomy (GTDB): domain Bacteria; phylum Bacillota_I; class Bacilli_A; order RF39; family UBA660; genus Onthocola_B. The sequence continues at coordinate 17,156 of CALVVK010000007.1, read as the reverse complement.
AGTAACATTATTGCTTCATTATTTAAATTTAAACAAGAAACATTCTTTGAAGTCCAAGATGCGGAAAGAGAAAATGTTTCAGTTAAGTTTTAAGACGTGCAATACGTCTTTTTTTAAAGTGGGTGGGATTTGATGAAAAAATTAATTTTTAGTTTAGTTTTGTTTTTAATAATGCCAGTTTTAGTATTGGCTAGTGATGTTTCTTATGATATTGAAGATTATTATATCGATGTTACAATTTTAGAAAATGGTGATGCTTTAGTATCGGAGATGTTTTTAGTTGATGGATCACTTAATGGTTATGAAATGAATTTAGCCTATACTAGTAGTAATAGTATAGCAAGTGCTAGTGATATTATGGATATTACTGTATCGGGGTTAAGTACTAATAGTATTTCTTTTGATACTTTTAATTCATCATTTACACCATTTTCGCAAGTTAGTTATGCAAGTATCGGGGATACTTACAAATATACTTTAAATAGACAAAGTAATGGAGTAAGCATTAGAATGTATAATCCTTTAAATAATGAGCGATATGTTTTTAGATTAGATTATACAATTAAAGATATAGTTACCATGCATAGTGACTTTGCGGAGTTTTATTGGAATTTCTTTAGTGGAGAACTTGCTGATGAAATTGGCAATTTACATATTCGGGTAAGTTTACCAGGTAAGGATAATACCGATTATTTTCGTTTTTGGGCACATGGCCCTTTGAGTGGCGAAATCAATGATATTAGCAGTTCTACTAATTCCGTTGTGGAAGCACAAATTGCAACATTAGAGTCTTATGGGGTATTAGATATCCGAATTACTTTTTCGGCATCGTTAGTTAATAATGTTACTAAATATAGTAATGTAACATTTGCTGATGTTTTGGCAGAAGAACAAGTAAGAGCGGATGATGCCAATAGTCTTAGGCAGGAGATCAGAATAAAATGGTGGGTAGCAGTTATAGCCACAATTATCTTTTATATAAGTATTGTTATTACATTTTTCTTAATTTATTTTAAATATGATAAAGAAAGAGAACCACTATTTAAACAAAAATATAATCGGGAATTTATTGATGATTATAATGTTGAAGTAATAGATTATTTAATGCATAGAAATATTACCGAAAATGCTTTAAGTGCATCAATTATGAATTTAATATATAAGAAAAATATTAAAGTAGAACCAATAGAAAATAGTAAGAAAGATTATTTGTTTACTTTGCAAAATAAAGATAATTTAAATGATACGGAGTTGGCTTTAGTAGATTTTCTATTTACAACGATTGGGAAAGATAATACATTTACAACAACGGCTTTAAAGAAATATGCTAGTAGTACTAAAACTTGTAATACATTTATGAGTACTTATACTAATTGGAAGAATATGGTTATAAAAGATGGAGAGAGTCAAGAATTTTTTGAAAAACAAAAGAAATATGTTTTTGTACCATTTATCTTTTTAGTATATGCTATTATCTTAATGACTTTTATTATATATAATAATATTGAGTTTATTCCAGGTATTATCACTGTTGTTCTAGCAATTATTTTCTTAATATATACGCTTTCATTTACGAAGAAGACTCCAAAGGGTATGGAACACTATGCTAAATGGCAAGCGTTCAAAAGATTTTTAGCTGATTTTGGTAATTTTAGTATTAAAGAATTACCCGAGATAATATTATGGGAAAGATATTTAGTTTATGCAACGATCTTTGGGCTGGCAGATAAAGTTGAGAAAGTTATGAATGTTAGAATTAAAGAAATTAGTAATGTCGATATTGATTATTTAACTTTAAATTATATTACAAATATTCATATTGCTAATTTAATTACATCTTCGATGCATAGTGCTATTAATTCTTCCCAAGTTACTATTAATCGCATGAATGCCACATCTAGTATGAGTAGTGGTGGTGGTTTTGGAGGAGGATTTTCGAGCGGCGGTGGCTTTGGAGGCGGTGGCCGCAGCGGTGGAGGTTTCTAAGTCAGATAATATCTGGCTTTTTTTTATACTTAGTATCGGTGTGATATCACTTTGACTACTATAAAATAATTTCCAATTCATTGTATAATGATTATATAGTCTAATAGCGCCATTAAGATATTTTTTACAATGTCGACATGGTTCGACAGTATTTGTAGGCTAGTTATTATATACTACTATTATATGAGGAGTTGGATATAATGAAAAAAGATCCGTTCAAAAAATCGGCTTTATTTTTAAGTATACTTTTTATATTCTTAATTATATTAGTTATTGCTTTAGAACAAGATAATAAAAAATTATTGGCATCTACAAATACTTCTCTTAATAGTAATGCCTTAACAATGATGTTAGAAACAGATATCAATTCCAATCAGTATGAGGCAGCAACTTCTAATGACTGGCCGGAGTCCGGTTTTATATTTAATGCGGAAATGTCAGGTTGTGAGAGAGGTGGCACTCTTTCTTGGAATAATGAAACCAATAAGGTAGTGATGGAATCATTAGATCCGGACAAGTGCTATGTTTATTTTGATCGGTATAATTCGGCAGTAATTAATAATGTAACAGCAAGTAACATAACAAATAGTAGCATTACCTTAACAGTTGATGTAACTGAAGGTGAAAATAGTATTACAACCTATTATTTTAGTTCAGATAACGGAGATAGTTATGTTAGTAGTTCTACTAACACTTATACTTTTAATAATCTAAGTACGGGTACAGAATATAATTTTAGAGTTTATGTAGTAGATAGCAATGGAATAAGATCTAATACTTATTCGTTAAGTGCATCAACATTAACAACAATGTATTTGGCGGATTATATTAAAAATACAGTTTACACTGGTGATGGTAATGAAGGTATATATTACCATGATGGAAGTGGCTCATATACTAATGCTGCACAGGAAGCAGGGGATAATTCCTACAGATATGCAGGAGCAAATCCGAATAATTATGTTTGCTTTGCAAGTGATGCAGAGACATGTCCAAATGATAATTTATATCGGATAATAGGAGTATTTGGTGATCAAGTAAAACTAATAAAAAACACAAGTTTGGGGAATTATTATTGGAGTGGTTCAAGTTCAAATCAAAGTAATCAATGGAGTAATAGTACATTAAATACAGGAACATTAAATGGAACATATTTAAATGGACTAGGAACAACATGGAGTGATATGATAGAAACACATACCTGGAAAGTCGGTGGAAATACATATCAAAATATCTACAATGTAACAGTAAAAAATACATATACAAATGAAATAGTGAGTCCAGCAGCAAATACAACATATAATGCCAAAATAGGATTAATGTATGTAAGTGATTATGGATACGCAGCAAGCCCAGCAAACTGGACAACAACATTAAATAATTATGCTAATGATACAAATCGCAATAATAACTGGATGTTCATGGGATTAAATGAATGGACAATTTCCCGCAGGTCGGACGATACGGGTTTTGCGTTCCGCGTGTCTCCTACAGGCATTGTGGACAGCCTCTACGTCTACAACTACCGCTTCGGTGTGCGCCCGTCCTTTTATCTGAAGTCCAATGTTGCAATAACCTCAGGGGATGGGAGTTCTACAAATCCTTATAGATTATCAGTTGTATAAGCAAGAAAGCAGAGATAATATGAAAAATAATTTTTATAAAATAGTGACAATATTTTTAAGTTTATCATGTCTACTCTTAGTTATAAGGGCAATACATTTAATGCAAAATAAGAACGAACTAATAGAAAATAGTTATAGTAATGATTATGTGGTTAATAAAAAGGAAAATCTTACTATGATGTTAGAAACAGAATATGATTCTAATCAGTATGAATTAGCAACAAGTAGTGAATGGCCAACAGATGGTTATATATTTAATTCAGAATTGTCGGCTTGTAAAAATGGAAGTCAAGTAGCATGGGATAGTGAGACTAATAGAGTAATGGTATATGCAGGCAGTATAGATAGTTGTTATATTTATTTTGATAAAGAACCAGATGTAATTTATTTAGCAGATTATATTAAAAATGAAGTATATACAGGAGTAGATGGCGAAAATGATTTATATTATCATGATGGCATAGGAACCTATACAAATGCTTTACAAGAAGCAGGGGATTATTCTTATCGGTATAGTGGAGCAAATCCTAATAATTATGTTTGCTTTGCCAGTGATGCAGCAAGTTGCCCTAATGATAATTTATATCGTATTATTGGTGTTTTTGGTGAAAACGTAAAGTTAATTAAACATGAATATGCAACAATAGAACAAGTAGGTACAAATGGATCGTATGTTGGTACATATGCAGGTGTATCTAATCCTGCAAGTTATTATAAAGGAACGACAAGTACATCTTTGATAGGTGTATACCATTGGCATAACAATCAAGTAAATAACACATGGAATCAAAGTCAATTAAATACAGTAAGTTTAAATACAAATTATATAAATTATTTAAATGGAATAAACAACAAGTGGTTAGATATGATTGTTTCTGTGAATTGGGTTGTTGGTGGCAATACGTATCAAAATATATTAGATGTATCAGTGAAATCAACATATACAAATGAGATAATAAGTCCAGCAATAAATACTACTTATAATGCCAAAATTGGGTTAATATATGGTTCAGATTATGGCTATGCAGCAAGTCCAGTAAATTGGACAACAAAAATATTGGATTATAATAATGATGAAAACCGTAATAATAATTGGATGTATATGGGGCTATATGATTGGATAATCACTCGCAGATCAGATGTTCTAAATTATCAATTTTGTATAGATTATACAGGTGATTTAGATAGTGGTCTTATTTCTGCTGGAATTTATTGTATGAGACCTACTTTTTATCTAAATAGTAATGTTAAATATGTATCAGGTGATGGTTCGTCTAGCAATCCCTATCGCCTAGAATTAAGTTAGGTTATATTTCTTTAAAAAGTTTGGCATAAATGCCGAACTTTTTAATATACAAAAAAATACATAATTTAATTTTATGTATTATTAATATAAATATTTATCTATTTTGTTTAAATAATTTAATATAATCTACAAGATCTTTATCTTTTATATTTAAAGCATTAACTAATTTAGATAATGTTTCAATACTAGGTATTTCTTCACCATTTTCTATTCTTTGAATAGTTCTAGTATTTAAATTACATTTGTCCGCTAATGCTTCTTGAGTTATTTTTAATTCTTGTCTATATTTCTTAAACATATAATTTCCCTCTAAAATATTATTTCATAATAACGGTATTCTCACCACGGTGATGTTATCGTGGAAAATTTGTTGGCACGGTGTATATACCGTGTTAGAATTGTTATAGGAGTACATAATGAAGAAGTTATTAATAGGTTGTATTATAATTGTTTGTTTTATACTAACATTTTTAATAATTAATAAAGATAATAATATTGCGAAAAGTAATTTTACTGAAAATAGACAATTAACTTTGTTGTTAGAAACAGATATTAATTCTAATGAGTATCAAGTATCAAATATTAATACTTGGCCTACTGATGGATATGTGTTTAATGAAGAGTTATCATATTGTGAGTTAGGAAGTACAATTATTTGGAATGAAGAAAATAAAACAATTTCTTTAAGAACTAATATATCTGATAAATGTTTTATTTATTTTGATGCTGCAACTAAAGAAATTAGGTACGTCTATAAGGCTGATTTATCTAGACCTTATTTAATTGAAGAAATAATTTCTGATAATGTTGATGAAATACTTATGTTTTTTTTTAGAATATGACGGGGATTTTTCATTGGAAACTCTTACAATAAATAAGAATGCTATGGCTAGTAATGAATATTATGCTATTAATGGTTATAACGCAGCTTTATATGTTAGAAACTCTAGTACTACTATAAATAATGGTGATGTAACTGCAACTGGTTATGGTGCTCTCGGTTTATATGGTGATAACTCGACTATAAATTTGGAAAATATGACTTTAACTACAAATAATACGGAAGTTGCAGGTATTATATTAGATGATAGTACTTTAAATATTGATCGTACAGATATAACAACTAATTATCTTTTATTAGATGGGGCTTCTACTTTTAATTTGAATGAAAATAGTTCTTTTACAGGTCAAATAACTGTAACTGATGGAGCAAATATTACAATAAATAAGGATGGTTCTTTTGTAGGTTGTATTAATATCGATAATAGTAATGCTGTTGTTGATATAATTAATAATGGTAATATGTCTTTAACATGTGATTCTCATGTTACAATATTTGTAGATACTAATAATTATAGTAATATTTTAAGTAATGGATATAATATTTATTATGATCAAAATTATAATCCGGAATTAAATGGGGAAACAATACCTTTAAATGGTGGAGGGTATTTACTACCCGATTAAAACCATATTGCCTTATCAAATAAAGATGATATAATATTGATAACGAGGCAAATATTATGAAAAAAATATTTACAAGAAATAATGTATTAATCTTTATTTATTGTGCTATTATATCTTTTATTATCTTAATGTTGACATCGAAAAACTCTTTTTTGTATCCTTTTAATGACTGGGTTGATGCCAATGCTTTTTTTACTGTGGGAAAATCAATGATGCATGGGATTATACCTTATAAAGACTTATTTGAACAAAAAGGACCATTTTTATATCTTATCTATGGTCTTGGTTCTTTAATATCATTTAAATCATTTCTAGGGGTATTTATTCTAGAAGTATTATTTTGGACTATAGCTTTAATATATTTATATAAAATATTAAAAATGTTTTTAAGTACTAAGAGTAGTTTATTAATATTACCTATATTTATGAGCATTATGACAACTACTAATGCTTTTACCCATGGCGGTTCTGCTGAGGAATTTTGTGTCCCCTTTTTCTTTATAACTTTGTATTATTTTATTAAACATTTTAAAGTTCGGCAATTAACTAAAAAAGAAATGTTTATTAATGGTATAATGGCTGGTTTAATATTACTTATCAAATATACTTTGCTAGGTTTTTGGTTTGGTTTTACTTTAAGTATATTTATTGACTATTTAATGAAAAAAGATTATAAAAAGGCTATTATTTATCCTTTGATGTTATTATTAGGGATGTTGTTACCATTAGGAGTATTTTTAATATATTTTGGTATTAATAATGCTATTGGGGACTTTTTCTATAATTATTTTTATGTTAATATGACCGCCTATAACGAGGAAAGTGTTAATGTATTTGTTAGAATATATCAAATATTTAGAGGATTTATTGGTAGTTTAAGTAATGATATTATAGCATTAATTATTTTGTTATTAATTATATTAATAGGTAAATTAAATATCAAGAAAAGATTTAAAGTATTATTGCTAGTAACTATATTTATTACAATATTGGGAGTATATTTTGGTTTAAAGTTTTATCGGTATTATTTGTTATTTATCTTATTTTTTATTAGTATTGGTTTATTAGGTCTCTTTAATTTATTTAATAAATATATTACTAAACTAAGTAATAAGCTGTATGGTATAATAATGGTATTAGTAGGTAGTTTATGTCTAATAAATAGTTATTATAATGCTAATTATAAGGAATATCGTAATATGAGTATTAAGGATTTTTTTCAGTATGAATATGCTAATATTATTAATGAATATAGTAATGTTACTGTCTTAAATATGGGTAAACTTGATTGTGGAGTTTATACTCTAGCAGGTATTTATCCTAGTACTTATTTTTTTGAATTGCAAAATATTAGTTATGCGAAATTTCCGGAGATGGTTGATGCGATGCAAGGATATATCCAAAATAAAGATGTAATGTTTATTGTATATTATACATGGTTAGATTTGGAGGGATTAAAAAAACGGGAAGAAACATTATTTGTAAATTATGAATTGTTGAGAATTAGATATCAAAAATTTGAAGATGATTATTTTTATGGATATTTATTTAAAGTAAAGGAGTAGAAAATGATTTTATATTTAGTAATACCTTGTTATAATGAAGAGGAAGTATTAAAGCAAACTGCTAGTGCATTAAAAAAGAAAATGACTAGTTTAATTAAGGATAAGAAAATAAGTAAAAAAAGTCGGGTTATGTTTGTTGATGATGGCTCAAAAGATAAGACTTGGGAAATTATTGCCGAGTTGCACGCGCAAGATGAATTGTTTGTGGGGGTTAAACTGAGTGGTAATCGGGGTCATCAATTTGCTTTGCTTGCTGGTCTTATGAGTGCGAAAGATTGCTCTGATGCGACAATATCGATGGATGCTGATTTGCAAGATGATGTTAATGTTATCGATAAAATGCTTGAAGATTACCAAAATGGCAGTGAAATTGTTTATGGGGTCAGAAGTAGTCGCAGGAAAGATACATTTTTTAAAAGAACAACAGCGCAGATGTTTTATAAATTAATGCAGGCTATGGGTGTTAATATTGTTTATAATCATGCTGATTGTCGCCTGATGAGTAAAAGGGCTTTAAAGGAGTTGGAAAACTTTAAAGAAGTAAATTTATTTTTGCGCGGCCTTGTCCCTTTAATCGGTTTTAAAAGCAGTATTGCTTATTATGAACGAGGCAAAAGAGTGGCTGGAGAATCAAAATATCCTTTAAAGAAAATGCTTGCTTTTGCGGCTGATGGCATAACTTCATTTAGCATAAAACCTTTGCGTTTGATCCTTTCTTTGGGAATAATTATTTTAGTTATCAGTATATTTATAATGTTATATGCATTAATAGTAAAGATACTAGGGCATACTGTTGCTGGTTGGACATTTTTAACAATTTCTATTTGGTTTATCGGGGGGTTACAAATGATATCAATTGGAATAATTGGGGAATATATTGGTAAAATTTATAATGAAACAAAACGGCGGCCTAGGTATATTATTGAAACTGAGTTAAAATAATTTGCATATTTTTAAGTCTTATGATATAATCAAATGGACCCAAAAGGTATATAATCCGCTGTATTTAATATAAGATTATAGGTAAATATAATAAGGAGGTAAGAAAAGTGGCTAATCTTGTAGATAAGATTAATGCAAAACACATTCGAAAAGACATTCCTGAATTTCGTGTCGGGGATACTGTTAGAGTTGATGTTTGGGTTAGTGAAGGTAAAAAGGAAAGAATTCAATCATTTGAAGGTTTAGTTATTGCTAAACGTGGTGGTGGAGTTTCAGAAACATTTACTGTTCGGAAGAAAAGTGGTTCTGTTGGAGTATCAAGAATATTCCCAGTTAATGCCCCAACTATTGATAAGATAACAGTTGTTAAAAAAGGTAAAGTTAGAAGAGCAAAACTTAACTTTATTAAAGGAATGCGTAAAGAATACAAAGTTAAGGAAAGAAATTAGTTCTTTCCTTATTTTTGGTTAATGGAGGCAGCATGAAGATAATTAAAGAATTGATTCCTTATGTCATAATTGTTGTTTTAATAATTTTGCTAAGGATATTTGTTATTACACCAGTTCGGGTTGATGGCGCCAGCATGCGGGATACTTTGGAAGATGGGGATATTTTAATTTTGTATAAACTGGCGCGCATTGATCGCTTTGATATTGTGGTTTTGGATGAAGCGGTTGATGATGAGATAATTATTAAAAGAATTATTGGCTTGCCGGGGGAAACAGTTGAGATAAGAAATGGAGAAATTTATATTAACGGGGAAGTAATCGAAGATGAATATGCTTATGGGGAAACTAGTGATTATGATGAAGTAACACTCGGGGATGATGAATACTTTATTTTGGGAGATAATCGCCTTATAAGTAAGGATTCAAGGTACTTTGGTCCGGTTAAAGAAGATGAACTAATGGGGGAAGTAATTTTAAGAATTTGGCCATTTAGTGGTTTTGGTACAGTTTAAATAGCATCTGATGTTTTAGATGTTATTTTTTTGGATAATAAGAAAGTTATACTTTTTTTAAAAAACTGCTTGACATACATATGTTTGTTTGATAAACTTAGGTTACTCAGAGTAAAATTAATTAGGGAGGAAAATAATGATGCATGAAATGAAGTTAAATGATGATCCTTTTAAGAGAATAAAAGAGGGAACTAAAACGGTGGAATTACGTTTAAATGATGAGAAAAGACAATTGGTAAAAAAGGGGGATTTGATCGAATTTACTAATAGAGAAACATTAGAAAAAATAACGACTGAAGTAGTAGATTTATATAAGTATCCGAGTTTTGCCGAGTTATATAAGCATATTGATCCTTTGGTGATGGGATATGATGCCGGTGATGTAGTTGATCCTAAAGATATGGAACAATATTATAACAAAGAGGAAGAAGAAAAATATGGTGTTGTGGGAATAAAGTTGATTTTAAAAAAGTAAAGGGGGTATAAAGATGGATAATAAATTAGCGACAATAGCCAATTTATTTCAAGGTCATGAAATTAGAAGTATCTGGGATAGTAAGAGAGAAGAATATTATTTTAGTGTGGTCGATGTTATTGCGGCTTTAACGGATAGTCCTGTTCCCCGGCGTTATTGGACAGATTTAAAAAGAAAGTTGATCAATGAAGGAAGTCAGTTGTACGAAAACATCGTACAACTAAAAATGAATTCTTTTAAAGATGGTAAGATGTATGCTACTGATGCATTAGATACCAAAGGAATTTTAAGGCTAATTGAATCGGTACCAAGTTTTAAGGCTGAGCCTTTTAAGTTATGGCTGGCGAGTCTTGGTGATGAGAGAATAAATGAAGTGTTTGATCCGGAGTTAGCAGTTAATAGAGCAGTAGAATATTACCGAGGTAAAGGATACTCGGATGAGTGGATAAAGGCTCGACTTAATGGAATAGTAGATAGGTTTAAGTTAACTGATGTTTGGAAGGAATCAGGCATAACTAAAAATTATGCGTATGGAATATTAACTAATGAAATTTATAAAACTTGGTCAGGAATGAAGGTAAGTGAATATAAAGAATTTAAGGGACTTCGCAAAGAATCTTTAAGAGATAATATGACTGATGTCGAAGTGACATTAACAAATCTCGGCGAAATAGCCACTAGGGAACTAGTTAAAAAACATAAACCTTATGGCTTACAACAAAATAAAGAAATTGCGCGCCGGGGTGGTAATATCGCCAAAAATACTCGTGATGATTTAGAAAAAGAATTAGGTGAATCAGTAATTACAAGGAAAAATTCCTTGCATTATAAATATTTAGATGAAAATTTGCTTGAAAATAAAAAAGATAAAGAAGAAAAAGTAGATGGATAGAAAATGCGGTTTACATTAATTTACAAATAATATGAAGTTTAGTATAATGAATTTAAATATTAAAATTTTGATTATAAAGTAAGGAGGTTGATTTGGTTGAAAGATAATGGTGTACTAAATAATAGTATTTTAATATATGAATCAGATGATGATATTAAAGTTGAAGTAGTCTTGGAAGAGGAAAATATTTGGCTTACTCAAGAACAAATAAGCAAATTATATGGCAAGGCTAAATCTACTGTTAGTGAGCATATAAAGAATATATTTGATGAAAAGGAATTAAATAAGAATGCAGTTATTCGGAATTTCCGAACAACTGCAAAAGATGGTAAATTATATAATGTTAATTATTATAATCTAGACATGATAATTGCTATTGGTTTTCGGGTAAAATCTAGAGAGGGAACTAAATTTAGAATTTGGGCTAATGAAAAATTAAAAGAATACTTAGTAAAAGGCTATAATTTAAATGTAGAGAGATTTAAGAATAATGGTAATGATCCATATTTTGACGAACTTCTTGATAAGATAAGAGACATAAGATCGAGTGAAAAAGTTTTTTGGCGAAAAATATTAGATATATATGCTACGTCAATTGATTATAATCCGAAAAAAGAAATTACAATCAATTTTTTCAAGACTATTCAAAATAAAATGCATTATGCGGTTTCAAATAGTACTGCTGCTGAAATAGTTTATAATAGAGTTGATAGTAGTAAGGATAATATAGGATTAACAAATTTTAAAGGAGATATGCCTACTAGAAAAGAAACAGAAATTGCTAAAAATTATTTAACTCACGAAGAATTACAGGTTTTAAATAGATTAGTGTCGGCCTATCTTGATATTGCGGAAATTAATGCCTTAAAAAGAAAGATGATGACTATGCAAGATTGGATTAATGAATTAGATAGTTTTTTAAGAATGACACACAATGATATATTAAATACTAAAGGGGCAGTTTCGCATGAAGAAGCATTAAAAAAGGCTCATACGGAATATGATAAATATATGCAAAATCATTTAACTAGGGCTGAAAAAGATTATTTGGAAATCATGAATATAGAACTTAAGGAAATAGAAAATAATAATTAATAATTTATAGAGATAAATTATACTAAAATAAAACTTCCGTCGGAATTTCCGACGGAATATAAAAAGGAGATCAAAGTGAAAAAGGAGATGAAGTGTAAATATGTCAAACGAACAAAATAATCTATTAATATATAAAGATAAAAACGGTAATATAATGGTTGATGCAATTTATAAAGATGAAACTTTATGGTTAACACAAAAAGGTATGGCTAAAGTTTTCAATTGTAGTATTGATAATATATCATTGCATTTAAAAAATATTTTTAAAGCCGAAGAATTGAATGAAAGTTCAGTTGTCGAGGAATCCTCGATAACTGCATCCGATGGTAAAAACTATAAAACTAAAATATATAATTTAGATGCAATTATTTCGGTTGGATATCGGGTTAATTCAAAAAAAGCAACAGAGTTTAGAATATGGGCAACTAGGGTACTAAAAGAATATATGATAAAAGGTTTTGCTTTAAATGATGAAAGATTTATTAGAGGAAATAAATACGATGCGAAATATTTTGATGAACTATTAGAACGAATTAAAACAATCAGAGTAAGTGAAAGAATGTCTTATCAAAAAATAACTGATTTATTTATTGCAACATCGGTAGATTATAATCCTAAAAGTGAAGAGGCTTATACTTTTTTTAAAATTGTTCAAAATAAAATGCACTTTGCTATTACTGGTCATACTGCTGCAGAATTAATATATGAAAGAGCTGATTCAGAGCATGAACATATGGGGCTTACTAATTGGAAGAATTCTCCAGATGGTTTAATATATAAATATGATGTAGTAGTTGCCAAAAATTATTTAAACGAAGAAGAATTAAATAAATTAAATGATTTAACAAATATGTTTTTAGTTTTTGCAGAAGATGAAGCAAAAGAAAGACATATTATGACTATGCAAGATTGGCTTGATGCTACAGATGATTTGTTAAAATTTAGAAGAAAAGACATTTTGAAACACTCTGGAAATGTTTCTCATAAACAAGCAGTAGAAAAAGCCGAAAGTGAATATGAAAAATATAGATTGATTCAAGATCAAAAATATATTTCTACAATGGATGAATTTTATAATAAGTATTTAGAAGAAAATAGTAAAATGAGTTTTAAAAATGAATGAATTAAATGAATATTTAGTACAAGATATATGGAATCCAAAATATTTATTTTATGGAAGTCCTTATGAAATTGATATTTTAGAACCAATATAATCTGTTTATACACAAAACAAAGAAAATGAAGACAATGCCATTTTTCTTACAAGTTGGTTTGTTAATGCTACTGCATATGCTTTTAGAAATAAATTGCAAGAATTTAATGAACATTATGATTTTCAAATGAGTTGTTGAAATAGTTTATAATAGAGTTGATAGTAGTAAGGATAATATTGGACTAACAAATTTTAAAGGAGATATGCCTACTAGAAAAGAAACAGAAATTGCTAAAAATTATTTAGCGCACGAAGAATTACAGATTTTAAATAGATTAGTGTCGGCCTATCTTGATAAGGAAATAGAAAATAATAATTAATAAAAAAGCGTGTCTAAAGTATTAACTGTATAAAATTAAATGACAATTATTTAAAAATATGTGATATAATATAAATATATTAAGGCCTACCTAGATATTAGTATTTACTTAAATTTATAAACAGGGCAAAATCTAGATGAAAGGAGGAAAATTATAGTAACAAAACATTACGCTATAATTATTTTGTTAACAAGTGATAAAAAAAGAAATTTATCCTAAAACACCTAGAGTAAAAATTACTGGGGAAAAAATATGTATTACTGAAAAACTAGATGGCAGCAACTTAGTGATATTTAAAAAGAATCAAACTCTTTATATTGCCCAAAGAAAAAACATTATGGCAATTGATGAAATAGAAGATAATAAAGATATATTATATAAGGGTTTATATGAATGGTTATGTAATTATAAAGAATCTCTAGCTATTTTATTACAGGAAGGTCGTGCTTTATGTGGTGAATGGTTAGGAATGGGACAAATAAAGTATGATATTGGTGACTTTGATAAAAGATATTATATGTTTGCTAAGGCAAATATTGATGATGAATTTAAGTTATATAATTTAAATTATAACCATGATGATTTTATTTATTCTTTTATGGAGCTAGAAATTCCTATATTTATTGGAGTAGTTCCGGTGGTTACATATTTAAATGTTTTGCCAAATAAAAGACATTTAGATAGTTTATACGAAAAATATGTAACAAGTGTTAAAAGAAATGTTGAAGGTTTTGTAATAAGTTATCGTAATAACATTTGTAAATATGTACGTATGAAAAACGGAAAAATGCAAGAACATTATGAATGATTTATCTAGTTTTACGGAATTAACTATTAAATTGTAGTTAATTTCCTTTTTTTCTGATATAATAAAACATGATTTTGATACATAATCAGGAAAATAGTCAAAAAAAATTTGAGGCATTACAAAATACGGTTACTAAACTAGTTGAGTAATAATAGGTTTAGAAAATGTAATGTATAACTAAATAGGGAGGTAAGAGTGGAGAACAATATTAATAAATATAATAGTAATACTTTTGAGAGTATTAAGCATATTGATGAATATGGAAATGAATGTTGGTATGCAAGGGAATTGCAAATAATTTTAAGTTATAAAGAGTGGCGAAAGTTTAATGGAGTAATAGAAAAAGCGAAAAATGCTTGTTTTAATAGCAAT
This sequence comes from uncultured Bacilli bacterium, assembly GCA_944363825.1. Taxonomy (GTDB): domain Bacteria; phylum Bacillota_I; class Bacilli_A; order RF39; family UBA660; genus Onthocola_B. The sequence continues at coordinate 2,129 of CALVVK010000007.1, read as the reverse complement.
TTTAATCCATTAGACCATTTTGTTGAGGCCGACAAAATGGTTCAAATAGGTTCTGGTGCCAAAAGAAAACAGATCGATTATAAGTTAACTAGATATGCTTGTTATTTAATTGCCCAAAACGGGGATAGTAGGAAAGAAATAATTGCTTTAGCCCAAACTTATTTTGCTGTTCAAACAAGAAAACAAGAATTAACGGAAAAAGAATATAGTGAGTTAACTGAAGATGAGAAAAGATTTTATCAAAGGAATTTAACTAAAAAAGGAAATTATTCGTTAAATCGGGTTGCTAAAGGTTGTGGTGTTAAAAACTTGGATCGATTTCATAACGCCGGTTATAAGGGATTATATAATGGTGAGACTGCTAATGATATTGCTAAAAGAAAGAATTTAAGATATAGAGAAGATATTTTGGATAATATGGGAAGTGAAGAATTAGCGGCAAACCTGTTTCGTATTACGCAAACAGAATCAAAATTAAAAAGAGACAATGTTTATGGCGAAAAAAATGCAAATGAAACGCATTATAACATTGGGAAAAATATTAGAGAAGTTATCGCTAAAAATGGTGGAACTATGCCCGAGGATTTGCCAACACCTAAAAAGAGTTTAAAAGAATTAGAAAAAGAAAGAAAACAAGTATTAATTGGTTGAAATGCTTTAGTAAATTTTCTAGTTTATGTTAAAGAAATAGATGATGATTTTAAATATACAGATAAGATCAATACGAGTATGCTGACAATGAAAATTGGCAACAACTTGTTGCCAATTTATCATGGAGTCATAATTAATTAATTAATTAATTAATGATTGAAATAATTAAAGATAAAAATATCAGAAAAATGTATTTAGAAAATGCGTTAAAAAATAGATGGAGTAGGATAATAATTCTTGTACAAAAATGTTAAAACATATTGATCCTACCATGACATATTAGTCTAAGAAGAATGAGAAAATTTTATACAGAATATAACGATGATGAAGTTATGCAACAACTTGTTGCACAAGTTTCGTGGAGATAAATGTAGTCTTAATGAATGAAGTAAAAGATAAAATATAAAAAAGAAATTGATAATCCGATGATTGGTTTACTACTTTGTAAAGAAAAAAATTAAGTGTATAAAATCGCTAATAGTATATTTAAAAAGGAGGGTAGAATGGAAGAAATTGTTAATAAATACACTAGTAAAACTTTTGAAGATATAAAACATATTGATGAATATGGAAATGAGTACTGGTTTGCTCGGGATATGCAAAAAGTTTTAGAATATAAAGATTGGAGAAATTTTTTAAAAGTTTTAGATAAAGCAAAGGAGGCTTGTTGTAATTCTAGATTTAACGTGGATGAACAACTTGTTGAGGTCAACAAGTTGTCAAAAAGAAACAATAATGCTATTGTTAATATACAAGATTATAAATTATCGAGATACATATGTTATTTGATTGTGCAAAATGCCGATCCAAGTAAGGAAGTAGTTGCCTTAGGTCAAACTTATTTTGCTATTCAAACAAGAAAACAAGAAATAATCGAACAAGAATATGATTCATTATCAGATGATGAGAAAAGATTTTATCAAAGAAAATTAACAAGACGAGGGAATTATACATTACAAAAAGTTGCATCATCTGCAGGAGTCAAAAATATGGCTGAGTTTCATAATGCGGGATATAGGGGATTATATAATGGTGAAACTGCTGATGATATTTTTAAGAGGAAAAAATTGCGTTATAGAGAAGATATTTTAGATAATATGAATGAGGATGAGTTAGTAGCAAATTTGTTTAGAATCAATCAAACAAAACAAAAACTTTTAAGGGATAATATTCAAGGTGAAGATAATGCTAAAAATGCACATTATGAAGTTGGGAAAAAGGTGAGAAAAGCTATTGCTGATATTGGTGGAATGATGCCAGAAGATATGCCGACACCTAAAAAAAGTTTAAAAGAACTTGAAAGAGAAAAGAAGCAATTAAAAAATAAAGAAGAAAGGAAACTCGAAGGAATTTTAGGGAAGTGATAAAATATGAATAATAGTCCTATTCAATGCTTGACATCGATTTAGTAAACCCCTTTGCGAAATCCTTATAAATAAAGGGATTGTGAGATTTTAAATCTTGCACATTTTCTCAAA
>CALVVK010000006.1 GCA_944363825.1 uncultured Bacilli bacterium | reverse complement strand
GCAGCATTTGCTAATGGGGATGCTAGAAGTGCTCTAACTACTCTTGATATGATTGTAACTAATGCTCCAGTAACAAATGATGGTTCTATCGACGTTACCAAAGAGATTATTGAAGAATATCTAAGTAAAAAGACCTTACTTTATGATAAAAATGGGGAAGAACATTACAACATAATTTCTGCTTTACATAAATCGATGCGTAATAGTGATCCTGATGCTGCCGTTTATTGGCTGGCTCGTATGCTAGAAGCCGGGGAAGATCCAATTTATATTGCTAGAAGAATAACTAGATTTGCTTCTGAAGATATAGGACTAGCAGATACTAACGCCTTAAATGTTGCTATTAATGTTTATCACGCCTGCCACTTTATCGGAATGCCAGAGTGTAATGTTCATCTAGCAGAAGCCGTAATCTATATGTCGCTTGCTCCTAAATCTAATGCTTGTGATGTAGCATACCAATTAGCCAGTAGTGATGCTAAAAATACTCTAGCAGAACCAGTGCCTTTACAAATTCGTAATGCTCCAACTAAATTGATGCAAGAACTTAACTATGGTAAGGGCTACAAATTTGCTCATGATTATGAAGATAAACTTACCACGATGGATTGTCTACCTGCATCACTTTTAGGGAAGACTTACTATAATCCAAGTAAACAAGGAAATGAAATTCGTTTTAAAGAAAGATTAGAAAAAATAAAAGAATGGAAAAAAGCCCATAAACAAAATGACAATAAGTAGCAAATAATAGCAGATTTGTTACTTTTAGTGTATAATTATTTTAGGTGTTAATATGAACAATATTATAATTTATGGTTCTATTTATGGAACTACCAAAACTTATGCCGAAGAGTTGGCTAGAGAAACTAAAATTTCTGCAATTCCTTTTAAGACTATAGATGATATTAGTAATTATGATACCATCATATATCTTGGAGCATTATATGCTGGAGGTGTATTAGGATTAGCCAAAACATTCAAAAAATTAAAAGATATTAAAGATAAGAAAATAATCATAGCAACTGTTGGACTTGCAGATCCGAAAGATAAAACTAACATTACTAACATTAGAAATAGTTTAAAAGTACAGTTATCCAAAGAAATCTTCGAGAATGCTAAATTATTTCATTTGCGTGGAGGAATTGATTATGGCAAGTTGAACTTTGCTCATAAAACTATGATGACCTTGCTTTACCAAAAGACAAAACGCATGAAGGAAGAAAATATGACTCCAGAAGATAAAGCAATTATTGCTACTTATAATAAACAAGTAAATTTTGTCGATTTAAATAAATTGAATGACATAATAAAGGAAATAGAAGTTGAAAATTAGAAAAGGAGGGTAAATATGTATAAAACTGTAGTAATTGAATATACTCCCAAAGCCAATGATATGGCTCTAAGAGTTGAAGAAACTGCTAATGCTATGTCTGAACAAGGTTATGTTTTGGTTACAATGTCTATAACTGGTTCAGCCAAAGCAATTTTAGTATTTAAAAAAGATAGCGAGGATTAATTATGTTAAAAAAATTAAAGTTAAGTGCAGCTTTAATTATAGTAGGAGAAATTTTAACCTGGGCCCTAAATTATTTTGCCAGTGATGCCACTAGTAATTTTTCGGAGTTTACTTCTGGTGTTTTACTAGGACTTTCTGTTGGTATGAAATTATTAGGCATAATATTAATTCTCCTTCTAATAATTAAATATCCTAAGAATGAAAACAACAGCGGAAAATAGCAGAAGAAATAAACTTAATGAGGAAGGGAAAATATGTATACTTATGAATACGAAGTAATAAATTGTGATTATAGTGGTTGGTCATTTAATGGTGGTAATATTTATAAAACTGAAGATTTTCAAAAAATTATTGATAAGCGTGCCAATGCTGGTTGGCGATACATCGGATTTATTCCCACTAAACAAAAAGGTGCTGGTTTTATTCAAGAAATGACCTTAATTTTTGAAAAAAGTCTTTAGATGTTAAAAAACTTTGCTTAATTAAGGATTACTAATATCTAAAAATTTTTAAGGGAAAAATTAAATAAAATAACAAAATTGTTAAGTGACAGTAACACAATGTATTGAAAAAATATTACATCATGTTGACAACATCAAGGAATAATTGTCTAATTAATATAGAAATGGAGGTAAGTTATGGAAACTTTAAATTTAAACGTTCGCGTTGATGCAAATGATAAGAAAAATTTTGAAAAAATTTTGTGATAATGTTGGTATGAATAATAAATATTAAGAATATTAAAATGCCAAATAAACAAAATTTTAAACTTTATGACGGAAGGACTGGGGAATAATGATTGAAATTGTTTTTAAAGAAGAACAAAATAAGGCAATAGCCCTTGATAATAATAAAATAATCGGCGAATGTGATTTTGTTATTCAAGATAATATTTGGAATATTGTCCATACAGTTGTTGATCCTGCATATCAAGGGCAAGGTATCGCTAAAAAATTAGTTTTAGGTGTTATAGAAAATGCCAAGAGCGAAAATATCCAAGTTATAGCAGATTGTTCATATGCCAAGAAAATTATTGAGGAATACCATGAAATTTAATAAATTAATTCCCGAGTTAAGTGTAACAGATATTAATGTAAGTAAAAAGTTTTATCTTAAATTAGGTTTTAAAGTAATGTATGAAAGAGTGGAAGATAAATTTGTCTTTTTAGAACTTGAAGGCAATCAAATAATGCTAGAAGAGATAAATGCTAATTGGAATACGGGAAAACTTACTTATCCTTTTGGCCGAGGTATCAATATCAGTATGAGTATAAGTGATGTTGCTAAATTTTATCAAACATTAAAAGATAAAGGGTTTAAATTTTTTAAAGAACTGATGGTTAATGAATATCAAGTTAATGATGAAATATATCAAGATAAAGAATTTCTAATTCAAGATCCTGATGGTTATTTATTAAGGTTTAACGATTAATAATGGTGATATTATGAATATTTATTTAAAAGTCATCCGCGGGGCAAGAACCATACCCAATAAACTTGCTGAAATTTTAAATGAAGAAAGGAATTAAATATGTATCCTAGAATTAATAAAGGCAAAAGTTTAATTGCCAACTTAGATAATTATACGGTTGTAGATATTGAAACAACTTCCCTAGACTCACGGGATGGTGAAATTTTAGAAATAAGTGCTTTGAAAGTTAGAAATAAGAAAGTAGTGGAAGAATTCTCAAAATTAATAAGAGTAAGTGAAGTTGGGGCTTTTACTACTCACTTAACTGGTATTACTGATGAAGAGATGCGTGAGCATGGTGAAGATATTAATTTGGTGTTAACTGAATTTTTAGCCTTTCTAGGTGATGATATTATTGTGGGGCATAATGTTAATTTTGATATCAACTTTATCTATGATAACTTAAAAGATAAACTAGGACTTTATTTAACTAATGATTATATTGATACTCTAAGGTTATCGCGGCTGCTTCTTACTAATTTGCCGCACCACCGTCTTGATGATTTAATTAATTATTTTAATTTAGAGACCAGAAGTGAACATCGCGCGTTAAATGATTGTTTATTAACTAATCAAGTATATCTAAATTTATGTAATTTGTTAGTAGAAGTGAGGTGATATATGTCCGTTGTCGTTAATATTAAAAATAAGCAAAAAATAACTTATAAAAATCTAGTTGATAGAGCCACTAAAGAAGTTTTATATTTAGGCATCTATAATGAATGTTTTTGTCTTGATAAATACAAAGGTAGTACTGATATTCGTAATCAACCATTTATTTTATTTAGCCAAAAACTTTTTGGGCGTGGTTTTATCTTTTTACTTGATGATTTATATAACATCGAATTAACTCTTAATTATCCTGCAAGTATTATTGATATAATTATATTTTATAAATTCATTATTAATCTATGTAATGATTTTAAGATTAAAAATATTTTAGTAGATGGTGAAAAATATAATGTTTTAGATATTCCAAAATTACAAAAAACTTCTACAGAATTTAATAAAACAATAATTCATACTAATTTAAAAGTCGGTTTAACGATATTTGGTTGTATTTATCCTATTGTTTTAGATGAAGATTTAATATTAAAACTCCGAAGTAATAACATCGATAAGGCTAACAATTATTTTGCCAAAGTTTTAGATAAACTCCAAAAACCAATGTATTATTATGCTAAACCTTTAATTTATAAAGTTAATAAAAAGTATATTGCCCGGTATGCTCTAACTAAAAATGTACCGACAATATTTCCCAAAACAACTGAATTACCCTTTGGCTATGATCAAAAACTAAAAGATAAAATTATGGCTTGGAATGTTGTTATAATTGATGATTCAGAAAATAAATTTACTTTAGTTAGTGAAATACCTTATCAAGTTTTTGGTGAAATTATCAATATCAAAAAAAGGACTAATTTTGATCAAGAACATAAATTAATTACAATTGATGATTCTCTATTAAAGAAAATTAAAAAATATAATATTAAAGCAGCAACAGAAAAATTAATAGTGTGGCTCCAAGACTTTCGGGAATTAGGACATCGTCCTGCTAGAATAAAGTACACTAATGAATTTATTACGGAAGATAATATCCACTGTTATATATTTAAATATAAAAAAACTTTATTTAGTAAATGGTACTTGGGAATATGTAGTGATTCCGGCGTATTTAGTAATTTTCAAGAATATCATAAAAATACTGAATTAAAAGATGCTCTAAATATTATTGAATTATTAAAAACTTATTGGCAAAAACAGGTAAATAAAAAGTAAAATGTGTGCTATAATTTAAGAAGAGGTAATTATGATGAATACTATAAATTATCAAGAATTAAGAGATGATACTAAAAAAATAATAAATAAAGCCATTGAAATTTATATGGCTATTAAAGATCAAGAAATATGTAAAGATGTATTTTATATAAAATTAAAACCCAATTATAATTTTACTAAATTAGATAAAAAAGTATTATCTTTATTTTTGGCTTGTTTTATAACGGATACTTCACTAAAGACTATTTTAAAAGAATATGATGATATAAATGTCCCAAGCCTCTATTCCTATATTGGCCTTGATCCCAGCAATATAATGCCATTACCAAAAGAAGAATATCCCAAATATTTTGAAGAATATTTTCAATTAGAACTGATAAATATGATCAAAAATAAATCTTTCTTTTTCGAAATCAATCAATTAACTCCCGAAGTAATATATTGGTTATTTGATGCCGTTGAAATAAATAAGTCATTTATTTTAAATTGTTATCTTAATAATTATAATCATGATATTATTTGGTTTTGTGATCATCCAAGTTGTAAAAGTGTTGAAAGTAAAGCCTTAATTAATGGGGATATTGTTAGTATTAGTAATAATAAAAACTCCTTAGATAAATATTTATTAAAGAATAAAATTAATAAACCAACTGTTCCGATAGAAAAGAAGGAAAAAAATACTGATGTTGCTAAAAAAAAATACTGGGAAATATTAGATGAAATTAAAGTAAAGTTTATTGGTCAAGAAAAATTTGTCGAAGATATATTTTATAATATAGTTAATAATCTCCAACTTGCTAAAAAAGTTAAGAGTATTGATGGTGAAAGGTCTATTATATTTGTCGATGGTCCCACGGGAACTGGAAAAACTGCTGTCGTGCGTGATATAACCGATAAATTAGATGTTCCTTTTACGAAAACATCCGCTACCAACTATTCGGCGACTGGTTATGTCGGAGGTAATTTAACTGATCTATTATCTGATTTATATAAAAAGTCACATAATGATTTGGATTTAGCCCAACAAGGAATTATTGTTTTAGATGAATTTGATAAACTGGCAGTAACTGATGGTTATTCTAGTTTAGAAATGAAGCGGGCAGTGCAACAACAACTATTAGACTTTATGGGTGGTGGCAAATATAACATTGTTGTTGGGGACTCCCTCTTTAATCGCCATGAAGTAGAATTTGATACTTCCAAATTAACATTTATCTGTCTCGGAGCATTAACAACTCTTCGTAATTCTAAAAAAGAACCACCTAAAACTATTGGTTTTAGTAGCAGTGTTATAGAGCCGAGTGGGGAAGTTGAATTTATGATTACGCCGCAAGATTTAGTTGATACCGGGATATCTATTGAATTAGCAGGTCGTTTTAATACATTTTTACATACCAAAGAGTATTCGCTAGCAACATTACTAGATATTTTGAAAAATTCAACAATTAGTCCATTAATCGGTTTTAAAAATCTTTTGGAATCTAATGGCAAAAGTCTAGTTATCGATGATGATGTTTATGAAGTTATTGCTGCGGCGGCTTATAATTTAAATACGGGAGCGAGAAGCCTCCAAACAATTGTCAATAGTATTAGAACATATTACTTAAAAGAAATTCTGCGAGGTCAAGAAAAAATAATTTATTTAGATAAAAGTACTGTTTCCAATATAATTACTAGTACATTTAAAAGAAGGGGAAGATAACATGGAATACGCTTATAATGGGCATTTGCTCGAGGATAAAAGAGTAGATTTAGTAGCAGAGGAAATTATTGCTACCTATCCTCAAGTTAGTTTAATTGAGGCCAAAGAAATCGCCATGCTCGAAGGAAGTATTTCTACTCCTTGTAATATCGACATAATTTTTAATCGGCTTTACAATACAATGTTAATCATGAGTTATAACAAAAATATTGTTGCCACAATTTATCAAGATTTATTGATGGAATTAGAAAAATATCCAAATGTTTCTGATATTTATTATAATATTGCTACCGCTATAGGGGATTGTTTAATGAATATTAGACCATTTCCTTATTTAGAAGAATTTATGGAGGCTATATGAAAGTTTTAATTTTAAATGGCAGTCCCCATGTTGATGGCTGCACCAAAGTTGCTTTAAATGAAGTAAGTAGAGTTTTAAATGAAGAAGGAATTACGACGGAAATAATTGAAATTGGTAGTAAAGATATCCACGGTTGTATAGGTTGTTATTCTTGCAAGCAAACCGGCAAATGTGTTTTTAATGACTTAGTAAATGAAGTTGCGGCGAAGTTTAAAGATGCCGATGGTTTAATTGTTGGTTCACCAGTTTATTTTGGTGGGGCAAGTGGCACAATTCGTGCTTTTCTCGATCGCTTATTTTATAGTACCCATTTTGCCAAAACAATGAAAGTCGGTGCGGCAGTTGTCTCATCAAGACGGGCTGGTTCAACTACCGCATTTGATGAAATTAATAAATATTTTACTATTAGTTCAATGCCAATAGTAGCAAGTACTTATTGGAATGAAATTCATGGCTCAAATAAAGAAGAGGCTAAAAAAGATTTGGAAGGCTTACAAACCATGCGTAATTTAGGGAAAAATATGGCTTTTTTAATCAAGTCCATAAATGCCAATAAAGAAAGTATTCCTGAACAAGAAAAGGGCAATCGAACCAATTTCTGTGATGGATTATAAAAGTATTATGACATTTATAAGTAAAGAAAAAAATAATAAAAAATATTATGAGGAATTCATGTATATTGCTAGTAATTATTATATCTTTAAAAAAAGACCTAAAACTAAAGTGCGTTCCTTAATAAATATCTATAGATTTTATATTATAATATTTTTTATCCTCAGTATTGTCTTTATATTTATTCCGCGGCTTGATTACTTATCTCCCATCTTTTTTACATTATTTTGCTTTGGTATCTATTTATTTGTTGAATCTAAATATCGGCTTCGCGAATATTTAAAGGGTGGAAATTCCCTTATCCAAATAGATGAAGCAGGAATTGCAAATATCTGTGCTGATAAAATGACTGTCAAACTTCCCTGGAAGTCTATTGAATATATAATAATTAACAAGTATTCGATATGTGTTTTACCTAAAAATTTTTCAGCCATATTAATAGGTATAGAAATAGGTTCTAAAGATGATGTTTATCAAGCATTAAAGAAATATCAAAAATTAGATTTATTAGTAGATAATTCTAGTAGGTATTATTAACAAAAAAGTAGACAAAATCCAACTGTTATATTAAAATAAGGGCATCAAAGGAGAGTTTATGAATTTAGAAGTTTTAAAAAGAGCCCAAGATTATATTGAAAAAATGGCTAATGGTATTAATCCCATTACAGGAGATACTATAAGTGATACTGATACTTTAAATGATGCCAAAATTATTAGATGTCTTTTCTATGTCAATGATATTTTAAAAGAATGTGTAGTAAAAGAAACCAAAAAAGTTAAAAGAAATAGTGTTCCATTTAATTTAACGCAAGAACAAATTGCAATGGTGGAATTGTATGATAATCCCGTATCAATTTCTAGGATAGTCCAAAGAATAAATGAAGTATTAGAAACTGACGAAGTAAAAAAATTAAAAGTGTCAGAAATTTGCGATTGGCTAATAAGTCTTGGCTTTCTAGAAAAAGTCGAATATAAAGGAATAATGTATAAAAGACCTACAGAACTGGGAAATAAAATGGGAATGTATGTCGAACATCAAGTAACACCATTTAGAGAATATGATATAGTGTTATATAAGAATGAAATGCAAAAATTTATAATGGATAATTTTGAAAATCTATTGGAATTTTTACAGAATAATAAATAAAATGTTAGTGTTTCTAAAAATTTATTGTTTGGTATATAAGGAATGATATATTTATGAATAAAAATATGTTAGATGTATTTATTGAAAAAATACAAAACTATTCACATTTGAACAGCAATCAAAATTTTAATGTAAAAAATATATTTATGCAAGGTGAGGGAATATACATTTTAGATGAACCGCCATCTGTTGATATAATCAGACAATTTCCTGATTTTAAGGGAGAATTTGGTTTATTGTTAATAAATAATATTTGGTTTCTTACTGTTTCAACACAAAAATCAACTTATATTCCAGCTGAATTAGATAGTTATATTTCAAAGGGACTTGTTCAATTTTTTGCACATTCACATCCAAATGATGGTACTACAGCCAATATTTTTCCATCATTTCCTGATTTAATATCTAGTGATGCAATAGATCATAAATTTTATATTATAAGTGCTTATGGTATAACAGAAGTGGAAATTACAGATGCTAAAGAATTAAAATTCCTAGATGAAAGATTTACAAATTATGTTTATGATAATCATATTTCTTATGAAGATTATCAACAAAATCAATTTAAATATTATATGAATTTTATAGAAAGTATTGGATGTAAATTAAAAATTATTTCTTTTGATAATAAAAAGAAAATCAACGAGATTTTAAAAAGCAAAAAATTATTACAACATGATTTTTGGAATAAAATGGCTGGAACAGCCTCATATCCTGGGAGAAAATTATAATTTAGATAAAATATCTTTCTCTTATATCAATAGAATAATAAAGTTTAATGTTCATATAAAATAAAAAATCACATCACTTTTTTATAATCCGTAATTTGTATTTATGTGAATCGATTTATTTGAATCTCCTGGCAGTAAAAATTGATAAACAACTAATCGCTATACAAATTTATTTAAAAATAAATTTTGAACGGAATTTACTAAAAATGCTGAAATAAATAATCTAATAATTACAGTTAATAATGATAACTTGAAAATACAAAATGAAAAATAGTCTTTTTTATTTATTTAATTATATACTATTAAGGCCTCAAGTATTTAGACCACTTATTTGAATTTTCTTATAGGGAAATAGCAGAATTAAATTTTAAGAAAACTATTGTAATTGTATATGAAATCCTAGAAGTTTATAGTATAATTATATCAGCAAAGTATAATGTTACAAAAACTCATAAGCATTATTATTGATAACTTTAAAATAAGTTACTAAAAACAACAGGAGGTTTAAAAATGTCAGAACTAACAGTCTTAGAACAAAAAATATCATATTTTAAAATCAATGATGAAGATTATATTTCAATCACTGATATGCTCAAATCTAAAGATGGCAGTTTCTTTATATCTGATTGGTTAAGAAATAGAAATACTATCGAATTTTTAGGTATTTGGGAAGAAATACACAATCCTAATTTTAATTATGGCGAATTCGCCATAATTAAAAGTTAAGTAGGATTAAATAGTTATAAAATAATTGTTAAAGAATGGTAATGTAAAAATCTAAATGAATGCTTAAAACCACTATTTCTCAAACACAGATTCTTAATAATACTGATATAAAATATTTGAAATAAAAGAAGGACGGTAACGATATGGATATTAAAGAAAAAGCAAAAATGTTTGCCATAAACGCTCACATGGGACAAGTTAGAAAGAGTGAACCCGATAAACCGATGATTATTCATCCAATAAGTGTTGGTGAGTTACTAGAATCATTTGGTTATGATGATCATGTTATAGCGGCTGGGTACTTACATGACGTTGTTGAAGATACCAAATACACAATTGCCGATATTGAAAAATATTTTGGTAGTGATATTGCAACGTTAGTAATGAATGCATCAGAACCGGACAAAACACTATCTTGGGAAGAAAGAAAAAAGCATACCATTGCGGAAATAAAAAAACTTCCCCTTAGAAGTAAGTTAGTTATCTGTGCTGATAAAATTAATAATTTAGAAGATTTGTTCTTAAAGTTCGAAAAAAGTGGGAAGAGAGATTTTAGTGCTTTTAAAAGGGGAGAAACGGCCCAAAAATGGTATTATACAAGTATTTATGAAAGTTTAATAGCAAATGAAGATAAAGACTTACCTATATTTGAAAGATTAAAAGATATTTTAGATAAAGTATTTACTAATAAAGAAGATTTATTTTTAAAAGATACAATCTTTGCTGATAATGGGGAATACTATGCTAAATTAAGGCAGTTACATGCCCAAAAAATAGAATTACAAAGATTAAAATCCCTAGTTGCATTATCTAAACCATTTGTTATTGAATTTAGTGGAACTCCTAGAACAGGTAAAACAACTACTATCAATAATTTATATGATTTTTTTAAAAAAGGTGGTTTTGATGTTTCTTTAATTGAAGAATTTACTACTTCTAAGACTTATAAGGAAAAATTTAAAAATAAATTAGCAAACATGAATTTAGGTGATCGAAACATTGCTATTCTTGAAGAAATCTATAAACAATTACAAGAAAGTATTGCTGCTGGAAAAGAGATTGTGTTAATTGATAGATCTCTAAATGATAGGCAAATATGGAATTATCGAAGATTTACTTGTGGGGATATGAAAGCAGAACAGTATTATGCTGCTCGTGATAAATTTTCCGCAATTTCTAAAGAGTTAATTGATTTTTTAGTTATTAAATATGCTGATCCGTTAGTTTCTTTAAAGCGTGATTATCTTTCTAGTTTAGCCTTAGAACCAAGAAGTTTTTTAAATATCGAAAATATCGATGCGTATAATAATAGTTTAAAAGATATCCAAAAATTATTATCAGAAAGTGTCGAAGATATGATTTTACTTGATACATCAAACCGAAGTATGAATGATGTTTCAATAGCGGTTGCATCTCAAATTCTTCCAGCAATGCGAAAAAGGTATTTAAAATCTTTGGGACAAAAATATAATTTAAAATAAATTATTTAAATCTTAAAAGTCTAAATTAATATGGACTTTTTTATTTTATTGATATATTATATTAGTGATAGGAAGTGGGAACTATATGAAAAAGACTAAAAAAATGCAAAATGTTAGTGATATTAAAAAAAGAAAATATATTTGTATAGGACTTATTATAATTTTAGTAATACTTGTTGCAATAATATGTTTATATTACTTTTTATCTAATAGGGAATTAAAAGTAGCATCTTTTCCTGAAAATACTAATGAATCAATAGAACCAGTTTTAGAAGATAAAACATTGGATGAACAAAAAAGTATTTTATTAGAAATATTAGATGAACAAATTAATACTTATAATAATATTTGCCTAGATTCAGCAAATACAGAATGTATTACTGCCGAAGAAAAAACAGCAATACTTGCAAACTTAACAGAATTAAAAGAAAAAATAGAAACATTAGAAACTACAGAAGAAATTAGCACTGTATCCAAAGAAATCAGTGATTATTTAGATACTTTAAAAACCGAAGAAGTAGTAGAAGAACAAGAAGAATCAAGTTCTTCAACAAGTTCAGCAAGTGATAAAAATAATAGTTCTTCATCGAGTAGTTCTAGTTCTACTGCTCCAGCTGGTAATATTGAATCTATTTTAAATAATGCCAAGTTGAATCCCATTAAGACTGGCTATCCAGCACTTGATAATCAAGTAGCATCAGTCCTTAATTCGGTAACTAATGATTCAATGTCCACATATGCCAAGGTTAAAGCCGTATATGATTGGGTAATTAATAATATGAGTTATCAATTAGGATTTGTTATTGGTGAAGAAATAGATAACTTAATAAATCAATATGGCTTTTATGAAAAGGATGCTATTCAAGTATTTTTGGCTAATAATAGTTTTAGTACTTTGAAAGGTTCTTGTGATAATTTTTCGGCAATGTTTATGATTTTAACTAGAAGAATAGGTTTAGATAGTTATGTGGTAAGTGCTATAAATAATGATGGGGGAGGCCATACTACTGTTAATATTAAAATTAATGGTAAATGGTATAATTTTGACCCCGAAAGAGAATATAGATCACTTAAAAATGGTAAAATTATGTATTATGCTTTTGGAGAAGATGATAATGATTCTAAACCCTATAAGTATATGAATCGTTCTAGTGATGTTGCGGCTTTCCATGCTTTTCAAAAACAACCAGAAAGTAATTATTTAAAGGCAACAATTACTATCGCTGGTAAAAGTTATACGGCTAAAACGGCAGTTAGTGGTTATAAATATGTTATTCCTGATACAATTGAGATTGATTATGCTACAAATCCGACAACTTATATAAATATTGCAACTAATAATAAAGTTGATTATATCCACAAAAAGTCAGATAGTCCCGCCACTAATTATGTATGGGAAACTGTCTCTGGTGATAGGGGAACAATAAATACCAGTGGGACAATTAGCATTACCCAAAAATGGGGATCTTTAAGGTATGAAATAATCCATCTAGAAGATGATTTAGGTCGAGAATTAAATTTTGTTGTAAGAGTAAATTATCGCGATCCTAGCAAACAATTTACAATTGAACATCAAGGCGGAGATATAAGTTATACTGATTATGTTGATTTAGCGATTACTACGCGTGATTCAGTTGGTGAAGTAACATTAAGTGGTAAAGTTATTGAAACCAATGATCCAAAAGGTGCTAGTGCGATAGTTGTTGGAGAATCGCCATTTTATGATCTTCGAGTAAGTAATCTTGATCGAACTAAATACTATTATGTTGTTGAAATAACTGGAGTAGATGAAGCGGGTAATGTTGCTACAGATACTGTAAGAATTGAAGTTAAATTTTAAAATTACCTAGAACTGTTGTTTATTGAACTAAAAAAGTACGAGAACATCGTACTTTGATTTTTTCTTGGAGCAAGTGAGCAGAATCGAACTGCCGTCTCAGCCTTGGCAAGGCCGCATACTAACCGCTGTACTACACCTGCGTAAATAAATTGTATCAAATATTCACTTTTTTTGCAACAATAATTGCTAAAAAATGTATTTATTGTTATAATTGTGTACGTAAGAAGGGAAATTATGAAGAAAAAAATATATAATTTTTTGAAAAAGATCCGCAAAAATGTGGTTGAATATATAATAACTAATCGTCTATTTATTTCTTATGTAATACTAGCATTATTAGGTACAATGTTAGTAAGAAAATTTACAATAGGCACATTTTTTAGTTTTAAACCTTTTATTACCGATTTAGGTATTATTTTAATAATTGGGGGCTTGGGTTATTGTATCAAACCCAAAAATCAATTTAAGTATTATTTTATTTGGTTAATTATATTTACTTTAATGAATGTAATTAATTCTATATATTATACATTTTATACATCTTTTGCTTCCTTCGGCGAACTTACAGCAGTAGGGCAAACAGAGACTGTAACGGGTTCCATCTTTGAACGTATTCGCTTTGTTGATCTGATGTATATCTTTTTCCCGATAATATTTTATCTAATTCACAAAAAATTATTAACTTCATCCTATTATTATTTTATTGATAAAATAGAAAAAGGTAAAAAAATGCTTGTAACTACCGCTTTAGTAGGTGCTCTATGTTTAGCCTATAGTTTTGGTGTTGCCACCAACTTGGATTACGGGCGTCTTGCTAAGCAATGGCATCGTAGTTATATAGTTGAACGCTTTGGTATTTTAATGTATCAAATAAATGACTTTATTCAATTTTTAACTCCGCAGATAAGCAGTTTATTTGGGTATGAAGATGCCCTGGCGGCTTTTAATACCTACTTTGATGCTGTCGAAAGACCAGATAGTAACGAATATACGGGAATATTACAAGGTAAAAACATTGTTTTTGTTCACATGGAAAGTATTCAAACCTTTTTAATGGACTTAGAGTTTAATGGGGAAGAAGTAACTCCCAACTTAAATCGCCTTGCTAGTGAAGGAATGTTTTTTTCTAACTTCTATCCCCAAGTTAGTACCGGAACTAGTTCCGATACCGAATTTACCCTTTTAACTGGTCTAATGCCTGCTGCGAGTGGCCCGGTTTTTACAGGCTATAATGATCGTGAATTTTTCACTATTCCTAAATATTTAAAAGAATTAGGATATTATACATTTAGTATGCATGGTAATTTAGCAACGATGTGGGACCGTGATCGTGCTCATCCATCTTTAGGTTATGAAGGAATGTATTTTGAAGAATCCTATACTTATACTGAAGAAGATGTAATTAACCTTGGTATCAATGACCGTCTTTTCTTTGAACAAGTAGTACCAATTGTCGAAAATATTGAAGCAACTTATGAAAACTATATGGGAACAATTATAACATTATCCAACCATTCCCCATTTTCTATTGCTAGTGAGTATAGTACTCTAGATTTAACTAGTCACTATACAACTGTTGATCCTTTAACTGGTGAAGTAACGGAAAATGCCGTTGATTACTTATCAGATTCACCAGTTGGCAAGTATATCAAAAGTGCTAATTATGCTGACTTGGCTCTTGGAGATTTCTTAAATTACATTAATGAATCTGATGCTTTTGATAATACCGTATTCGTCTTCTATGGTGATCATGATGCCAAACTTTTACGTAGTGAAATAAATTATTTATATAATTTAAATCCTGAAACTGGGGAAGTTTATGAAGAAGGTGATCCTAATTATGTTGAATATGATTACTATGCTCATGAACTAAATAAAAACACCCCACTTATAATTTGGACTAAAGATCCTGAACTAAGAAACGTATTTAGTGGTGAAGTTACCTATACAATGGGTATGTATAACGTTGCTGCAACCATACTAAATATGTATGGTATATACAACAAATATACTATGGGTGGTGATATATTTACCACTAAAGAAGATAATATGGTCGTTTATCCGAATGGTAATATATTAACAAATAAAGTATATTATAATAACTCAACTGGGGAATATAAAGTATTAAATGATGCCACTTTAGATGAAAACTATATTAGTGAATTAAGTAGCACAGCCGAAGAAATACTAGATATATCTAATTCAATAATTGTTTATAACTTGTTGGATTCAGTTGAGATGAGTGGAGATTGATATGAAGAAGAAGTATAAAATAGCCTTAATCTTAATCATTATTTTAATTATCATTGTAACTTTATTTATGGCTTTAAAATTTTTTCTCAAAAATGAACCAGCCGAACCTGTTAAAGTAGTAGATAGCATTGAAAATTTTTCCTATACTTTAGATGATCGGGATACTGAACTAATGAAAAATACTTATAATGAATTAAAGGAAGTATTAAATAATGATATTGATTACGAAAAATATGCGGAACTTTTAGCCAAATTATTTGTAATTGATTTATTTACCATGAATAATAAGGTAAACCGTTATGATGTTGGCAGCACCGAATATGTTTATCCGGATAGTGTTGATAATTTCAAAACTAATGTTGAAGATACTATTTATAAAACTATGGAAAATAATTCCAATGGTAAAAGAAAGCAAGATTTACCTGAAGTAAAAAGTATTACTTTAGAGGAAATAACTGAAGATACTTATGAAATAGGGGAAGAAACATATGATAGTTATGTTGTTTCTTTGGGTTGGGAATATGTTACTGATTATGGTTATGATGATACAGCCACTATTACTCTAATTGAATTAAATGACCAACTATATGTAACAGAATATGTAACAGGAGAATAAAAAGGATGAATAAAGTATTTAGAAAACTCAAAAAATCAAATAGAATATTACGTTATTTTTACTATATTATAAGCATTGTTTATATAATAAGTTTATTCTTTTTTATTAAAAGTTTACTTAATTTATCTGGTATAGAAACAGTACTACGAATAGTATTTATAATATTCTTTATCTTTTATCTTATCTTATATTGTTTTTGGAATTTATTAAATTTATTACGTCGTAAATATAAAGTATTAGTAATAACTTCGATAATTTCAATAATATTTATTATTATATTTTGGGTTGCATCTTACTATATAAATATGGTTTATAATAATATTAATAATATAACTGAAAATGATAAATTAGTATATACATCTTATTTAATTTCTCTTAATGATACAGACTTTAATAATAGTTCAACTATTGGTTTGCTTGCTGATGAAGAAGAAATAGAATGGAATGCTTTAGCGCAAAAATTATATAGTAAAGAAAAATTAGTCAATAGTATAACTGATTATAGTGATTATAATGCAATGTTAAAAGAGTTATATGATGGGGATATTGATGCTATTTTTGTGCCTGGTAATTATGTTACTTTATTTAGTAATGAAGAACAGTATGAAAATATTGCTAGTGAAACTAAAGTTTTGTATGAATATAGTGAAGAGATGACTAATCAAGATTTAATACTTGCTAGTAATAAAGATTTTAGTGAACCATTAACATTTTTGCTTATGGGTGTTGATTCCGAAAAAGATGGTTTAAATGCCAATGCGGCTTTTAATGGTGATACCCTAATGCTTATTACTTTCAACCCTGCAACTTTAACAGCAACAATGCTGAGTATTCCACGCGATACTTATGTGCCAATTACTTGTAATAATAATAACTATGCTAAAATTAATTCCGCGGCGGCTTTTGGAACTAGTTGTGTCATCGATACTGTTAGTGCGTTTTTAGATATTGAAATTGATTACTATGTCAAAATAAACTTTAAGGGCGTAGTGGAATTAGTGGATGCTATCGGGGGTATTGAAGTTGATGTTGAAGCCCCAACTTATAATGCTGATGAGTATGATGGTATGATGTGTGAACAAAATTCTGATCGTCTTTTTGGTGATAATCTTGTTTGCATTGAGCCCGGATTACAAACTTTAAATGGGGAACAAGCCTTAGCCTATGCGCGTAATAGACACTTATATATTGGTAGTGACTTAGATCGCATTAGACATCAACAACAAGTAGTTGAAGCCATTGCTGCTAAAGCCTTACAATTTAGTAGTATTAATGATTTACAAAATATATTAAATGCTATCAGCAGTAATATAGCCACTAATATGTCAACTAATACTATTTTGTCCGGATATAATGTCATAAAAAGTATGCTTTCTAATGTTATTAGTGGTGAGGATTTCCTTAATATTAATAAAGCCTATTTAGAAACTTATAGTTTACCAGTCTATCGGCCAAGTGCGGGAACAACAACCTCAGCCCAAGGATATTATACGGCATCTTTAGAAGATATTAAACATGCTCTAAATGTAACTTTAGGTTTAGAAGAGGAAGAGCAGGTTAAAACATTTAGTTTTTCGGTTAATGAACCTTATGAAATATATAGTCCTGGAAAAGGCCTTAGAAGTGGCGAATCTAGTCAAGTTCTGCCAAGTTTTATTGGTAAAACAGTAACTGAAGCCGAAGAATTTTGTAATGAACATAATATCGATTTGCATATCGAATATGTCAATCCCGATTCTTCCCATTATAATGCCAATGTGGCAGTAGGCTTAATTGGTAATCAAAGTGAATTTGCGAGTGTTTTATTATCAACTGTTGATGAACTTACCGTTTATGTTGTAAATAGTAGAGCCGCGGCAAATGATGAACCTGAATTAGATGAACCACCAGCTGATGAAACAGACACTGATGCTACCGAAGAAAATGAAGATTCGAGTAATTCCGATGACTTATTAGAAGACTTAATTTTTGGTGAATAAAAACAACGATTAATGTTTCGTTGTTTTTTTCGTCTTTTTCTTTTTCTTTCTTTTAGTAGGACTTACATAACCATTTTTACGATTGGTTGAATTATTTTTAACTTTATTAGATACCTTTTTATTTGCTACTTTCTTCTTACTAGTATTATCCTTAATCTTAGAACTAGCAACTTTATTATTTGTTTGTTTTTTAGTACTGGTAGTAGCCTTCTTCTTTTCTATATTTTGTTTAGTTTCTTTATTAGCCTTCACTATAACTGGCTTTTGTTTAGATATTTTACTTTTTTCTATTCGATCTAATATAAACCAAGTAATACCTAAAATTAAGGTGATTAAATAAACTGAAATTAAAATAATAAAGATTATATCGATTTTATCATAATTTTTACCCATTATAACCACCACATTTAAAACTATTATAGTATATTTTATTTAAAATTAATAGCAATTTTACATATTTTTACTAATGTTTTTGTAAATAATTTGTCGAACTATATTGAAAGATGCTATAATAACTATGTATATGATGGTAAGGAGGTAATATGAAGAAGTTATTAGTTATTTGCGCAATTATTATTATAAATTTTTTCACTTTACCTAATGCCTTAGCCACAAGTTATACGGCTCGCGCTTATATTTTAGATCAAGGCGCTAATGTTAGAACTGGTCCAGGAACCCAAAATGCTAGATTAACTTCTTTGGGTAAAGGTTCTTTATATAATTTAGTTGAAGATAAAACTTATCAAGATACTAATAATTATTATAATTGTAATAGTGATTGGTATCAAATTTATTATAATGGTACAGCGACCGGTTATGTTTGCGGGGACCATGTTGAGGTTGTTCGCAGTTATAGTATTGATGATGTTACCCCCCAGACAACTTGCGAAATCGAAATGAGTAATTTAGGTTTTCCTTCCAGTTATTGGGGAGGACTTTGTTCTCTAAAAGAAAAATATCCTAATTGGCAATTTGTTCCTTTAAAGATTAATTATGATTGGCAATATATTGTCGAAAAAGAAAGTGGTTGTGGAACTAATCTTATTTATGGTAGTGATGCTAATTCCGGTTTTATCGATTCAACTTGTAAAGCATATGATAGTGGTTATGTCGGAATTACCCAAACGGGAGTCGCTTATTATATGGATCCACGAAATTTTTTGTCTGATCGCTTTATTTTTCAATTTCAAGCCCTTAATTATGATGCCAATTTCACGGGAATTTACGCTAATGCAGTAACTAGTATTATCGGTAGTAGTGCGTTTTATAACTATCATTTAAGTAATAATACCAATATTGCAGATTTAATAGTTAGTAATGGCGCCGATTTAAATGTTAGTCCAATATTTACAGCATCGCGTATTTTACAAGAATTAGGTAATTCTGATACTTTATATAGTTTATATAGTGGTAATTATGTGGCTGATCCTTCCTCAAATTATTACAACAACTTTATTAATCTTGCAGGTAGGGCGGATGCCTATGTTGGCTATTACAATTTTTACAATTTTGGAGTAAGTGATTCTTGTGTTCAAAGTAATGGTACCGCTTACTGTGGTCTTAATTATGCTTATCGATTTGGCTGGAATAGTCCAAGCACTGCCATTCAAGGGGGACTAACCCAAATTGCTAATAATTATATTGCTAATAATCAAAATACAGGTTATTTACAAAAATTTAATGTTAATCAAAGTAATACATCAGATATTGCCGCTCACCAATACATGACTAATGTTGCAGCCCCATCTAGTGAATCCGCAACAACTTATAATACCTATAATAATTTAGGAATATTAAACTCGTCTTTTATCTTTTATATTCCGGTTTATAATAATATGAATGCGACAATTACTAATAGTCCTGGGGGAGCAGTGGACAATGATCCCGATACTCCTCCGAGTACTTTACCAATAAGTACAATTGTTACATCGAGTGGTTATAAATATTTTAGTAATTATATCGCCGGTGTTGCGGTTGGGACTGATGTTTCAACAATGAAATCAAATATTGAGGCAGTAAGTGGTAGCAATACCGTGACAATTTATAACGCTCAAGGTTCAGTCATTAATGATGGCGTTTTAGCCACTGGTTATAAAGTTGTAATTAATAATGCTACTAATGTTGAGACTTTGGAAATTGTAATTAATGGTGATACTTCCGGAGACGGTGTAATTAATGCCCTAGATTTATTACAAGTCCAAAAAAATATCTTGGGAACATATACTTTAAGTGGAGCCTACTTTGAAGCGGGCGATACTTCAGGTGATGGTGTAATTAATGCCCTAGATTTACTGCAAGTTCAAAAAAGTATCCTAGGGACATATACCATCGAACAATAAGGAGGATTAGATGAAAAAATTAAAATATTTGGTATTAACAATTATCACATTACTTTTTATTCCACTAAGTGTCAATGCGGCGAGTGGAACGATAAAGGTAACTGGTTCCAGTCAAGTAGTAGTAGGAAATAAAATAACTCTAACGGTAACTCTATCTAGTTCAACTGCCATCGGTAGTTGGCAAATGAATTTAAATTATGATAAAAACTACTTGCAACTTACCAGCACAAATTCGGAAGCTGGTGGAACTATGATGGCTGCATCATCCGCAACAGGTATTAAAACAAAAAAATATACATTTACTTTTAAAGCCTTAAAAAGTGGTTCAACTACTGTTTCTATAGATACTTATGATGCTTATGCATTTGATGATTTAAGTAAAATGAGTTTAACAACTAGTAGTAAAAAATTAAAAATAATTACCCAAGAAGAACTAGAGGCCAGTTATTCTAAAGATAATGACTTAAAAAGTTTATCAGTCGAAGGTTTTGAACTAACGCCAGAGTTTTCTAAAGATGTTACCGAATACACTGTAACTGTACCGGAAGATACCAAAGAAGTAACGATAAATGCCGAAGAAAATGATTCAGCAGCATCTGTTAGTGGAACTGGCACATTTGAAGTAACTCAAGGAACTAATACATTTAATATAGTAGTAAGGGCTGAGAATGGTAGTGAAAAAACTTATACAGTAACTGTTGATGTAACTGATGCTAATCCGATAAATGTAACTATTGGTAATGCGAATTATACTGTCGTTAAAATTCGCGAATTCCTAACAGCTCCGAATGCTTATAATGAATCTGTCATCACCATTAATGATTTTGAAATACCGGCGTACACTTCCGAACTTACTGGTTTTACACTAGTAGGTTTAAAAGATACCACCGGCAATATTGCGCTATACATTTTTGATGCCACCAATAATACCTATAGTCCTTATACAGAATTAAAGTTTAATCAACTGACTATTTATCCTAAAGAAACTACCGAAACATTGGCTAATTATGAATCTGGAACTATTACGATTAATGATTTAGAAATCCCTGCCTATTATACATCTAGTGATTCAAGATTTGCGATAATTTATGGAATAAATGTCGAAACTGGGGAAGAAGGATTCTTTAAATACGACAAGACCGATCAATCAGTCCAAAAGTATGATGATGAAATGATCAATGAATTACTTGAAAAAAATAAATTATATTCCTATATAATTATTGGTTTTAGTGCTATCCTAATCTTAATGTTTATTATCTTAATTGCCACTCGTAAGAAGAAAAATACTAAAAAGGAAAAACATAGTGAGACTAAAGAAATAACTAAGGATTTGCCAGAAAAAGAAGATAAAATAAAGAAAAATGTCGAAGAAGAAAGTAATAAAATCGAGGAAATAAGTAATTCAGATACTGAGGAAGAAGTATATGATATCTTAGAAAAGAAAAAAAAGAAGAAGAAAAAGCGTAAAAAGTAAAAATTTAAGATTATTTTCTTAAATTTTTTTCTATTATGTTTTATAATAATAATGGTGATACTAGTGGAAGCATATAAAAAAAGTAAAGAGGAAGTACTTAGTGAATATAAAACAACCAGGGATGGTTTAAGTGATGCTGAGGCTAAAAGAAGATTAAATATCTATGGTAAAAATATTTTAATTGAAAAGAATAAAAAAAGTAAATTGCATATCTTTATTTCGCAATTTAAAAATGTCATGATAATTCTCCTTTTAGTAGTGGGCTTACTATCTTTATTTTATGCAATATTTACTAGTGGGGATTTTTTAGAACCCATAGTTATATTAGGGACAACATTAATTAATTGCCTGATGGGATATTTACAAGAATCCAAGGCCGAAGATGCTATTGAAAAATTAAAAAGTTATCAATCATCGCACACAACCGTTAAAAGAGATGGGGATTTTACTGAAATAAATTCGGAAAATTTAGTTACTGGTGATTATATCGTTTTAGAAGCCGGGGATAAAGTTCCAGCGGATGCGCGAGTTATTGAAAGTTACTTTGCTAAATGTGATGAGTCAATTCTAACTGGTGAAAGTATGAGTGTGGATAAATTTGCGGAAGTTATTAACAAAAATGCGTTAATTTCGGAACGATTTAATATGGTTTATTCCGGGACAGTTTTAGTTGCTGGTAAAATTGAAGCCATAGTTACTGATACAGGTATGGATACCGAAATTGGTAAAATTGCCGCCACTATTGATACTAAAGAAGAGCCAATTACTCCATTACAAGTAAAGGTGAAAAAAATTAGTACCTTCATCTCCGGTATCGCCGCATTCCTAGTAGCATTTGTTTTATGTTTCGGTGTAATCATGGACTATACCCTTTTAAATGTTATTATGCTTTGTATATCGATGATTGTTGCTAGTGTTCCCGAATGTCTGCCAATTGCTATAACGGCAACTTTATCGATTGGTGTTAGTGAAATGGCCAAGAAAAAATCAATTGTCCGAAATATGGCAGCCATTGAAACTCTCGGCGCAACTGAAGTTATATGTACTGATAAAACTGGTACGCTTACAACCAATAAAATGGCAGTAATAAAAATATTTGCTAATAATGCTATTATTAATTTAAAAGATATCAATAATTATCCGGAACTTATCGATATTATGGTTTATTGTAATAATGCTACTAAAGAAAAAGATGGTTCTTATACTGGTGATTCTGTTGAAATTGCGTTAAGTACATTTTTAGCGAAACAAAAAATAAATGTCTACAAAAAACTTAAAGAAAGTAAAAGAAAAATTGAACTGCCTTTTGATTCGGATCGCAAGATGATGAGTACCGTTTATCCCAAGGATCAAAAAGAAATTATCTATACTAAAGGTAGTCTAGAAGCCATACTTGCTAAATCTAGTTATGTTTTAATTAATGGCAAATTAGAAAAATTAACTAAGAAATACAAAGATCAATATTTAGAAGTTGCCAATCAACTTTCTAGTGAAGCCCTCAAAGTTTTAGCCTTTGCATATAAGGAAATTGATAAAAAAATAGTTAAGGAAAGTGATTATTTTAAGGAAGAAAAAAATCTCATCTTAGTAGGGATTATTGGCCTTAAAGATCCTGCTCGCAAGAATGTTAAAGAAGCCATCCAAACTTGCCGGGATGCTCATATTCGGCCAATCATGTTAACAGGTGATAATTTAATAACGGCTTTAGCCATCGGTAAAGAAGTGGGAATTTGCACTTCAGACGAAGAAGGAATCAATGCTAGTGACCTAGACAATTTAAAATTCCATGAAGTAATGGACTATGTTAGTAAATATTCGGTATTTGCCAGAGTTAGTCCCGAAAATAAAGTCCAAATAGTGAAAGCGTTACAAAAGATGGGGAAAGTTGTTGCTATGACTGGTGATGGTGTCAATGATGCTCCCGCTATGCGCCTGGCTAATGTTGGGGTAGGTATGGGCAAAAGTGGTACTGATGTCACCAAAAATGTGGCTGATATTATTCTTTTAGATGATTCTTATAATACTATTACTACAGCAGTTGCTGAAGGTAGGAGAATCTATGATAATGTTATTACTAATGTTTTATATAACTTATCAAGTAACTTTACGGAAATAGTCATTATTTTACTTGGTATGTTTATGGGCAGTAATATTATTACAGCCATTCATGTCTTGTATATTGACTTAGTTGCTGATACCCTGCCATCAATTTGTTTAGCCTTTGAGGGGGCCTCTAAAAATAATATGACAAAAGAACCCAATGGTTTAAACCGCCGTATTTTTACACCATTTTTCATGGCCTTCTTGATATTCTCCGTCATCCTCGAAGCGGGAATTAGTATTTTAGTATATTTCTTATTTAAAGATAGCGGCGAAAATATTGCGCAAACCCTTGCTTTATTTAGTATTGTAATCAATGAATTTGTCTTTGCTTATAACTGTCGTAGTTTAAAAGAATCAGTTGTTGAAAAAGGCTTATTTTCTAATAAATATTTAAATATTGGTATTCTTATTCTCTTTATTGTCCAACTAATTGTTTTCTTTACCCCAGTAGGTAGGTTATTTGGCTTAGAAATAATTACGATGTCCCAATTTATTTTTGTAATCCTTGTTAATATTGCTTCTTTTATTGTTTTAGAATTATTTAAGCCATTACTTGTTCATTTATTTAAAGATAAATAAAAGTTTTCAAAAAGTAAAATTAAGTATTGCATTATTTTGATTAATTTGGTATATTGAAACTATAAATATGGGGGTTATTATATGAGTATATCCAAAATTAATACAATTCTAACTTATGATTATTTAACTAAAAATATTGAAAATCTTTATTTTGAGAGAAAAAAAGCCAATATTAACAGTAAAGATTTGGCTAATGAAATTGCTGCCATGGCTAATGCTAACGGTGGAACTATTGCCATTGGTATTACTGATGATGGTAAATTAGAAGGATTTAATAGTGTCGGTAATAATAAATTAAATACTATTCAAAAGTCAGCAAGTGAATTTTTAAAGCCTGTACCTGTTTATAAAACAGAAGTTATTGGCATAAAAAACAACCGAAATGAAGATGATTATTTAGTTTTGTTTCATATTGAAGCCGCAAGGGATTATATAATTCGTAATAATAAAGATGAAGTTTATTTAAGACAAGGAGATTCAGCAATTAGACTAACACATGATCAAATTAGGGTATTGGAGTATGAAAGATGCGAAAGAAATTTTGAAACTGAAATCTTAACAAATACCAGTATTGCTGATGTAGATCAAGAAATAATGGAAATTTATAAAGGAAAAATTAATGCTACCCATTTATCTAATGAGCAAGTTTTAAAGGCAAGAGGATTTTTAGTAAAATGTAATAACAAATATGTTTTAACAAAAGCGGGAATGCTTTTATTTGGTAAGAACCCAACAATATATTTTCCCCAAGCAAGAGTTAGAGTATTAAAGTTTGAAGGAACTGAATTTCAAGTGGGAACAGACATGAATATAGTCAAAGATAAAACTTTTGATAGATGTTTATATCGCATAATTAATGAAGCAAGCGATTTTATCAGATCCCAGTTAAGAGAATTTACGTATTTGCATCCCGATGGCTTTTTCAAAACTATTCCTGAATATCCAGAATTTGCTTGGTATGAAGGTATGGTTAATGCTATTATTCATCGTGATTATTCTAATTATGGAGATCATATAACAATCAAACTTTATGATGACAGAATGGAGATAAAAAGCCCGGGAAAACTTGGTGGGGTAGTAACATTAGAAAATATGCAGTATGAAAGATACTCTAGAAATCCCCAAATTTCTCGAGTATTAGCAGAGTTAGGTATAGTTAGAGAACTAAATGAAGGCGTAAAAAGAATGTATAGGGAGATGAAAGAATTTTTCTTAAAAGAACCGATTTATTCTACTCCAAATAATAGTTCAGTATTATTAGTTTTAGACAATAATATTGAAGCAAGAAGCAAAAGAAAAAGAGAAACTTTAGAAAAGAAAGAAAAAATAAATGCCGTATGGAATGATTTAAGTTATCAAGAAAAGAAAGTTTTACAAACAATTTATGAAAATGGTAGCATTACATCAATGGAAGTAGCAAAGTTAATAGATAGAGGAAAAACTACAGCAATTAAATTGTTAAATAAATTGATTGATAAAGATTTAATAGTTTGGACAGGAACTGATAAAAGAGATGCTTATGGTAATTACATTATGAAATAATTTATAAAAATTTATTTTATAACCTCACTATTAATTTATTAATAGTGAGGAGTTCAGAGCTGTTCACTAGAGTTCAGAGCTGTTCACTAGAGTTCAGAGCTGTTCACTAGAGTTCAGAGCTGTTCACTAGAGTTCAGAG
>CALVVK010000005.1 GCA_944363825.1 uncultured Bacilli bacterium | reverse complement strand
AGTATTTCATTATGAAGTATTAGATGGAAAAGGTAAGATTTCGCATGAGCAAGCAAAAGAAAAAGCATTTAAAGAATATGAAAAGTACAAAGTTATCCAAGACAATAATTATGTGTCTGATTTTGATAAACTGTTAAATGAGACTAAAGAAATAGAAAATAAATAATTAACTAAAAAAATATGTAAAAATTTCTTTTTATGTTACATCCAACTAACAAATATAATATAACGTATGTTGTAAATAACATGGAATTTTGAGTAAAAGAAATTTCTAAACATGGTATAGTGAAAGATTAAAAACAAATTTTAATAGATTTAAACTTAAAAAGATTTATGTAAAAGACATAAGTTATGAAGATGTTATGAATGCCATAGAAATAATTATAAAATTACTTCAAAAAGATCTTATACCACTATCTTAATACAAAATGTTAATTTGGTCGAATTCGACCAAATTAAAACTAAATATGCTCAACATAATAATAACAACAATAACTAAAAATCAGACTTTTTCGGAATGCAATTCCGAAAAAGTCTAGACATAATTCGCAATCTATATTATAATAATAACGGTGAGTGATTATGAAAGAATATAAAAACAGAACAATTGAAAAAGTTATTAAAGAAATTAAAAATAAATATCCAGTTATTGCTATAACTGGACCTAGACAAGTAGGTAAAACAACTTTATTAGAATATTTAACTAGAGATAGTGCTGAAAAAATTAATTATGTTACATTAGATAATTTGTTATATCAAAATTTAGCAAATGAAGATCCAGAATTATTTTTACGTAACTTTGAAACACCACTTATTATAGATGAATTTCAATATGCCCCAAAACTACTTAATTATATAAAAATTAATGTTGATGAAAGTAAAAAAATAGAATTATTTGAAAATAAAGCTGGAAAAACTTTATATTATTTAACAGGATCTCAAGTTTTTGAAACAATGAAAGATTTAAGTGAATCTCTTGCTGGTCGTGTTGCAATTCTTGATTTATATGGCTTTTCTGCTCGGGAAATAAATGGTTTGCCGGAATCGCCATTTATTCCAGATATATCTGCCATCAAAATCAAGGATAAAGTTCCTAAACTATCTACACCTAAAATATTTGATAATATAATTAATGGTAGTTATCCTGAATTAAATTCCGGTATTAAAATAGATAGGGAAATGTATTATCAAAGTTATATCAAAACTTATATAGAAAGAGATGTTAGAAAAATAATTAACATAAAAGATGAAAATAAATTTATGAAATTTATTTGTTCAATCGCCGTTCGTACTGCTTGTGAATATAATGCTACTGATATAGCCAAGGATATAGAAGTTGATTCTAAAACAGTTGATGAATGGTTAAGTATATTAGTAAACACCCATTTAATTTATTTGCTCAACTCATATTCTAATAATAATATAAAAAAAATTATTAAAAGACCAAAAATATATTTTATGGATACTGGTCTTGCTTGTTATCTTGCTGGTTATTTTAATGCTACCACTTTAGAAAAAAGTGCTTATAGTGGTAATATATTTGAAACATATGTAATCTCAGAAATAATAAAATCATTTACTAATAATGGTAAAGATCCAAAAGGTAAACTTTTTTATTATCGCGATAAAGATAAAAGAGAAATAGATCTACTAATTCAATATGATAATATTATTTATCCAATTGAAATAAAGAAAAGTGCTAATCCTGGAAAAGAAGCGATAAAAAACTTTAATGTTACTGCGAACTTTGGAGTTCTAATAGGTAGTGGTATAGTCTTATGCATGGTTAGTGAAATAACTGCTATTGATAGTAATAATTATTTTGTACCAATAGAATATATATAGATTTCCAAAGTTTACTTTGATGAAAAAATAATTAAAAAAAATAGATTAAATGTTATAATTATTAATCTATCTTTTAAAATCGGCTTTTATATCGGCAAACATTACGATTAATGCATCTTGCTTTAATTTGTGTAAGTCAAAATTTTCATCACTTACAACTACTGGCATAATGCCCACTCCTGTTTCTAAATAAATAATTTTAAATTTTAAAATATTACCTGCTATATCAACTTCAACAGCCAAAAAATCTTTTGCTTGTCCAATTATAAATGAGCATGGTTCTTTGATTCCTCCCATAATTCTGCCATCCGCCAGCATTCTAGAACTAAAACTAATTGGACTTTTTCCTATTCCAGGTATATTAATTTCTTTACCCAATCCTAATGACTTATTCATTTCTTTTTCATTTTCAAATATATCCAATTTAAATGGAAAAGCCGATAAATAAACTTCTTGGTCTCTTTCTTCTAATTCGTCATTAATAGTATATCTATTAACCGTTTCGATAATAAAATGCCTTTCTTGTGCTAAGTCATATACAACATAATATTCATTAGCCTCTGATGATTCTTTTAACTTTTCTTCAAAATGTAATTTTATTTTACTATCTGTTAATAAAACAATATCAGTATCAACAATTTCAATGCAATCTGTTCTAACTAATAATGTTATAACTACTTTACCTATTTCACTTTTGGTATGAATATCTTTAAAATATGATGTCATAGTTATTTTTGTTTTATCATCCGTAACAAAAATGTCATCGGCTTGGTCGGTGTATTTTGTTACTATATCGGAATATAATTTGGTTTTTAACTGTTCTTTTTCCTCAGCAATAAAAGAATTAAAATGAACTGGCATATTATCACCTTGTATGCATTATATCATATTTTTAAATTCAATAAAAGAATTGCAAGTTAACTTCACCATGTGGTATAATTTATTAAAATAGATGGTGATGCTTGTGGAAAAAGTAATGGTAAAACTAGAAAATGTTACAAAAAACTTTGACGAGAAAAAAATCATTAAGGGAATTGACTTAGAAATCTATGAAGGTGAATTTTTAACACTTTTAGGTCCTTCGGGTTGTGGTAAGACAACTGTTTTAAGAACCATCTCCGGTTTAGAAGCTGTAACAACAGGCAAAGTTTATCTTGATGGCATCGATGTAACTAATTTAGCCCCCCAAAAAAGAGATGTTAACACAATATTTCAAAACTTTGCTTTATTTAATACGATGAGTGTCCAAAAAAATATCGAATTTGGCCTTAAAATGAAAAAAATAAGTCCCGAAGAAATAAAGAAAAGAACAGATGATATTCTTAAAATGATCCAAATGCAAGATTATCGGGATGCTAAACCTAATCAACTATCCGGAGGTCAACAACAACGAGTTGCCCTTGCTCGTGGTCTTGTCAATAAACCAAAAGTTTTGCTATTAGATGAACCATTATCATCTCTCGATTTAAAATTGCGTAAAAGAATGGAAATTGAATTAAAAGAAATTCAAAAAAAGACGGAAATAACATTTATTTATGTTACTCATGATCAGGATGAGGCTTTATCAATGTCTGATCGCATTGCTATCATTAATAATGGGGTAATTGAACAAATAGGTAGCCCTAAAGAAATTTATAACTATCCTAAAACTTTATTTGTTGCTGATTTCATTGGTGAATCCAATAAGTTTAAAGCCAATGTTCAAAGTTTCAAAAAAGGTAGTGCTTTAATAAAAATCCCTGACTTAGATATAACTTTATCGATACCCGATGACAATTACAAAATGGATGAGTCTCTAATAGCGATTCTTAGACCAGAACAAATAAGTATAGCATCATCTACCAAACAAACTAATACTTTTAAAGTAAAATATAAAGAACACATATATAATGGAAATTATACTAAAATACTTGGTAAATTAAATAAAAACGTAATCTCATTTATCACCTATGATGATATTGAATTATCTAAAAATACGGAAATAAAATTAAAGTATGATCCCAATGACTTTATTATAGTGAGGTCAAAATGAACAAAACTTTAAAATTCATCCTTTTAGCCCCCGTAATTATTTATGCCCTTATTTTAATATTATTTCCTATTCTTTATATCTTAGTTTTAAGTTTTCAAACCAGTGATAATTATGGTGGAATTATATATGCTTTCACAATTTATAATTATATTCGCATATTTGATCCCATATATTTAAAAGTATTTCTTGTATCTGGTATCTTTGGTTTTTTTGTAACTTTAGCCTGCTTAATTATTGCTTATCCCTTTTCTATATTTGTTTCAGAAAAAAAGCCCCACATTCAAAAGTTACTTATTACTCTAGTATTGATACCTTTCTTAACTAACTCTTTAATTAGAACTTATGGCTGGATAGTTTTGTTAAGAAAAGAAGGCATAATTAATACCTTACTTTCCAACCTTTCAATAATCGATAATCCTCTTAGTTTTATGTACAATAATTTAGGTATATTCATTGGTCTTACTTACACGTTATTACCATTTATGATTTTACCAATTTATAATTCAGTATCAAAGATTGATAAAAAAGTTATTGAAGCCGCACAGGACTTAGGGGCTAAACCGTTAAGTATTTTCTTTAAAATAATTGTCCCTTCAACTTATTCCGGAATATTTAATGGCTGCATCATGACTTTTATTCCTGCTATTGGGATGTTTTTCATCGTCGATTTACTCGGCGGCGGTAAAATAATGTTGATTGGTAACTTAATCAAAAATCAATTTTTAGTTTCCCGTAATTGGCCATTTGGTTCCGCCTTAGCCATATTCTTAATTGTTGTAACCCTTGTTTTAGTTAAAGTTTATAAAAAACTTGGGGGCAAAATGGATGATTTGGGAGGATTCTAATGAAAAAGAAAATATTCAAAAATATCTTTATTATTTTAGTTTTTATCTTTCTTTATTTACCAATAATTGCTTTAATAGCCTTCTCTTTCAATGATTCAAAATTAAACATTGTCTTTGAAGGATTCACTTTTGAGTGGTATAAAACATTATTTACCAACACAACTTTATTAGAATCCCTAAGAAATACTTTAATAGTTGCGATAACTAGTACTGTTATTTCAACTATAATTGGTACTCTCGCTGCTGTTGGGTTGACCAAATATAATTTTAAAGGCAAAAACTTAATTAATAGTCTTTTATATATACCGGTTGTTATCCCGGAAATTGTCCTAGGTATAAGTTTACTTTCCATATATACTTTAATGAAATTAGACTTAGGTCTTGGAACTTTAATTTTATCGCACATTGCTTTTTCTATTCCCTATGTCATAATTAGTGTTAGAACTGTTATTTCCTCGATGAACTGGCAAATTGAAGAAGCGGCGCATGACTTAGGGGCGAGTGACTTTCTAACATTTAGAAAAGTGATTCTCCCCGAAATTGTCCCCGGCATTATTAGTGGGGCAACTCTAGCCTTCACTTTATCTTTAGATGATGTAATCATTAGTTATTTTACAACGGGCCCAGGTAGTAACACTTTACCCTTACAAATTTATTCGATGATTAAAACGGGTATTACCCCCGATGTCAATGCCCTAACAACTCTAATTATTTTATTTGTAATGATTATTTTATTCACATCAACTATAATCCAAGTCCGAAAAATCAAGAAAGGATATCGCGTATGAAAAGAATCCTTATTTTAATAATTTTTATGTTTTTCTTAAGTGGTTGTGGAAAAGAAAGAGAAGAAGTCAATATTCTAAATTGGTCAAGTTATATCCCTGATGCTGTAATTAGAGACTTTGAACGAGAATATGGTATTAAAGTAAATTATAATACTTATTCTTCTAATGAAGAATGTTTAGCCAAATTACAAGCCGCCAAGAGTGGTACTTATGACTTAGTATTTCCTAGTGATTATTTAGTTGAATTATTAATTGAAAAAGAAATGATTCAACCATTAGTTAAAAGTAAGTTACAAAATATTGGTAATTTAAATACTAATTATCTCAATTTAGAATTTGATCCCGGTAATATTTATACCCTTCCTTTTTTGGCGGCCTCAGTAGTTATCATTTATGACAAAGAATTTGTTAAAGAACCAATTACCAGTTATAATGACTTATTAAATACCGATTATGTTAATAATATAGTTTTACTTGATGATCAGCGAATAATTATTGGTATGGCTCTGCTGGCCCTTGGTTATGATATGAATGATACGAGTGAAGAGCATTTAGAGGAAGCAACTGCTTGGCTCCATGAATTAAAACCTAATATCAAGGCCTTTGATAGTGATGCCCCTAAGACTTTTATGATTACTAAAGAAACTAAAATTGGTGTCATTTGGAATGCTGAGGCTGCTCTTGCGATGAATGAAGTTCCCGCTTTAGAAGTTGTCTATCCCGAAGAAGGTTTTAATATCAGTGTTGATAATTTTGCTATTCCAGTCAATGCTAAAAATTTAGATAATGCCTATAAATTTATCGACTATATTTTAAGACCAGATATAATGCAAAAAATTATTGAAGAATATCCCTATAAAAATTTAAATATTAAAACCCAAGAATTATTAAGTCCAACTTATTTAAATAATATTGCTTCTAATATTCCTGATAGTTATTTTAATCGAGGAATATTTGTCAAAAATATTGGGGCTGGAATTTTGGCATATGATAAAGCCTGGGTATCAATTAAATAGAATTTATCCTGTTTGACTTATATTAGTCAAATAGGATAATTTTAATTGTACAATTTTTCAAAAAATGCTATAATCAAATTAGGATAGGAGGTAAATATGGTAAGAGTAAAAGATTTTGTTGATACGCAAAACTTCATAAAAGAAGAGATATTAGAAATTCTTAACCTAGGGTTATTGATTAAGAAAAACATTAAAGCCGGATACCCTTTAAATGTTTTGTATCATAAAACCTTAGGAATGATTTTCGAACAACCATCAACAAGAACTCGTGTTTCATTTGAAACGGCAATGACTCAACTAGGTGGCCATGCGCAATATTTGGCGCCAGGTCAGATTCAACTCGGAGCCCATGAAAATCTAAAAGACACTGCTCATGTTTTAGCGCGCCTTACAGACATTTTAATGGCTCGGGTTATTAAACATGAAAGTATTACTGATTTGGCCAAATATGCTAGTGTTCCTGTCATCAATGGGATGAGTGACTATAATCACCCAACTCAAGAAATGGGGGATATTACGACCATTTTTGAACATATGCCTGAAGGAAAACGGTTTGAAGACTTAAAAATTGTTTTCGTCGGCGATGCTACCCAAGTTTGTGCATCTTTAATGATGATTACAACTAAACTTGGTGGTCATTTTGTGCAATATGGCCCAAAAGATTTTCAATTAAAAGAGCATTTTCGGGCTATTGGTGAAGAAAATTGCAAAACCTCTGGTGGTAGTATTTTATTCACTGAAGATCCGGAAGTTGCTTTAAAAGATGCCGATTTCATTTATACTGATGTATGGTACGGTTTATATGAAGCCGAACTTTCTGAAGAAGAAAGAATGCGTATCTTTTATCCAAAATACCAAGTAGACATGGATATGATCAAATCTGCTTCTCCTCATGTCAAGTTTATGCATTGCTTGCCAGCCAAAAGAGGTGAAGAAGTAACTGATGAAGTAATTGATTCTGATTACTCAATTGTTATTGATCAAGCCGAAAATAGACTTACGGCTATGCGTGCTCTACTTGTTTATTTTATGGACAAAAAAGATGAAACAATTGAAATATGTAAGAAAAATTTAGGTATCTAGTTTAGGAGTTGTGTATGGAAAAGAAAAAGAAAAAATTTAGATTATTCGACGCGATTCTTGCCACTGTTTGTATTACTTTAGTTGCAGAATCCGTTACCCCAACTGCTGCTATTGGTAATTCCCAATATTTCTGGTGGATTTTCTTAATTATTGCTTTCTGTGTACCTTATGGAATGATTTCTGCTGAACTTGGAACAACTTATCCAAGTGAAGGTGGAATGTATGACTGGGTAAAAAGAGCATTTGGACCTAAGATGGCTTCCCGTGTTGCTTGGAATTACTGGATTAATTTCCCACTTTGGATAGCATCTTTAGCAGTTGCTGTTACTGATGTTGTAGCAGGTATATTTGATATTGAATTAAATATATTCTGGTTACTTGTTTTACAATTAGGATATACTTGGCTAGTAAGTTTACTTGGTACCAAGAGAATTGGGGAAAGTAAATGGATAGTAAATATCGGAACAATTTTTAAAATATTATTCATGGTTGGTTTAGGTCTTTTAGGTATTTATGTATTCTTTAAAACCGGTGAAAGTGCCAATCCAATAGAAAGTGCTATGAATTTACTACCAACTATGGACCTTTTAGGATTATCATTCCTATCAGTAATTATCTTTAACTTCTTAGGCTTTGAAGTTGTGGCAACATTTGTTGATGATATGGAAAATCCTAAAAAAGAAATTCCAAAAGCCTTAATTATCGGGGGAATTTTAATGGCATTATTCTATATTCTCCCAGCAACAGGTGTTA
The DNA here is from genome assembly GCA_944363825.1 of uncultured Bacilli bacterium. GTDB lineage: Bacteria > Bacillota_I > Bacilli_A > RF39 > UBA660 > Onthocola_B. Next base: position 18,797 of record CALVVK010000005.1, on the reverse strand, counting down.
ATATTGCCATGACTTTAGAAGAAGCCGAAGCGGCAGGAATTACTGATTCATTCTTGATCTTATTAACAAGAATTGGTATTAATGCCGATATAACTCGAGCAATCGTAATTGTTGTTGGTTTAATGTTTATCTATACAATGGTTGCTAATATTGTTTCTTGGTCATTTGGTGTTAACTCAGTTGCTAAATATTCTGCTGATGATGGCGGACTTCCAAAAGTATTTTCAAAGACTAATAAAGAAGGAGTGCCTTATATGGCATCAATTATGAATGGTGTAGTTGCTAGTGTCATCGTCATAATTGGTATCATTCTTGGGGCAGTATCCGAAAGTGCTAGTAATTTATTCTGGACTTTCTTCTCACTTAGTTTAGTTACTCTTCTTATAAGTTATATCCCATTATTCTTAGCCTTCATTAAACTAAGAAAAACCGATAAAACTCCAAGAGTATACAAAGTACCAGGTGGTAAAGTGATGACTTCTTTAATGGCTTATGTTCCATTTATTCTTTTAGTACTTAGTGTAATATTTACACTATTTGGTGATTTCTCAAAAGATTATATAAGTTCTAATATTCCATTAATTATTGGGGTAATAGTATCAGTAATTATTCAAGAAATTATCGCCGCTAGAGTAAAAGAACCTAAAAAAAATTAAGGAGATGATACATTGAAAAGGTTAGAAACAAAACCAATTGATGATGGTTTTAGAATGCCTGCTGAATTTGAACCGCACCGGGGAACTTATATTATTTGGCCAGAACGTCCTGATAATTGGCGACTTGGTGGCAAACCTGCTCAAAAGGTTTTCGCTGAAGTTGCTAATACCATTGCTAAATATGAACCAGTAACAATGCTAGTATCATATGAGCAATACCAAAATGCTAGACACCATCTTGATCCCGGCGTGCGAGTTGTCGAAATGAGTAATAATGACTCATGGGTTAGAGATTGCGGCGCAACATTCTTAGTTAATGATAAAGGAGATTTGCGCGGAGTCGATTGGTACTTCAATGCCTGGGGTGGCTTAGTAGATGGCTTATATTTCCCTTGGGATAAAGATGATGCCATTGCCCAAAAGATGTGCGAACTAGAAAATGCCGATAGTTATCGTCTGGCAGACTTTATTTTAGAAGGTGGTTCAATTCATGTCGATGGTGAAGGTACAGTCTTAACTTGTGCTGAAACTTTGCTTCGTCCGGAATCTGGTCGTAATGTTCCAAATATGACTAAAGAAGAAATTGAAAAAACATTGTGTGATTATTTAGGTTGTACTAAAGTTTTATGGCTACCAGAAGGTATTTACAATGATGAAACTAATGGTCATATTGATAACATTTGTAACTTTGTTAGACCTGGGGAAGTCGTACTGGCTTGGACAGATGACGAATCTGATCCGCAATATGAAATAAGTAAAAAGGCCTTAGAATATTTGGAAAGTGAAACCGATGCTAAAGGTCGTAAGCTTAAAATTCATAAAATGTATACTCCAAAACCAGTATTAATTACGGAAGAAGAAAGTGGGGGCGTTGATGCAGTTGAAGGAACACTACCAAGACAAGTTGGTGACCGTCTTGCAGCATCATATGTCAATTACTATACTGGTAATGGTTTCATTGCTCTTCCAATCTTTGGAGATCCTAACGATGAATTAGCAATTAATCTTCTAAAGGAATTATATCCCGACCGAGTAATTGAACCAATTTATGCTAGAGAAATACTTCTTGGTGGTGGTAATATCCACTGTATAACCCAACAAGTACCTAGATAAAGTAAAAAGGGCTATAATTTAGTCCTTTTTGTATGCTATAATTTATGAGAAAGGAGTAATTATGAATATAATTAATTTAAATATCAATGATCGAGCAGCACTTACTATTAAAAATAATACTAAAAGAGTTGAAATAAGAATTAGCAATCAAAATAATGATTATAGTAAATTAAATATTGGTGACATTATTGTCTTTAATAGCCAAAGTTTAGGTGTTATTTATACTAAAATAAAAGAAATTAACCATTATAATTCTCTTGATGAGTTATTTACTATGGAAGGAACTAGATACACAACTTCTTCTCCAAATGATAAAAGTGAGGCAATTGCTAGTATCAATAGTTTTGATGGTTATACCGAAAATATAAAAAAGAATGGAGTATATGCCATTCATATTAAATATTTATATAGTGAATCGACTGTTTGGGAAGAGTTATATGAATGTGCTAAAAACGTCCGTAATTCCAAAGACGTTTCCGGTATGATTAGTGCTGGTGGTGTTGGGGCAGCAATTCTTACCAAAAATCATAATATTTATAAAGGAGTTTGTATTGATACTGCTTCGTCATTAGGAATGTGTGCTGAGCGAAATGCTATTGCCAATATGCTAACCCATGGCGAATCCGAAATAGTAAAATTAGTTTGTATTGACTCAAAAGGAAATGTTGGTTTCCCTTGTGGAGCCTGTCGCGAATATTTAATGCAATTACATAAAAATAGTAAAAACATTGAAATACTTAAAAATATAGAAACAAAAGAAACAGTTAGATTAGAAGAATTAATTCCAGAGTGGTGGGGCTATGACCGTGTATAAAGATTTAAAAATAATTGAATATGAAGACAAATATTTAGAAGATGTTCGTAATCTTTTAACTGAGTTAGAAGAATATATTATTTCTATTGATGAAGATAATTTAGATCATCTTCATCCAGAATATCACGAAAAAATGGCTTTAGTTGACTTAGCAGAAGTCAATAAATATAGTGGTAAATGTTATTTGGCAATAACTGATAATCAAGTTGTTGGTTTAATAATGGGCTGTATTTATCCTTATGCTGAATATGATTATCTCGATTACAAATGTCCAAAACGTGGCGAAATAATCGAATTAATCGTAACCCAAAAAATAAGGAGCAAAGGGGTTGGAAAGCAATTAATGCATAAGATGGAAAATTACTTTAAAAGTATGGAATGTGAATATGTTCTTGTTGATTGCTTTGCTTACAATTCTCATGGTTTTAAATTCTATAATAACAACGGTTACCATGCTCGGATGCAAAGATTAATCAAAAAAATATAAATTAATAGACTATTATATATTAATTTGTTACAATAATAATATATTTATTAAGGAGAAATTGAATTATGAAAAATAAAATAATTCCTATTATAATATCTGTATTATTTGCATTATTTTTATGGTACTTTATGTTACCACCACTTAATCCAACGAGTCCCACATTTTGGTTATATTTGTTCATGATAACAATATTTACTTTAATAGCCTTATTATTATCTAAAATAACCGAACCAATAGTTTTAAGAAGAATTAATGCTAGTATTTTACCTAAATGGTTTACGCGAAGCATAATAACTCTCGGTGGAATTTTAGTTTTAATAATTGTTATTAATATTGCTGTATCTCCAGTTTTTAATGCGAGCCTATATGCCAGTCGTATCACTGTTGATGAAACTAGTAGTTTTACAGAAGATGTTGCTCCAGCGGATTTTTCCAAATTACCTTTATTAGATAAGGAAAGTAGCCAAAAACTGGGAGACCGGGTTATGGGGCAAGCAACAGAATGGGTAAGTCAATTTTATGTCAGTGATTTATATACCCAAATTAATTATAATGATGAAATAATTCGGGTAACACCGATTGAATATGATGGCATTATCAAGTATTTTACTAATCGTAGTGAAGGTATTAAAGGTTATATTACTGTCGATTCTACTGATGGCTCGGCAGAACTGGTAACACTTGATGAAGGTATGCATTATATGCCTAGTGCTTACTTTTTTGAAAATTTATATCGCAAACTTCGCATTAGTTATCCTACAACTATCTTTGATGAAGCGTCATTTGAAATCGATAATGAAGGACACCCTTATTGGATCGTACCAACCATTAAATATACAGGTATTGGCATGCGGAAAGAAATATCTGGTGTAGTCATTTTAGATGCGGTCACTGGTGAGTCCCAAAAATATGAAGTTGGGGAAATACCATCATGGGTTGATCATGCTTATCCATCAAGTTTAATTATTGAACAACTCGACAACTGGGGTGAATATAAAGAAGGATTTATTAATTCCATTTTTGGTCAAAAAAATGTGACAGTTACAACAGAAGGTTACAATTACTTAGTTATGGATGATGATGTTTATCTATACACTGGTATTACTTCGGTATCTAATGATGAATCAATTTTAGGTTTTGTCATGGTTAACTTACGAACCAAAGAAACGCATTACTATAGTGCTCCGGGGGCTAAAGAGTATAGTGCGATGGATTCAGCGGAAGGATTAGTCCAAGATAAAAAATATGTAGCAACTTTCCCTCTACTTATCAACATGAATAATAAACCAACTTACCTGATGAGTCTAAAAGATAATGCTGGCCTTGTTAAAATGTATGCTTTCGTCGATGTTGAAGATTATCAAAAAGTTATTGTTAGTGATGCTGCCCTGGGCATTGAAGCCGCGGCGACTGCTTATTTAGATGAAATCTCTGGTAATTATGATGCTAATAATTTACAAGAAAAAACCATTACTATTGCAGATATAACAACAGCAGTAATTGATGGCAATACATACTATTATCTAACTGATAGTGATAATGCAAGGTATACTGCTGCAATTAAAGATGGCCGAAATATTTTACCTTTCTTGAATATTGGTGATGAAGTAGTAATTACTTATTCTGAAGGAACCATCGGGCAAATAGCCACTATTAAATATCCTGAGGATCAAGAGTAATCTTGATTCTTTTATTGTCAAGTAAAAAAAATTTATTACTAAAAAATTATTAATATGTGTTAAAATTAAAAAGAAGGAAGTGTATATATGCAAAGAAAATTTTTAAGATGCCCAATTTGTGGTAACTTAGTGGAAGTTATAAATGATTCTAATGTCCCTATTATTTGTTGTGGTAAACCAATGGAGGAATTGGTGGCTAATACATCTGATGGTGCTACTGAAAAGCATGTGCCAGTTGTTGAAATTAATAACGAATTGGTAACAATCAGCGTTGGTGAGACACTTCATCCGATGACTGAAGAACATTACATCATGTGGATTCATGTATATAGTGATGCTAGAGAATATCACTTTAATTTAAAACCGGGAGATAATCCCCAAGTTAAATTTAGCAAAGATATAAACGAAGAAATCAAAGAAGTCTATGCTTATTGTAACTTACACGGGTTATGGAAGGATAAAAATTAAGAGTGCTTATGGCACTCTTTTATTTTCCGTTTAAAAAGTTGGAAAGAACATCAATGAAATAGAAAGAAAAAATAAAGAGGAAGTTATGGATATAGGTATAAGTGTTATCTGTTGCAGTATAGTCTATACATTATTACTATGCATAGTATATTTTAGTAAAGAAAGAATTGTTACAATCGAAACAAAAGTATTTGATATTATCTTAGCCAGTAATTTTTTAGGATTAATATTAGAATTACTTTGTTGTTTTACGGGACCAATGCGGGAAAATATCCCAATATTAAATGAGATAATAAATAGGTTGTTTTTAACTTATTTTGTTGTTTTTATATCAACTTTTACTATATATATGTATATTAGTTCAAAAGATTTAAATAATAAAAAAATTAGTGAATTAAGTAAAATCAAACTTTGCAATTTTTATTTGTTATTTATTATAATTTGTATTGTTTTAGTATGTGTTTTACCCCTTAATTATTATGATGCTGGTAATACCATATTTAGTTATGGGGCCTCCACTAATTTTATCTATGGATTATGTCTCATCCATATAATTGTTGATTTTTATTTCTTAATTAAGAATCGAAAAACTATTAGAATAAAAAAAGTAATTCCTTTATTAGCATTGATATTTTGTCTTATTTTAGTATTTATTATAAGAATAATTAACCCTAACGTGATTTTAATTACTGCTACATTTTCTTTAGTAACTGCAATTATGTACTTTACTATTGAAAATCCTGATTTAAAAATTATTAATCAATTAAATTTAGCCAAAAAAGCCGCTGAGAAAGCGAGTCGAGCCAAAAGTGATTTTTTATCGAGTATGTCCCATGAAATAAGGACTCCTTTAAATGCTATTGTGGGTTTAAGTGAAAATATTGCTAAATATGAACAAGTTTTGCCAAAAGAAGTAGCAGAAGATGCTAAAGATATTTTGATTGCTTCTAATACTTTACTAGAAATTGTTGGTAACATCTTAGATATCAACAAAATAGAAAGTGAAAAGATGGATGTGGATCTAGTTGCCTATGATCCCCGTGAGATGATTGAAGTAGTTACCAGGCTAGCCAAAACTAGAATAGGTAATAAACCAATAAAATTAATTATCAACATTGCCCAAGATTTACCAACAATCCTTATTGGGGATAAAAACCATCTTCAACAAGTTATCAACAATTTATTAAGTAATGCAATTAAATATACGGATAATGGTACAGTTACTTTAACAGTAAAATGTCTTAATAATAAAAATAAATGTCGCTTATTTATTAGTGTTCAAGATACCGGACGGGGTATTAGAAAAGAAGATATTCATAAAATATTTAATAAATTTGAAAGATTAGATATTGAAAAAAATTCGACAACTGAAGGTACTGGTTTAGGTTTAGCAATTACCAAAAAACTAGTAAACTTAATGGGGGGTAAAATAAGTGTTAGAAGTGAGTATCAAAAAGGAACGTTATTTATTGTTGAACTTAAACAAGATATTGCCCTAGAACAGAAGTGGGTAGTAAATACTGAATTAATTAACACAGTTGCTGTAATGGAAAATAGAGTACCTAAAAAGAAAATACTAATTGTCGATGATAATTTATTAAATATCAAAGTTGCTAAAAAGATTTTAGAAGACCATGATTTTATTATTGATGAATGTCTGAGTGGTGAAGAATGTTTAAAGAAAGTAAATAATAACAATTATGATTTAATTCTTATGGATATCATGATGCCCAATTTAAATGGGATAGATACGCTAAAAAAGTTAAAAGAAAATATAGAATTTACTACTCCAGTCATTGCTTTAACTGCTGATGCCATTAGTGGGGCGCAAGAAAAATATTTAAACGCGGGCTTTAGTGCTTATTTAGCCAAACCATTTACAAAAGATGAAATAATTAAAAAAGTAGATGTTGTTTTAAATAATAAAATCAATTGGCAAAATGTCCCCATCCATGTTTTTGGAGAAAATAAATAGAAAATGTGGTATACTATCGTTGGAGGTTATTTATGGAAAAAAGTGAATTGCTAACTAAATTAAATGAGTATCAAGATAAATTAAAGGAATTAGGGAGGTATCTTTGACTTAGATAAGAAAAGGGTAGAATTAAAAGAATTAGAAACTGCCGCTAATCAAGAAGGTTTTTGGCAAGATGTTGATAAGTCAAGTGTTATCAACAAAAAGATTATTAATTTAAAAAAGGAATTAAGTCTTTATGAAAAATTATCACAAGAAATTAATGATAATATCACGATTGTTAGTGGGGATGATACCGAACTTTTAGAATTAGTAAATGAAAGTATGGCTAATTTAGAAGAGGAGTTAGATGAATTAGAAACAGCCACCCTTTTGAGGGGCGAATTTGCGGAATTTAATGCTTTTTTGGAAATCCATCCCGGGGCTGGGGGCACCGAGTCTTGTGACTGGGCTAGTATGCTTGCGCGCATGTATGAAAAATATGCCGAAAAGAAAGGCTACAAATGGGAAATTATTGAAAGTCAAAAAGGTGATGAAGCGGGGCTTAAAAGTATTACTTTGAAAATAAGTGGTGATTACGCCTATGGTTATTTAAAGGGCGAAAATGGCGTCCATCGCTTGGTTCGTATTTCCCCTTTTGATGCTGGGGGACGCCGGCACACATCGTTTGCATCTGTCAGTGTTATCCCACAGATAAAGCACAATATTAACATTGAAATTAAGGATGAAGATTTAAAAATTGATGTTTATCACTCAAGTGGGGCTGGGGGTCAATCAGTAAATACAGCCAATTCCGCGGTCAGAATTACCCATCTACCAACTAAAATCGTGGTTACTTGCCAAAATGAACGTAGTCAACTAAAAAATAAAGAACAGGCTTTAGCAATTTTGAAAAACAAATTATATCTTCGAAAATTAGAAGAACAACAAAAAGAGATTAATTCCTTAAAAGGAACAATAACCAGTATTAATTTTGGTAGTCAAATTCGCAGTTATATTTTAGAACCCTATAAATTAGTCAAAGATCATCGTACTAATTATGAAAATACGGATCCTGATAAAATATTAAATGGCTTTATCGAAGATATGTTATTATATAATTTAAAACATTTGAGTGAGGATTAAAATGCAAGAAGAACTAGAATTTTTAAAAAATAATATTTCTAATTCCGCAACTGTCATTGTTGCTTGCAGTGGTGGACCAGATTCAATGTGTCTTTTAAGTTTAGTTAATTCTTTAAAGGCTAAAAATCTCCAAATCATTTGTGCTCATGTCAATCATCAAATTCGTTCGGAAAGCCAAATGGAAGCCGAAATGCTCCAAGAATATTGTAAACAAAATGCTATAGTTTTTGAACTCTTAGAAATTAACGATTATTTAACGCAAAATTTTACGGAAGATGATGCTCATCGCCGCCGTTATAAATTCTTTAGGGAATTACAAAAAAAATATCACGCCGAGTATCTTCTTACTGCCCATCATGGTGATGACTTAATTGAAACAATTCTAATGCGAATAACTAGGGGAAGTAATTTAAATGGTTATATGGGAATTAAAAGAATTACGGAAAATAATGATTATAAAACTTTAAGACCATTACTTACAACTACAAAAGAGAAAATAATCAAATATAATAAAGAAAATAATATTCCTTATACAATTGATGCTAGTAATGCGAACTTAAAATATACCCGTAATAGATATCGGCATAATATATTACCTTTCTTAAAAAAAGAAGATCCAAAAATTCATCTAAAATATTTAAAATTTAGTGAAGAATTAAAAGAGTATGATAATTTTGTAACTGCATATATTAAAGATAAGGATTTTATTGTGGATAATAGTATAGTTATCAACAAAATAATTAATGAATCTTTATTTATTAAAAGAAAAACTATTGAATTACTCATTAAAGAAATCCAAAAGCAAGATTATTTCGATATTAGTGATAAGCAAATGCAAGCAATCATAAAATTAATTACCAATAATAATAAAAGTATTGATTTAAATAATGGGTATAAATGTCTTAATGAATATGGTTATTTAAAAATAGTTAAGAAAAAAGATGTCAACTTGACAGAAGTAATACTAGATAAAGATATAATTACCAAGTATTTTACATTTTATTATAATCCACCGGTTGGTAACAATAGTAACTACTGTATATATTTACTTAGTAGTGAGATTAAATTACCACTTAAGTTAAGGCCTAAAGTAGTAGGTGATAAAATGGTTGTTAAGAATTTAGGGACCCGGAAAATTAGTGATATATTTATCGATAGTAAACTAACCAAAGATAAAAGATTAGATTATCCTATTCTAGTTGATGCCAATAATAAAGTTTTATGGGTGCCAGGAATAAAAAAATCGCAATTTTGTAAAGACAAATCAGAAAAATATGATATAATAATTAAATGTGAGGCAAGGTGAAAAAAATAAATGAATACAAAACCAAAACAAAATGATAATTTTAAAAATATTTTACCATACCTAGTATTAGGATTTGTGGTAATAATTGTAATATTTGCACTTAATATGCAAGGATCAACTGTTAATGAACTTACAACTGGTGAGTTAATTAATGAATTAAAAGAAGATAATGTAACAGAAATTACTGTTACACCAAGAAGTAATGAAAGTATTTACTATATCGAAGGTAAATTAGAAGGATATAGTGAGACGGAATACTTTACATCCAGGGTTGTGGGTACTGAACTTGATAACATATTAGCCCTAATTGATGCTAATGAAGTGGCAGAATATGATACTAATGCTGATCCTGGGGAAAACATGTTTTTATATATTATTGTCAATGTATTACCATTAGTATTGTTAGTTGTTGTCATGTATTTCTTATTTATGAAATTAGCCAATACTAATAAAAGTTCAATGGATTTTGGCCGTAGTAAAGCCCGTTTGAGTAATGAAAATGACAAAAAGAGTTTCAAAGATGTGGCTGGTTTAAAAGAAGAAAAAGAAGAAGTTGAAGAACTAATTGATTTCTTAAAAAATCCTAAGAAATTTGAAAAAATGGGAGCAAGAATTCCGAAAGGTGTTTTACTTGTAGGTCCTCCCGGAACTGGTAAAACACTACTAGCGAAAGCCATTGCTGGAGAAGCGAATGTTCCATTCTTCTTTATCAGTGGTTCGGATTTCGTGGAATTATTCGTTGGTGTTGGTGCCAGTCGGGTTCGAGATATGTTTAAAGAAGCCAAAAGAAATGCTCCGTGTCTAATATTTATTGATGAAATAGATGCTGTAGGTCGCCAAAGAGGAACAGGCCTTGGTGGTGGTCATGATGAAAGAGAACAAACTCTTAACCAATTATTAACGGAAATGGATGGTTTTGGGGAAAATGAAGGAATTATCATCATCGCGGCAACCAACCGTCCTGATGTTCTTGACCCAGCCCTACTTCGTCCCGGCCGTTTTGACCGACAAGTAACGGTAAGTTTACCTGATGCTAATGAAAGAGAAGCAATTTTAAAAGTTCATGCTAAAAATAAAATATTAGCCAAAGATGTTAAATTAAATAATTTAAGTCTAAGAACTCCAGGTTTTAGTGGTGCTGATCTAGAAAACCTTCTTAACGAAGCGGCCCTACTCGCTGTTCGGCGTAACAAAACAGAAATTACGATGGAAGAAATCGATGAAGCAACTGACCGGGTATTGCTTGGTCCTGCTAAAACAACTCGGAAAATTACTGATAAGGAAAAGAAACTTGTTAGTATTCACGAAGCTGGTCATGCCGTAATTGGTTTAAAATTGGAAGATGCTCAAGAAGTTCATAAGATAACCATCATTCCTCGGGGTATGGCTGGGGGTTATACGATGATGCTTCCAAAAGAAGAAAAGATTGCCGTGCTAACTAAAGATGAATTACTTGCGCAAATTACTGGTCTACTTGGGGGTCGTGTCAGTGAAGAAATGTTCTTAAATGAAATTTCCACTGGGGCTAGTGATGACATTAAAAGAGCAACGAGAATTGCCAGAAGTATGGTTACGGAATATGGTATGAGTGAACTAGGTCCAGTTCAATATGAAGAAAAGAGCGAAGGCGTATTCCTAGGTCGTGATTATACTAAATCGAAAAACTTCTCTGATCAAGTTGCTTTAGAAATTGATGAACAAACCCGGAAGATAATCGAAGAATGTTATGCTAAAGCCAAAAAGATTATCGGCGAAAATAAAGACTTAATTTTCAAATTAAGTGATGCCTTAATGAAATATGAAACAATTACTAAAGAACAAATTGAGTCAATTGTTAATACGGGAGAAATTAAACCAGTTGAAGAAATAGAAAAAGAAGATAAAGAAACAGAACCTACTGAAGAAAAGAAAAAAGGTCGAAAATCTAAGGTAGAAAACGATAAAGATGAAAAATAATTGCAATTCTTTGCTATCTATGGTAAATTATTAGGGAAACGGAAGTGAGAAAATGTTAGAAAATATTTTACTTATTATATCAATACTTTTAATTGCTATTGTCTTACTCCAAGGTAATAAAGCCAGTGATGCTGGCCAAATAATAACTGGGGGTAATGAAAATTTATTCCAACACTCTAAAGAAAGAGGACTAGAACTTGTTATAAGTCGTCTTACCATGGTTTTGGGAATACTTTTCTTCATAATATCATTTATATTATTCTTAATTTAAAAGTAACATAGAAAACTCTATGTTATTTTTTTTCGCGAATAATTATTTCAATATCATTTTTATTAGCCAGATCTAACAAAGTATTCAAAGTAATATTTGTTTCCCCAGCCTCCAATTTGGCGCACCAACCCCGCTTTTTATTAACATCCCGAGCAAACTCAGTTTGGGTTTTCTCAGAACAATCTCTCATAAATTTGATTATATCTTTAGTCTGATAATTATTGCATTTAATTTCCATATCTATCACAAAAAAATAGTATCATGTTTTTAAGAAAAAAATACTTTATGTACCTTGACAAGGTACATTATTTTTGATTAAATAAAATAAACAATGTATTATATCAAGATACATATGGAGGCTATATGAAATTTTATAAGATATCAACAATATTTCTAGGTTTATTATGTTTAGTTCTAATTATTTGTTTATTTCAAAAGAATGATAATGAAATATTAGCAAGTAATAATTTAGTAACTAATAATAAGAATAATGCTTTAACTATGATGTTAGAAACAGATGTAGATTCTAACGAGTATGAAGTAGCAAGTTCTAATGAATGGCCACAGGAAGGCTATATTTTTAATGCGGAGATGTCCACATGTGAACGGGGTGGCAAACTTTCTTGGGATAGTGAGAATAATCGAGTACTTATGGCAACAAGCAGTGCCGATAAGTGTTATGTGTACTTTGATCGGTATACAACAGTAAGAATAACAAATGTAACAACAAGTAATATAACGAATAATAGTATAACATTAACGATTGAAGCAACCGCCGGAGAAAATTTAATAGCAACATATTACTTTAGTAATGATGATGGTGTAAGTTATGAAGAGAGTACAAATAATACATATACGTTTAATAACTTAGAACAGGGAGTAGAATATAATTTTCGTGTTTATGCAGTAGATAGTAATGGAGTAAGTTCAAATGTTTATTCATTAAGTGAATCAACATTATCAACAGTATACTTGGCGGATTATATCAAAAATACAGTGTACACTGGCGATGGTAATAACGGTTTATATTACCATGATGGTTCAGGAACATACACTAATGCCGCACAGGAAGCGGGCGATTATTCGTATAGATATAGCGGAGCAAATCCCAATAATTACGTGTGTTTTGGTTTAGATGCGGAGACTTGTCCAAATGATAATTTATATCGCATAATTGGAGTATTTGGAGACAAAGTAAAATTAATCAAAAGCACATCTTATGGTGATTATGTATGGGATAGTAATAATATAAATAATTGGCAAACATCACCTTTAAAAAATACATTGAATAGTACATATTTAAATAGTTTAGGTGAGTGGAGTAATCAAATAGAAGCAAATACAATATGGTATTTAGGAGGTGCCTCAACACCTCAAGCAACACCAAAACAATTTTATGGTTATGAAAGAGGAACAACGGTTTATAGTGGTAGACCAACAAGTGATGTTGGAACAATAGGTTTGATGTACCCAAGTGATTATGGTTATGCTGCGAGTCCGGATTATTGGTCATATCCATTTTATAGTAGTAGTGGAGGAAGTTATGATTATCGTGCTGCTATAAATTCAAATTGGTTGTATTTAGGTTCTAATGAATGGACAATAACGCCGCTTTCCGCGGACAGAACCTTTGTGATCCGCGTGGATTACAACGGGTATTTGTACTACAACGGCGCGTACTACGGCTTTGCGGTCAGACCTGTCTTCTATCTGAAATCCAACGTTGTAATAACTGATGGGGATGGAAGTTCTACCAATCCCTTTAAATTATCAATATAAAAATAACATTGAAAATTAATCCAATGTTATTTTTTCTTTTCTTTATCTTTAATTATTATTTCTAAATTATGTATATTAGCAATTTCTATTAAATCATCAATAAAATATCTACTTCTCCCAATTTCATTAGATGCTTGCCAATCTCTTGTTTTATTAATAGATTCTGCAAATTCCTTTTGAGTCATATTAGAATTTTGTCTAATAAATTTTAATATATCTTTACCTTTGTATTTATTTGCTTTAATTTCCATATCTATCACGTCAAAATTATAACAACTAAATATATAAAACAGTTATTTTGTGTATTGACATACACAAAATAACTTGTTAAACTTAAAATGTAATACGTGTGTAGGTAAATACACAATATGAAGGTGATTATATTGCAAAATAAAAAAATGTGGATAAATAGAATTTTATTAACATTATGTTTAATTGTTGGTATATGTAATTTAGTTAGTAAAGATTATAATGTTATTGAAGGTACTAATGAAATTGATATTAAAACTAATAATGCTTTAACTATGATGTTGGAAACAGATGTGGATTCAAACCAATATGAAGTTGCTACCAGTAATAAATGGCCAACGGAGGGGTATATATTTAATACGGAAATGTCCGCGTGTGAAAGGGGGGGCAAACTTTCTTGGGATAGTGAAAATAATAGAGTACTCATGGCAACAAGCAGTGCGGACAAGTGCTATGTGTATTTTGATAAATATACAACAGTAAGAATAACTAATGTAACAACAAGTAATATAACGAATAGCAGTATTACGCTAACAGCGGAAGTGACAACTGGCGAAAATCCAATAACCACATATTACTTTAGTAATGATGATGGATTAAGTTATGAAGAGAGTACAAATAATACTTATACGTTTAATAACTTAGAAACGGGAACAGAATATAATTTCCGTGTGTATGCTGTCGATATTAATGGCATAAGTTCAAATGTTTATACATTAAGTGAATCAACATTATCAACAGTATACTTGGCGGATTATATCAAAAATACGGTATACACAGGAGATGGAAATAACGGATTATATTACCATGACGGATCAGGTTCATACACTAATGCTGCACAGGAAGCAGGGGATAATTCCTACAGATATGCAGGTGCTAATCCAAATAATTACGTCTGTTTTGGCAGTGATGTAGCAACTTGTCCAAATGATAATTTATATCGGATTATTGGTGTATTTGGAGAACAAGTAAAATTGATAAAAAATACAAGTTTGGGTAGCTACTACTGGAGTGGATCAAATTCTAATCGGAGTAATACATGGAGTAATAGTACATTAAATACAGGAACATTAAATGGAACATATTTAAACGGACTTGGAACAACATGGAGTGATATGATAGAAACGACAACGTGGAAAGTTGGTGGAATGGCATGGAGTGAAACAAATACAGTAAAACAATATTATACAACCGAATTAGGAAGTAGTAGTTCAAGTACAACATATAATGCCAAAATAGGATTAATGTATGTGAGTGATTATGGCTATGCAGCAAGTCCGAATTATTGGACAACTGAATTATATAATTATGAACCATCGAAAAGTTCAAATTGGTTAAATGTTAATATTAATGAATGGACAATTTCCCGCAGTTCGGGCTATACGGATTATGCGTTCAGCGTGACTAAGCTAGGCCGTGTGGGCAACGGCGGCGTCTACAACGGCAGCGGCGTGCGCCCGTCCTTTTATCTAAAATCCAATGTGGCAATAACCAGTGGTGATGGCTCGCAAAATTCACCATTTAGAATTGAACTTGGCTAGTATTATGATAATAACTCCGGCGGTGGCGTTGCTGAATAACTTCCCACAAAAAATAGGTACCAATATTATTCAGTACCTATTTTAATTTACTTTCTTTTCATCTATTCTCTTAGCATCAATATGATGCTTTTTATTATATGTTATTAACTCAGCACTAGTAACATTTAATTTACTAGCAAATTTATCTAATAATTCTAATGTTGGTTTTCTTCTCCCGTTTTCCAATTGATTAATATAAGGTAATGTACTTCCAAGCATTTCAGCAAATTTCTCTTGTGATAAATTATTCTTATATCTGTAATACTTTAAATTAATTGCTAATATATCTTTGCTCTTTAATTTTTCCAAGAGAAACTCACCTCTTACCTAATTATTATAAAAAAATAAATATATCAAGTCTTTTATACACTTGTATAAAACAAATTTATGTTTTATAATATACTTGTATAAAATAAAAGAGGAGTATTATGAAGAAAAGAAGTATTTTTATATCTATAACTTTAGTTTATGTAATTTCAACAATAATATTAATAAAAAAAGAACAACCTATAGTTGCTAATGAAAATAATATAAAAAGCAGTGGTAATTTAACAATGATGTTAGAAACAGATGTTAATTCTAACGAGTATGAAGTAGCAAGTTCTAATGAATGGCCGCAGGAGGGTTATATATTTAATGCCAGTATGTCAGCATGTGAAAAGGGAAGTGAAATAATCTGGAATGATGAAACTAAAACAGTTAATTTAAAAACTAGTATCTCTGATACGTGCTATATTTATTTTGATAAATATAATTTAGCAACAATAGATAATGTAGAACTATCAGCCACCAATAATACTATTACTGCATCTGTAACTGCCAGTAATGGTGAGGGAGATATAGTTAGTTATCATTATGCAATCAATGATAGTGAATATGTTACTAGTGATAGTAATACTTATACATTTAATGGGCTTGAATCTAATACTACATATAACATCAAAATTTATGTAACTGATAGTAATGGAATGAAGTCTATAGTCTATGAAAATAATATTGCCACATCTAATGTAACCTTGATTATAACTGATGCCTATGGAAGTTTTGGGGAAACGCACGTAGAAATAGAATCCATTAATGTTTCATCAACTTATGAAATTCAAACATATTATGCTAAATTTAATAATATAACCCAAAGTTCTGTTTCGGATTTTATAGAGTTTAATAGTATGCCACATGACTTTGATTATGCTTTACCTTTTTATCAATGTCCAGGTGATGAAATAGAAGTGCAAATATATGCAGTTGATATTTATGGCAATCAATCAAATACTTTTACAATGATTATTGAAAGAAGTTCAACAGAACAAAATTGGATATGCCAATTTGTTGTAGTTCCTCCAGTTGTAGTTCCTTCCTCATAACAAAAAGAAGCCTTAAGGCTTCCTAGTTAGTTGCGTATGACTTAATATATTTCATTATTTCTCTATCGTTTGGTACTTTACCTTCGCTGCATTTCTTGCCATTGATTACCAAACCAGGTATATTTTTAACATTATATTTTCTAATTGATTCTTGGTCGTCTTTTAACTCTATTTCGACATCTCCGTCATAACTATTAACTGCCCTTAGCAGTAGTTTCTTGAGTTTTATGCCATTGCTACAATTACTCCCAATAATCTTTATATTCATTCCATCACCTCGCTTCCATTAACATCATACTAATTTAAAGTGAAAATTCTATGTTCAAAATAAGAAAGTTATGTTAGAATAATATTGTGATAATATGAAAAGTAACGGATTTACCTTAGTAGAATTAATAATTACGATAACTTTAATTGCCATAATTTCTGTTAGTATCGGGGTAAGTATTAATGGCATGCTTAATCGCCAGGAAGAAAAAGAGGCTGAAAATTATGCCCAGAAAATTGCTGATGCGGCTTGTGTCTATGCCGAAATTAATAATATTATGGAAGATAGTGAAGTAACAATTGAAACATTAATTAGTGCTGGCCTTTTAAGTCGGGAATTAACCAATCCTCTAACGGATTTACCTATAACTAACTATAATGATAATATCGTAACTATTACTTGGAGTAATAATAAACGAACTTGTAATTACACTTTGCCGGAAATTAGTCAATAAAATATTTTTAATTTAAGAATTTTGTGTTATACTTATTATGTGATGGATATGAAGAATAAAAAGCGGGTCTTAATAATACTGTTAATTTTAATTGTAGTTGTACTAATCATACTTGGAATAGTATTAATTTTTGGTGGCATTAAAAATAAAGCCATAAATGACTTTGAAAATGAAGTAACAAATGCCGCCTGCGAGTACGTAAACTCGGAATATAATAGTCCTTCTTTAATAGAGGCATATCCCCATTTAACTAAAATTAAGTATGCAACTTTAATTAATGCTGGTTATTTAGATCCTAACTTAACTAACCCTCTAACCAAAGAAAGGACAATTGAAAATACAACTGATTATATTGAAATAACCTATACTGATTCCCAATATGTATGTACTTATAAAGAAGGTTAGAAATGAAAGAAAAAATCATAGAAATACTGCAAGATGAAACAAAAGCCAAAAGTGTTAATGAAATTAATCAAAAACTAGGCCTAAGAACTACCGAAGAAATTCAGGAATTAGAAAATGTTTTGGCCGAAATGACTAAAGATGGCATAGTTCATGAATCAAAAAAGCATGAATTTCTTTTGATGACTAATACTAAAACTTTAAAATGTGGCATAATAACAATTAATAAAAATGGTAATGGTTTTGTTGATATACCAGGTCAAGATGATGTATTTATTAGAAGCGAATGTTTAAATGGTGCTATTACTGGTGATTTTGTCGAAGTTGATTTTATCAAACGCAACGGGGAAATGGAAGGAAACATCTTAAAAATTTTAAAACGTGATCTTAAAAAAGTTGTTGGGGAAATGATAAAAATCAAAAATAGATTAGCATTTAAACCCGATGATGAACGATTAAATATCATAGTTAAATTAACAAAAGAAAGCACTAAGCAATGTGTCGAAGGTCATAAAGTAATTGTCAAAATTATCCGGGAAATTGGCACTCGGACTTTCTTAGGTTATGTGGAAAAAATTATTGGTCACAAAAATGATCCTGGTGTTGATATTTTATCAATCGCCGCTCGACATGGCATTGAAACAGAATTTAACAAGGCCGTTATTAAAGAATTAGCAAGTATTCCAGCGGAAGTAACAAAGGAAGAATTGGTAGGTCGTCGTGATTTAACCACCAAAATGATTTTTACAATTGATGGCGATGATACCAAAGATATTGATGATGCCATTAGTTTAGAAAAAAACAATGATAATTATATTTTAGGAGTTCATATTGCTGATGTATCACATTAT
>CALVVK010000004.1 GCA_944363825.1 uncultured Bacilli bacterium | reverse complement strand
AAATAAAAAATGTTGCCAAATCCTCATAAATAAATGGATTGACAACATAATTAATTAAAATTTATATTTTTATCCTGTTTAATTTCTGGGAAATAATTAATCATAATATCCATATTTCCATACCAATTCCAAGTATTATTTACAAGATAGGTATCAGTTATCCCAATTTTAATCATATCATTTGTTAAAGGATCACAATCATCATAAATACCATTATTAACTAAGGAATCACACCCAGTATTTTGATATAATTGATATCTACCTGCTTTTAATTCCGGCATACTCAAAGTGAGTGTCTTAAAATCTCGCAAGGCTAAAAAATTAACAATAACATCCCCATTTACATTCTTTAAAGAAAATAGTGTATTTTCCGTATATATAGTAGCAAAATTAAATAATAATGTATTTTGCTTAGAAGAATCACTAGGTGGTTGCATCTTATCACTTCCCAAGCCTAAAATAATCCCACTATTAATTATTAATTCTTCGGAAGCATTAAAAGCCGTATTCCGAGCCATTACATAAAGAGTTACATCCGCTATTTCTAAAATACCATCACTAACTGTAATACCATTACCATTATTACCATATATAAGCATATTGCCCCTACCCTTTATGGTAACATCCCCAACTGATTTTATCGCCGAATTGGAATTAATTCCATCACTTAAAATATTATTAGACTCAGCCCCTAAATTAATAATTAATTTAGATGACTTACGATTATCAATAACACTATTTACTTCATTAACTAATGTTACACCATTCAAATTTAAAGTAACTTCCTCATTAGTATCAATATAAATAACTCCATTATATAAAATACCCGTTATATTATATATACCCCCATCTTGAATATAAATATTGTTATTATATAAATAGGCCTTATCCGTAGTTATCTTCGGAATAACTCCCAATTTTATTTCCGTAATACCATCTTCATCTGCGACTTTCTCTTCTAAAAACACTGGTTTTAACCCAATTAAAACTAATACTAATATAATTAAAACTAACAAAATTTTTATTATTACCCCTTTATTCATATTTACCTCTTTTATTTTATTATAAAAGATAAAATGCTATAAATGAATAAAAATTTAATAATTTGTTAACTTTTTGACATTTTTTAGGCCAAAAAAAGAAAAGATTTGAAAATGTCTTCCTAATATTATATGTTGACGCTACTTTTACGAAATATACAACAACCATCAACAATGATTTAGTAACATTGATATACAGTGTTACTATGGACATACTTTCGAGTTTAATTTCTTATAGAATTATCAAAATCTTTTCCCAAATTCATTATAAAACAAATATTTAATTAAGTCAACTTTCCAAAATATTACAAATAAAAATCCTGAAACTCAGGATTTTACATACTTAATGGTGTCCCCTTAGAGATTCGAACTCTAGACCCACTGATTAAGAGTCAGTTGCTCTACCAACTGAGCTAAGGAGACAAAATTTGAACTACGCATTAAGTATAGCATATATTTATTAAAAAATAAAGTCTTTTTTAGCGCTCTAGATCCGCAAAATCTAATACTTCTTCATCACTTGGCAATTCGTCAAACTGAATCTTTTGTAATTTAGTTGTTGTCTTACCTGATGCATCTTCCGCAATATATTGAATCCAATATTGATCACTTTGACCATTAACATTGCGTTCACAATAAATTCTATGACTTACTGTTACTCCTGGTTTATCATCAGTTACTTCTAAATGATCATAATTTATATCATCAATACTCGCAACATGATAAACATCATCCTCAAAAACTATCGAAGGCGATGCTATATCTTCCGGATTATTCACATCTTTTAAATAATTAGTTGTACTAGAATTAAATACCCAACCAAATTTATCTTTTTCATATTCGATATTATACCAAAAAGTATTATTACCAATATCCTCAACTTTTACAACAGAATAAACTTCTCCTTTATTAACCTGACCTAAAATTTCTGATGAAGCACTAGCCTCTTTCCTGATATTGATATAATCATTTACAACCTCAATATGCCATCCATTTTTTATTTCTTCTTCATCTAACTCATTGCTTGCAAAGAAAAAATAATAAGCGCCATAACCGCCCCCACCAATAATTGCTAAAATAAGCAAAACAATTAAAAACTTTTTCATTCTTTACTCCTCAGATTAATTTTAACAAAATTCTTAAAAAATAACAATATATTTTGATTATAATAGACAATTACTAAGAAATTTAGTACAATATATTTGGTGAAACATTTATGGAAAAAAATAAATATCAAAGAGCAAATAAAGAAGAAAAGAAAAAGGCTCGAACAGCATTTTTTTTTCAAACTGATTTTGGAGCATCTTTAAAAAAAAGACTAGACCGTCTTATAATTTACAGCATCTTACTTATTGCCTGTGCCATTTATTTTGTTATTGATAATATATTAAATGAGAATGCAATATCTACTTATATTCTAGCTGGTTTCTTTATTATATTTGCTATCATATTTTTATGGGGTAGACACTATATAATAGTCAAAAGAACTAATGAATACATGATAAATAACAAAAAAAGAAAATAATTTTAAAAACCTCGTTTCTTGCGCATAAACTTTAATATGGAAATATTAAATCGTTTAAAACAATTAAGAAACGAGGATTTTATTTGGATTATTTATTTCTTTATCGCCACCTTTGCTTTACTTTCTAATGTATTCGAACGCGACTTTGTACTAACTAAAAATAGTAATTCATTTAAAAAAAGTAAAACAATCAATGTTATAATATTCTTCGTTGCTTTTTTCATATATTTATATTTCGTTTTACTTTTTACTAGTAATTTAAATAACATGGAAAGAAATTTCAATAATGCAAAATATCGTAATACTTTCCTGCAATTAATTGCTGCCCTCCTATTTTTAGTTGGTGGTGCCATTTATTTAATGCAAGAAATCTTAACTAATGAAGTTGATGAAATCGGCTTTGGTTAAGAAAAATAACGATAAGCCTTATGTAATTCTAATTCTGAACCAAAATGTTTGGCCAGTTCACTTACAGTTACCAACTGATAACCTTCAACATATAACACCGGCAAGATCTTCTCAATCGCCGCAACACTAGTTTTATGGATATCATGAAACAAAATTATATTACCTTCATTAATATGTTCCAAAACATAATTCAAAAGATATTCGCTATCTTTATACCGCCAATCTTCGGTATCGACATTCCACAAAATGAATGTGGCATCCAAAGCATTTTTAATTTCTTCATTTATGGCCCCATATGGTGGCCTAACTAAATTAAAAGTTGTTCCCGTAATACTTTTAAGTATTTCATTACTTAAAGCAAATTCTTCTTTAATAGTGGCAAGATCTTGTCTTTTGAAATTTTTATGAGCATAAGAGTGATACCCTATCTCATTACCATTATTATAAACATTTAACACTGTACTACGATAATTTTTTAAATTACTACCCAACATAAAGAAAGTTGCCCGAGCCTTATTATCTTTTAAAATATCAACTAACTGATTCGTATAAGGACCTGGCCCATCATCAAACGTTATTGCCACTAACTTTTTACTCGTATTAATAACTGAACCATCTTCATTACTATAAAACTCATCCAAATCAACCGTAATATTAAGATAATCTTTAATTTCGTTATAATTGACAGTTAAGAAAAGATCTTCTTTCACCGCGGGAGTTATTTCATAACCATAATAATAAATAATTAATTCATTATCTTTAAGAAAATAAACATTTTCTCCATTACCTTGAGTTAATACATCAGCAATAAATTTCGGATACTTCAAATAAACTAAAGACGTTATTTTCGCCCAAAACTCTTCATTTCTATCATCTTTAATTAAATCAGCGATATCTAAAACTTCCCCAGTTTCATAATCTAATAAAACTGCTTTATATTTCCCATTTTCTTCTAATAATATACTAGTTATTTCTTTTTTAATATTAACTTCATCTACTAACTTTTCAGTCTTTAAATTTTTAATAAATTCATCTATCTTTGAACTCCGGACAATATTTTTATCAGTCTTTATTACTTCTGTTGCATTAGTATATGTTGAACTATTAGATAATTTTTGCATATAAAAAGAAGAAGTTACCACTAAAAAAATAGAAATTAATAATATTATACTAATTACTACATTGACCAATATTAATTTTCTATTTTTTAATTTATACTTCATAACTTCACCATCTACTATACATTTTTAATATCTTTTTTCATAAAAACTAAGAAAGTGACTACTAACATAATTATTAAATATATTATACATATTATTATTGAATGGGTTAAGGATAAGCCAAATACCGAATGGCCACCGAATAAAAATGCCGTAAAATCCCAGTTAGTAGTTACAAAATAATTTAATATTTTAATATTATACATTAAGGCAAAACTATTAATTATTTCTGATGCTATTATACCACAGAAAGTTATCGCAATAGCAAATGCCGTACTATTTAAAATTACTGATGCCGCAAAGGCCAAAGTTGCTAGCAATATAAGTTGGGGTAAGTTGGCTAAAAAATTAATTATAAAATAACTAAATACATTTAATACTTCTAAACTACCACTAGTAATATTATAAATTGCTACCGGAATACTTAAAGAATCAAAGCCTAATAAAATACCACCAACTAAGAATTCCCAAATAAGCAAAAATATGACTATAAAAGGAATAATTAGTAATACTGTAATATATTTCGCCGTCAGAATACTCGATCTTTTATAAGGAACAGTTAATAACGACTTAATTGTTCCGCGAGAAAATTCATCACTAACCATCCCGCCGGCGATCATAATAACAAAAACAAGTATTAAAAATGAATATTCACTAAAGAAATTTATTAATACTGATCTTAAAGTATTACTATTTTTAGTATCCATTTTTTCTTCTAATATATACTTATTTTCGTAATAATTTTTTAAAACTGTTTCATATTCATCTTTATCGACATCATCATAATAATATTGGGCTAAAGAATATAGGTTTGCTTCAATATCATAAATGGCTTGATTTAAATAATCATTGCCATATTCAACATTATTTAAAATTCGGTAATTGACAAGTTCTAATTGTTCTTCGCTAATAAATAGCATTTTTTCATACTCATTTTTTTCATTACTATTTAAATTAGATTGGGATAATAATTCTTGATAATTAGCAATATCCCATTCTAAATTACTTTTTTCGGTCTTAGCAAAATATTGCCAATCACTATTTTCTACTGCTTGAATAATAGCAAGCATTTCCCCACTTAACTGGGCTAATACCTCTTCATCGGCTGCCCCATATTGCTCTTGATAATAATTTATATCCAAATTAAGATATTCATTCATAAATACCCCATATTGCCAACTGGTATAATCATAATTTTTGGCTAAATTATATGAATCCAACAAGGCTAAATTATAGGTATAATCATCAATACTATCAACATTAGGATCATAATTATCAATATAATAGTTAATTTCTTCAACATCGATTACTTCATAAACTTGTTGATTATTTTGATCATCAAAATAAAAATAAATTATATTAGTAATTACAACAAAAATTAAGGCTATTAACAAAACAATATATGTACTAAGTTTATGAAATATTTTAAAAAATTCATTTTTTACTAATTTAATCATGATTTCCCCTCGTCTTTTTTAAGAATGCCTCTTCTAGTGTTAGTTCATCTTTATATACTTCATAAACATCGATATCAGATTTTACTAACTCCTTAATAACCTTGGCTACTTCTTTAGCACTAGCCGTAATTACAAATGAATCAGCCGTAATTTCCGTGGCATCTTTAATTGGTAATTTCTTCGTCGAACTAACCTTAAATATAACCCGATCAGCATTATTTTTAAATTCCGTAACAGCACTAGATTCAATAATCTTTCCTTCATTAATAATACAAACTTTATTACAAAAACTTTCTAGTTCCGCCAGATTATGGCTCGATATAAGAATACCCATGCCTTCCTGAGCCAATTTCTTTAAAAGAACCCGTAAATCTTTAATTCCTTCGGGATCAAGGCCATTAGTTGGTTCATCTAATATTAAAATATCCGGTTTATTAAGTAACGCCCTAGCAATACCTAGTCTCTGCCGCATTCCTAAAGAATATTTATTAACTTTATCATATATTCTATTTTCTAAACCAACATATTTAACAATTTCCCGAATGCGATCATCATCGATATCTTGATAGCAATCAGCAACCATTCTTAAATTTTGCCAACCTGTTAAATACATATAGGAATCCGGATTTTCTACAATTGAACCCACCTTAGCAATGGCTGGAACATAATTTTTAGTTACATCATAACCATTAATTAAAACTTGCCCCGAATCAATATGTTGCAAACCTAAAATAAGTTTAATCGTGGTAGTTTTCCCACTACCATTAGGGCCAATAAAGGCTAAGATATCACCTTTAGCAATAGTAAAAGACACATCTTTTAAAATTTGCTTTTTACCAAATGATTTGTATAAATTTTTACATTCTAAAATATTTTCCATATTAACCTCATCTCCATTATATCACATTCCCCTTTAAGTTAACTTTAAATCCGCCAAAACTTGACAAAAATTGACTTTAGCGATCAAAAACTTTCAAATAAACTTCTTTTAATCTTTCATTCGAAACATGGGTATAAATACCAGTTGTATTTAAACTAGCATGCCCCAGTAACTCTTGCACAGTTTTAATATCTGTCCCATTGTTTAATAAATGCGTTGCAAAAGTATGTCTCAGGGTATGGGGTGTTACATGCGTTTTAAGGGCTAAATCTTTCACAATTTTTTTAATCATTACTTCAACTTCTTCAATTTGCATTTTTTCATTATTGGCATTAACAAATAAATATTTACTTCCTTTATTAATATTTTTAGTTAAATAACGATTTAAATACTCTTCCGCATATTCCCCAAAATAGACGATACGCATCTTTTTTCCTTTCCCCATTACTCTAATCGATTTGTTACTTTTATTAATATCACTAACTTTAATATTAACTAACTCACTAACCCTTACTCCTGTAGCATAAAGCATTTCCACAATAAGCCGTTTTTTTAAGCCTGTATCCGTATCAGTATCAATACTAGCAAATATTTTGGCTAATTCTTCATAACTTAAAAAATTAGGTAATTTTTTTTCTATTTTAGGATTTCTAATATCATTAAAAATATTACTCTTTACTTTTCCCAAACTTAATTCATAATTATAAAAAGTTCTAATAGCACTAATTCTTCGCGCAATAGTACTATTTTTTAATTTCTTTTCATCGAGATATTTCAAATAATCCCGAACAACATACCTATTGACATTTAAGTAGGTAACCTTTACCATATCCAAGAACTTAAAAAAATCCTTCAGATCTTTTTGATAACTGATAATTGTATTTTCACTCATATTTACTTCTTTTTCTAAAAAAAGCAAAAAACTAGCGACTTCTTGATTCATTAACATCGCCCCCTAGAAGGGTTATTGCTAAATCCTTTTCTTGCCTCAACTGGGCAATTCTCCTATATAAGTAAAGATTTTCATTTCGGAGTTCTGTTCTTTCTTGATAAAACATATTCTGATCATTCATTTTATTATTATTGAAATCTATTTCCTGTTGTAATTTCAATATTTCTAAATCGACAAAAACTTTAACTATCTGTGGTGTAACTGGATACATCATCGCCACTTCGGCATCCGAATACCCCGCTAATTCGGGATCATCTAAACGATGTTCATCAATAATAATTTGTTGAATTTCTCTAATAGTTTTATTCATATGTCCCCCTTAACTGACTTTTTCAATTTGTAAGTAAGCATCTAGTACTTTTTCCGTATTAGCATTTTGATCACTATCAAGATTAACCAAAATTACCTCAAAATCCCAAGTATGCACAATTTCCCTAGTTGTACTTATAGGATAATTACTAGCAATTAGAAATTCCCCAACTTTATTGGTAATATCAAAACCTCTAACTGCCTCCCCAGCCCCATTAACCACACTTTGATATTCTAAACCAGGAATACTCGAAACATTATTCCCTTCCGGATCAGTTACTTGAAGTAATATCTCCGGAGTATCTGAATCTTGGGTATATTCAAAATCATTGGCCACTATATTTAAAAGAATATTATAATTATAACTAATTTCTTCCGAATTATTTGCAGCTCTTAAAGTAACTGTCCCTTGCGTACTGTCCACTAAATCCCCCATATCAGGGCCAAAATTTTCTTCATTAGCAATAATATTAATCGAATCTCCCATATTAAATATCAACCAATCAGTCATTGCCGTTTGCGTTTCAATCTTTGGTGAAACATTAGATACTTCAATCATTAAAAAATAAGCAAATGTTGCCCCACTAAGCATAATACATAAAGCAACTACATATAAAGTTATTAATATTCTTTTCCATTTTTTATTCATAAATATTCCCCATTACCTTTTTATTCTCTAATTTAAGAATACCATTATTATTCATAAAAATCAAGATATTAATCAATTTTTATTTTTAATTAATATCTTGATCAACCAAATATAAATTGGCACTATAATATTTAAGCCTAAAGTAAGAGTACAAGTATTAAATAAATCTTTACTAAACATCATGTAAACAAAAGCCACTACCACTAAAATAATTGCCCCCGAATAATATATTAACTCATTTTTTAAAACTACTTTTTGACCCTTATAATTATCTGCTAGATCATAAACAACATAAACTATATTAGTTAAAACAATTATTAAATAAAGATAAGGTAACACTCTATTATCCGCAAAATTATTGTATATCAAGTAGACTAAAAAAAAGAATAAACTATCTATTCGAATAATATGTAAAGGTTTTTTAATAATAAGACTCTTATCATATTCTTTAATATATTTATTTTTTCGAGCAATTTCCCTATTAACAAATAAGAACAAATAAATTACCCACAAAATTAAACCGCAATATTCAATAATTTCTATCATGATACTACTCTCCCAAATAGACAGCCACAATAATCCTGCCGATATAAATGATATTGTTTACTTAGTTCAATACTTTTTTTATAGCCATCTTTTTTCTTAAAATCACTATATAAATATTTTACACCATATTCTCCTTCTAATAAAGCCCCTATTTCATTAATAATCTGACTATTTTTGTGTGGACTAACTGTTAAAGTTGTCCCAAAATAATCAAAATTCAATTTCTTAGCCAAACGAGCCGTTTCCTCTAAGCGCAATTTAAAACATACGGCACATCGCGCCCCGCCTTCTTTTTCTTGTTCTAAGCCCACAATTTGCTTACGAAAATCCTGATTAGCATAATCACAATCAAGAAAAGTAATATGTTCATTATTAAATTCTTGAATAAATCTTATTTGTTCTTGTTTTCTTTTTTCATACTCGGCTCTTGGTTCAATATTAGGATTATAATAAAATACAGTAATATCAAAATAAGTTACTAGAAACGTTAAAACAGTTGCTGAACACGGGCCACAACAACTATGAAGTAAAATATGGGGCCTTGTCTGTAAACTATTTATTATTGTCATTAATTTATTCTGATAATTCACCTTCATCACCTACTTCTTCCCTTAAAGCATCAAATGCTGTAAAAACAACAGTATCACTATCTAAATATACACCATCTAAATGTAAAATACCTTTTTTATCTAAACTAGAATATATAATTTTATATTTATTTAAATTAGCAAAATTAACAATATCAATATAAACATAATTACCATCATTCATTCTAAGAATAAATCTACTATCATTAATCGTAACATCTTCTTTAATATCGGGACTATACTCTATTTCACTAATTAAAGAAATAATATCAAAATCAATATTACTCATACTAGTTATTAGTTCTTCATATATATCACTAGGAACATAATTTACTAGCGTTGGCAACCCTAGAATAGTTGCCTCTTCTTGTTTAACTTCCTTCCCAGAAGCCAAGACAAAACTACTATTTAAAACATTATAAAATAATACTTTTTCCTCAGTTACATTAATTGTAACTGTTCCCGTAATACTTTTTTTTATCTCCACACTGGCAATAAAATCCAGATTTTGAATATTATCAGTCATTTTCTTCGTACTTGTTCTAAATATATGTGGATAATCACTAATACCAGCTGCATTAATTATGGTTGTATCACTTACTAAGTTATTGCCCGTAACAATAATATTTTTAATTGGTAACGTTAGAAAATAATAAAAAGCCATTATAATTAAATATAATGTTAAAATAATAACTAATAAAGCCTTTTTATTTAATTTCTTTCTAACTTTCTTTCCTTCCATAGTATCACCAATTAACAATAATTTGTTCTAATTCTAAATCTACTTGAAATCTTTTTTTAACCTCCGTTTTAATAATTGTAATTAACTCTATTATATCACGACTTGTGGCATTATTAAAATATATAATAAAATTAGCATACTTATCTGATACTTTAGACCCGACATATTTAAATCCTTTTAAACCAGCCCGTTCAATTAAATAACCCGCGGCAAAATTGCTGGGATTTTTAAACACTGAGCCGGCATTTTTAGTCCCTAACGGTTGGGTATTTTTTCGCCTTTCTAAGTTTTCTTTAACCATTTCTTTCGCCATAGCAACATTACCTTTAATTCCCTGAAATTTAGCATTCAAAATTATTGCCTGGGTATTTTTAAATTCCGTATAACGATAATCATAATTTATATCATCTTTTTTTAATTCAACAATATTACCATCCCGTAATATTGTAACACTTAGCAAATTATCGAAAATATTAGTGCCATTGGCCCCCGCATTACCAATTATCGCCCCCCCAAGTAGACCTGGAATGCCTAACAAATTAGCATAGTTGGTATAACCATCAGCAAGCATTTTATTGACCATTTCTCCGAGTGTTATCCCGGCCCCAACCGTTATAATATCTTTATGTACCGAATAATTATTTAAATGATCTAATTTAATTATAACCCCATTAAAATCCGTATCAGGCAAAATTACATTAGAACCCCCACCTAGAATATACCAAGGCCTTTTCTCTTGTTGTAAAAACGCAAGTAAATCTTGTAAATCCTTAAGTGAATCAGGCATAACTAGGTATTTAGCCTTCCCACCAATACCATAAGTATTATATTTTTTTAAATCAACATTTTCTAAAACAGTACCATATTCCCTCATTTTATTAATTCCTTTATTTTCTCATAAATAATTGTTGATGATTCCTTAGTATTTAATTTTTCCAAATTCTTTTGCATCGTTATATATTTTTCGGTATTATTGACAAGTTCATTAATCGAAACTTGAATTAAGTCCGTCGTTAAATTCTTTTCTTCGATTAACTCTGCTACTTTCATATTAGCCAAATCAAGAGCATTATAATATTGATGGTTATTAGCAACATAAGGACTAGGTATTAAAATACTTGGTATTTTAATGGCTAATATTTCACTGATCGTACTAGCCCCAGCCCGGGAAATTACTAAATAAGCATCTTTCATCAACCCTACTAAATTATCAAAATAAGGAACTGTTTTCACATTTGCAGGAAAAGTTACATCTTGAATAAAATCATCATAATATGACTTACCAGTAACATACAATATATTATAAGGTTCATCCCCAACAATTTGCAAAAATGCTTTAAACTTGGCATTAAAAGTATGACTACCTAAAGAACCCGCCACAATAATGATTAGTTTACTAGATTTTCTAAAACCTAATGTTGTCTTTGATATTTTTGGAACACTTAAAGCATTTTCCCCACAAGGATTACCCGTATAAACAACCTTCCGGGCAGTTTTAAAATAATCTTTCGAACTTTTAAAAGATACACCCACCAAATCAACATATTTGGCTAAAGTTACATTAGACTTACCCGCAATACTATTTTGCTCATGAATAAATGTCTTAATCCCCAATTTATAAGCCGCTTTAATAACGGGATAAGTAACATAACCACCCACTCCAATCACAACATCAGGCTTAAACTCTCGCATTAATTCCTGACATTTTTGGAGGGCTTTATAAATCAAATAAACATTTTTAATATCCCGCATTATTTTCGTTTTACTAAAACCATATATTTCAATTGGTACATATTTTATCCCCATCTTGGGAACTATATCTTTTTCCATCCGATTATGGGTCCCAATATATATAACTTCTAAATCTTTTTCCTGTTCTTGAAATTTCTTAATAATTGCTAATGCCGGATAGATATGACCACCTGTTCCACCCGCTGATACAATAATCTTCACAATTGATCACCTTGATATAATTATACACTAAATAGCAAAATATTTATAACTTTTTTGTGACTTTTTCTCGTCATTGACAAAAAAAGACTAAAATTTTAGCCTTTTCTTAATCTCACTTCGATCCAAACCAATATTTTCTAGTTCCCCAATATATTCATTAATCTTGCCAATTACTTGGGCAATCTTTGCCTCTTTAACTTGCAAAACTTCATCAACAATAAAAGTTCCTTTCGTCGATTTTGAGATAATTACGCCCTTTTGTTCTAAAATATCGTAAGCCTTCTTGATGGTATTAGGATTAACTCCTAAAGTTAAAGCCAGTTCTCTAATTGTGGCGATCTTTTCCCCGGGCTGCAAAATATTTAAAGCCACCATTTTTTCAATCTCCAAAACTATCTGTTCATAAATTGGAGTGCGGGCTTGATAATCTATGGCAATATTCAACTATTTTGCTCCTCACCAACATATTTATTATATTCCATCAAAAATACCTCCCGATTAACAAAAAATCTATCTAAACCACTATATAATATTAAAACATCATTTGTCAACTCATCATATTTATGTTCTTGTAAAAACCGCATTAAATTAACTCTATTTTCCATAAATACATCACTAAATGAATCCATTAACTCTTCATCATTAACATAAACAACCGTTTCGATATTTTGTAAAAATGACTCATTATAATAATTCTTAACATAATTTAGTAATTCTAAATTATCCATTATATTAAATGCTAAATCTTTTAACTGATGATCTTCATACTTATAAATACTAATATAATTATTATTCTCCGTATTTGAACTAGGATAATGTTCTAAATAATCAACTATCATTTCTTTTATTTTAGTATTACATGGAATAACTAACTTCGGATTGGTACTCGATGTAATATGAATAATATTATCCATTGTAAATTTATCTTTTAAATTATTCGTATTAGCATAATTATCTAATTCTTGTTCTAAATTATCCGAAATAAACTTCGTCATATATTTTTGTTCATTTAAATAAATAGTAATACTATTATAATTAGCACTATTATCCATATTTTCTACTTTAATTAACTTATTAATTAAATTTAAGTCATTTACTAAAACAACATAACGATAACTTAAATCAGCATCAGAATATTCAACCAATACTTCATCTGGAACATTTAAATACTTGGGATTATTTTCATAAGTTATATTTAATAAATAATAACAACCCATAAATATAATACTAACAATTATTACTTCCCCAATATTACCAATTATATTAGTTATTTCTTTTTTAACTACTAAATCATATATATAATAATAACTAACACAAATAATTAAACCAATAATAAAGAAGATAGAATTACTAACAAGTAAAGTATAAGCAAGATAAGTAACGGGAATAAAGGTTAGTATTTTTATAAACTTATATAAATATTTATTTTGAAAACCAATTTCTGAGTTTTCCATTTTTTTCTTTTTAAATAAGTAGTAGGCCCCAACTAAATAGATAATAGTTAGTATTATTGTTTTAACAATACTTTTGATACTAAAGCCGGCATTAAAATAATTTATTGGACTATTTAATGTCGCATTATAACTATCATTTACGGTATATAAGTATTCACCAGTATTTAAGTCCGCCAAGCAATTAGGATCCCCATTACAATAATCACCCTCTGGCATACAAGAGGAATCCTGACAAACTAAGTAAGTATCACTACTATTTACCCGTGCATTATATTCTATTAAGGTAAATGTTGGATATAAAAGCAAAACCAGGGCAATAACGATTAAAGAACTCATAATATTACCAGCAATACTGATAGCAAAAATACTTATAATAAAAATGAATACATAAGTTATAAACCAGTAAATAAAATAATCAATAACAGCTCCCATTGGAATGTATAATTTAGTTAAGAGCGAAAGTAAAATGAATCCTAAAGTATTAATTAAAATTACTAGTAATATAAATATAATGCCCCCGATTAAATTAGATCCAAATATTTGCCTTCTAGTAATAGGTTTAGATATAACAAAATCTACTTCATTACGGCGAAAGACAAAACCATATAAGATAAAGGCTAAAATTACTGGAAAAATAAAAACAATAATGGCGGTTGTATTACTTAAATCCCCAAAGTCTAAAATATAATTTAAGTTTAATAAATTAATTCCTACCATCCATAAATTAATAAAAGGTATAATACATAATAAGAATAATAACAAAGATTTTGATTTTTTAAAATTTTGATATAAATACTTAAAATTAAACCATTTCTTTAAATGCATATCCTAACGCCTCCATCTGATAAATAAATATTTCTTCTAACGTAAGTGGTAAATAATCGAGTATAATGGGTTTTAAACTAGTTAAAAATTTCTTCGTATTTTGATCTTTCTTAACAATCAGTGTTGCTACTTTGCCAATTTTCTTGAAAGATAAAACTTCTAAATCTTTAAATGTCTCGGCGGAAAAATCTTCTTTCAAAGAAATTTGAACCTTCAACATATCGGTTTTTAAAGTATTAACATCACTTTCAAAAAGAATTTTACAGTCATATATTACTCCTAAATTATCACATATGTCTTCCAGTTCCCTTAAGTTATGACTAGTCATAATAATGGTCGTATCCTTTTTAGTCATCATATTAGCAATCAGTTTCTTAAAATATTGTCTAACCACCGGATCAATGCCATCGAATGTTTCATCAAAGAAAATATATTTGGCATTAGTGGCTAAAGCACAAATTATGGCACACTGACGGCGCATTCCTTTAGAGAAAGTATTAACACTTTTATTAAAGTCAAGTTTTAATTTTCGGGCCGTATCAAAGACAAACTCTAAATCAAAGTCATCATACAAACTTTGATAAAACTTCGCCGTATCATACAGACTATAACCGGAATAAAAAAATAAATCATCAGGAATAAAAACCATATTTTTCTTAACTTCTTCATTGTCATAGGTGGGCTTGCCATCAACCAAAATTTCCCCTGCATCAGCCTTATAAATACTGTTAATGAGTCTTAATAATGTCGATTTCCCAGCGCCATTAGCCCCCACCAAACCATAAATGGCATTATCAGGAATATTACAACTTAAATCATTCAAAACATTAACAGTGCCATCAAAACTTTTCTGCAAATTCTTGATTTCAATCATATATCCTCCTTGTACTATCTGTTCTAGCACAATTAAAATATATCATAGTAAAAATAATTAGTCAACATCTAATTTATAATCATCAATAATATACGTCAAATCATTATTGGCATTTATAACTCCATATATTATTACTTCAATATTTCTTTTCTTAAATGAAGATATTACCTTATTACTAGCAACTATATCTAGTAAACAAATAAAATCATAGTTATAATCACTATCACTATTTAAAATATAATTTAATACCCCTAGTTTATAATTAGTCTTCATCTTATTTATTTTCTCTATTACTTTAGTATCAAAAGACATAATATAAATATTTCTATTATATCTATTTAATAACTTAATAAATTTCTTAACATTCATATAAAAATCTTTTATCTCTAACATTATTACTTTATCACTCTTAATCTTTAAAACATCTTCTAACTTACATACATCCCTTTTTATATCTTTATATAAAGTATTTCTTACTAATTTACCTTTATATAATGCATCATGATATATTATAAATACCCCATCTTTAGTTACTCTTACATCTGTTTCAATACCAATGTATTTATCACTATTTATGCCATTTAATAATGCTTGATAAGAATTAGGTAATATCGTTTCATTCCATAAGCCCCGATGAGCAATATACTTAGTCATAGTAAAGTTTATTAATAAACAAAAAAAATAAAACTATAAAGTTCTATTTTTATTAGGCTAATTCAATTCGAAATGGATTTGTTGAAGTTCCATTACCACTGGTTAGTGCTACATTGGACTTTAGGTAAAAGGTAGGACGGACGGTAAAGTAGCCGTACATGTCCATCACGCCCTCGACGTTGTAGGATGACACATCACCTCCATAACCCACGAAAAACGCTTCATACGTATCGTCCGACTTGCGAGAAATTGTCCATTCACTAAGCCCCATGTACATCCAGTTATTGCTTGTTGCTGTACTATTATTATAACCCCCATAACCCAAAATTGTTGTCCAGTTTTCTGGGCTTGCTGCATATCCATAATCACTCACATACATTAATCCTATTTTGGCATCGTATGTTATATTTTCTACTGGGCTTACTATTTCAATCATACATGCTATTTTTACCGGACTACTAGATATATTTGCATCTGATGCTCCTCCGACTATCCAACTTGTCATTTCTATCATGTCATTCCACTTGGTATTTATGCCATTCAAATAATTTAGGTAATTCGTATTTAAATTTACCATATTTAATTGACTTTCACTCCAGGTATTAATTCCCGTTCTACTCCAGTAATATATGGAAACATCTGATTGATCTTGACTTCCTTTATAATAATCTGAAGTACTATTTTTACTTAAATA
Source organism: uncultured Bacilli bacterium (assembly GCA_944363825.1). Taxonomy (GTDB): domain Bacteria; phylum Bacillota_I; class Bacilli_A; order RF39; family UBA660; genus Onthocola_B. The sequence goes on along the minus strand of CALVVK010000004.1, from coordinate 11,712 downwards.
TGATGAATTATAAAAATCTCCATCTGTTCCTAGCATGTTGCTATTGACATAATCGTGCTTAATCAATTTTATTTGGTCACCAAATACACCAATAATTCGATATAAATTATCCTCAGGACATGTTGCTTCATCACTGCCAAAGCAAACATAGTTATTTGGATTAGCACCTGCATATCTGTAGGAATTATCCCCAGCTTCCTGTGCCGCATTGGTGTATGTTCCACTACCATCATGGTAATATATTCCTTCGTTTCCATCTCCTGTGTAAACAACATTCTTGATATAATCTGCAAAATATATAGTTGATAATGTTGTCTCATTTAATGCATATACATTTGAACTTATACCATTAGTATCTACTGCATATACTCGAAAATTGTATTCTGTCCCCATAGTTAAATTATTGAAAGTATATGTATTTGTAGAACTTTTCTCATAATTTAAGCCATCATTATTACTAAAATAATATGTTGCAATTTGGCTTTCTCCAGCTGTTGCTTCCACTGTTAACGTAATACTATTATTCGTTATATTACTTGTTGTTACATTGGTTATTTTTACTGTTGTATATTTATCGAAATAAACATAGCACTTATCGGCACTTCCTGATGCCATTACTACTCGATTATTCTCACTATCCCAAGAAAGTTTCCCGCCACGTTCACACGCGGACATCTCCGCATTAAATATATAACCTTCCTGCGGCCATTCATTAGATGTTGCCACTTCATATTCATTAGAATTAACATCTGTTTCTAACATCATGGTTAAAGCATTATTATTTAATTTAACAGCATTACTTTCAGTAGTACTGGCAATTAAATTATTATATTTTTTGGAAATATTAATACCCCAACCAAGTAGTATTATAACTAATATCAAAAGAAATATAATTATACCCTTAACAGTCAATTTTTTTACCATATGAAAACTCCTTATCATTGATAACTAACAATTATCATATTGTTATTTTAATTATAAACATCTAATTGATAACTGTCAATAATCAATTTTAAGTTTTTTTCTTTTTCTTTTGATATCCTTAACGTGGTGATGAAAATGAAGATAAGAGCGAACGACTATAAGGCAAATGAAGTAATGAAAATAATTAGAGAATGGACAACTTTATCGCAACATAAATTTGCGGAAGAAACAGGACGTAGTCGTAATGGAATTAATAATATTGAAAATAATCGCAATCGAATTTATTTAAATGATTTTCTAGATATTTGTGATAAATTTGATATAACTGTTACTTTAGAAAAAAAATAAATGGGTGATACTATTTCATCCATTTATTTTTAAAAGGCAAATATACCTGTCAAATATAATAATATTAAGACAACCAAAACTACAGTTTTGCCAACTGCACTTTTCTTTTCTTCTTTCATTTATATTCTTACACCCTAAAAACATTTTAACAAAAGAATTATAGTTTAACAAGACTATATAATGGTTATTTGACACTTATTTACTATTAATTTTCTTCCCATTCCGCCGTTATTGTCAAATTTCCTTTAACTGGTGTTGAAAAATCATACTCTTCGCCATCAACAAACCAACCTATAAAAGTATAACCTTCATATTCGGGATCATCTGGTTTACTTACTGTATCATTAATCTTAACTTCTTGAGTTTCAATACCAATTCCTAAACGAACATTAAAAGTAACTGTAAATGTCCGAAAATAATTGAGATAGACAAATATTGCTACCACTGCTACAACTAAACAAATCCCCATTAAAATAGTTTTTCCCTTATCTAATTTCTTCATTATCTTCCCTTTCCTTTCTCTTCTCTAATTTCTTCTTTTAATTCTAAAACATGTACTTTCTTTAGTTCTAATTCTAAAGCATATAACTTCTGCATATATTTTTCCACAAATTCTTTTTTTAAATATTGATTATATTTATATAATAAAATATTTCTAATCCGATCTAATTCCGTATAAGCCATCAAAACATCACCACTAGTTGTCTCATCCCCAGCCGTAACCATACTATAAATTATTTTCAACAAGCGACTATAAGATTTACTTACTTTTTCTTCTAAAATACCACTAATCATATCTTTATCTAAAACTGTTATTTTTTTTACTTTTTTATAATTTTTCTTCGGAGAAAAAGTATATCCCACCTGTTCTTTATATAAAAGTACTTTTTTTTCTTTATCATCATTTTTTAATATATAACTATTCATCTTTATCCCCCATTAAATCTGGTCGCAACTCTTTTGTTTTCTTTATCTGTTCCAAAGTTCGATACTCATTTATTTTTTCATGATGACCACTTAGTAAAATATCGGGCACTTTTAACCCACGATAGACAGCGGGTTTAGTATACTGGGGATAATCAAGTAGATTATTATTAAATGATTCACTTGCTAAGGACTCAGCACTAATAACTCCTGGTATTAATCTAACTACGGAATCAACAATTAAACAGGCCGGAATTTCGCCCCCAGTGAGGACAAAATCCCCAATGCTAATTATCTCATCAACTTGTGTTTTAATGCGCTCATCAAAGCCTTCATAATGACCACAAATAATAATTAAATGTTTATATAAACTCAAAGACTTAGCAACGCTTTGCTTATAAGTAGTTCCTTCCGGTGATAACAAAACAACATGGGCATCGGGAGTCTTTATTTTATCCAAACACTCAAATATGGCTTCACACCGAATAACCATCCCTGCTCCACCGCCATAAGGTGTATCATCAACTTGTTTATTAGGAAGAGGTGAATAATCCCGAAAATTAATGACATTTATTGTAACTAAACCTTTTTCGCCGGCTCTTTTAATGATTGATTCTGTTAAAAAACCAGTAAACATCTCTGGAAATAAAGTCATTATATCTATGCGCATTTTATTCACCTACCCTTTATTATACTAAATTATTAAACTTTTTGCATTATTTGTGTATAATATTTTACTATTTTGATCAAAACGAATTATATACTCCGGTATTAGGGGAACCAAAAACTCTTTCTCTTTATTTATAACTCTTGCATAATTGGTATGCCCTTCTAATACTTCTTTAATAACTCCTAAACACTCTCCATCTTCCATGACCTGAGCAGATATTAAATCGGCCAATAAATAATCATCGGCATCCAAATTAAGCAAACTTCTTTTAACATAGACATTATAACCAATATATTTAGTTATTAAATTAATATCATCTATATTATTTACTCTAATTAAAATATACTTTTTATGATACCGAATACTAGTAATTTCTAAATTTTCTTCTTTAATCATTATTGGCATCCCTATTTTAAAAGCGAGTTCCTTTTTATCAAAATCACTTAATATTTTAAGCTCTCCTTTAATTCCAAAGAAATTAATTACTTTTCCAATACATACTAATTCATTCATGACTAACCTCATACATCAAAATACTAGCAGCAACCGCCACATTTAATGACTCGCAAGTTTTATTCATCTTGATATAAACAAATTGATCACACATTTTTTTGACATCATCACTTAAGCCTTGTCCTTCATTACCCATAACTATGGCCATATCATCAATCTTAATATTTCTAACGTCTTCACCCGATAAAACATCAGTTCCCACAATTTTATAACCTAAATTCTTTAAAATAGGTATAAACTCTTTTAAATTACGTCTTAAAACATTAATATGAAAAATCATACCTTCCGTTGCTCTAATTACTTTGGGATTATATAAGTCAACTGAAGTATCACTTAAAACAATATTATTAAAACCAAAAGCAATACAAGAACGAATAATTACTCCTAAATTCGCCGGATCTTGGATATTATCTAAAATAATTGTTTTCCCAGTTATAGAATCTTCCGGAATAAACCGCACTACCGCCGCATTATAACTAATCGATTTTTGCCCACTAATTTTTTCCATAATTTCTTTAGTAACATAATAATCCGCCGTCTCATCAACCATACTAATTGTCTCAACAATTAAATTTTGTTTTTTAGCCTCATTAATTAAATGATCACCCTCAACTAAAAAACGTCTATCCCGATCCCGATTCTTCTTTTCTTTTAAACTGTTCCAATATTTCACTCGATCATTTTGTACACTTGTTATCTTCATCTAATACCTCAATTTCCGTCTTGCTTCTTTATAGTTAGGATAAGCCTGACCAACTAAAGCCCAAAAATTTTTACTATGATTACCTTCAAAAAAATGACATAATTCATGAATAATCACATAATCTAATAATTCAATATCTTTTTTTAATAATTCGGTATTTAAAGTAACTGTTTTTTTAGTAACATTACAAACTCCCCATCGCGTTCGCATTTTTCGGAATTTCAAAGTAAACTCCGGCAGGTGAGCAAAACATTTTTTAGCAATATCCACTTCTTTAGTAAATATTTCAACTACTTTTGCTTGATAAAATTTATCAAGTTCCACTAAAGATGGTGTATACACATATTTATCATCAAAAGTCACTTCATCTTGTTCTCTAATTGCAATATAATACTTTTTACCCAAATACCAAAATTTATCATCATCTTTAGTCTTGCTTTCCATCGCATCATACATCCGAATTATTGCTGATTCATTATCTTTAATTAATTTTAAAATACTATCACTACTTAAAAACATGGGAGCATTAACATATAATTTTAAATCTTCTTTAACACGAAAATAAATATTTTTATTATTTTTTCTATTAACTATTACTTCTATTTCTAAACCATTACTTGTCTTGTACGTCATTTTTCAACAAATCCCTAATTTCTTCCAATGTTTTAAGTTCAGCACTCTTAGTTTCTTTTTTCTCTTCTTTCTTTTCTTCTTTTTTCTTCGTAAAACGATTGACAAATTTAACAACAATAAACAAACAAAATGCCACAATTAAAAAGTCAATAACACTTTGAATAAACGCTCCATACATAATTTTAGTATCCCGAAAAGTTATCGATAAATTAGAAAAATCAACACCACCAAGGACAAGCCCAATTATTGGTGTAAATATATTATTGACTAAACTGGTAACAATTGAAGAAAAAGCCCCTCCAACAATTACCCCAACGGCTAGATCTAAAACATTTCCTCTAGCAATAAATTTTTTAAATTCTTTTAACATTTTATCACTTCCATACTTCATGTACTATTATATCCTATTTAAGTTTTTTTGAAAAGAAAAAAACAAATATTATATAATTTTGGCTAATTCTAATAAGACTTTATATTCAACTTAATTGCTGAGATAAAAGACAAAAGACGCTGAAAATAGCGTCTACTCAACTGGTAGATGCTACCCACCACTATGGGTAACATTTACATTTATATTATATGATATTTTATAGAAAATTACAATTTTTTTGACTAGTCAAAAAAATTATATTGCAATTCGGTAAGGATTTCCTCCAGAACCGTCACCTGAAACATATAATACATTTGATTTTAAATAAAATGTTGGTCTTGTTGCATTATTATTATAAGTATTATTGTTCAAAACACTACCACCATCATATATTACAAACACCCTATTTGAACTATCTGTTTGACGGGTTATTACATTTTCGTTCTCACCTAAAAGTAACCAATTGTTTTCTGGTGCATTACTATCAGGTCCCATAAAGTTATCACCATAATTATATAATGTTAATGTCCAAGCAATTGGATTAACCGCATAACCATAATCTGATACATACATTAAACCAATCTTGGCATTATAAGTTGTATTCAAACTGTTACTACCAACTTCATAATTATAAGCCGTCTTGACAGTGCTGCTAGAAATATTACTATATGCCGCCCCACCAACTTTCCAAGATGTCGTTTCGATCATATCACTCCATTTTGTTCCAAGCCCATTTAAGTATGTTCCGTTTAAAACACTTGTATTTAAAGTACTACTACTCCAAGCATAATTATAATTAGTATTTGAACCAGTATAATAATAATCTCCCAAACTTATATTTTTGATTAGTTTTACTTGATTTCCAAATACTCCAATTATGCGATAAAAATCAAAACTTGTACAGTTAGCATCATCAGTACCAAAACAGACATAATTATTCGGATTAGCACCACTATATCTATACGAATAATCTCCCGCTTCCTGATCAGCATTAGTATAAGTACCTACACCATCATGATAATATAATCCGTTATCGCCATCTACTCCTGTATAGACTGTATTTTTGATATAGTCTGCAAAATATACCGTCGATAATGTTGTTTCACTTAAACTATAAACGTTTGAACTTACACCGTTAACATCAACAACATAAACCTTAAAATCATAATTTATTCCAGCACTTAAATTTCTAAAAGTAAATGTATTTGTAGAACTCGATTCATAACTTTGCCCATTATTTGAACTAAAATAATATGTTGTTATCTGACTTTCTCCAGATTCTGCTTCTACTGTTAATGTGATACTACTATTCGTTATATTGCTGGCAACAACACTGGTAATACTTACCGTTGTATACCGATCAAAATAAACATAACATTTGTCAGCCTTACTTGATGCCATTACTACTCGATTATTCTCACTATCCCAAGAAAGACTTCCACCCCGTTCACACGCGGACATCTCGGCATTAAATATATAACCTTCCTGCGGCCATTCATTACTCGTTGCTACCTCATACTCGTTAGAATCGACATCTGTTTCCAACATCATGGTTAAAGCATTATTCTTATTAGCAACTACGCTTTCACTTGCTAAAACATCTGTAGTATTTCGAACATTAAAATTAACTATAAAAAGAATAATCCATATTATTAATATAATTCCATTAACTACTAATCGTTTCACTATTAAATTTACTCCTTTATTCTATTCATTTAAATTATAGCAAATATTTTAATCGTATGCAACTGCAATTTGTGAATATATTAATAATAAATGAGAAAATTAATTTGGTGAACAAAATGCACTTAGAAAGACTTAAATTAATAAGAATAGAAAAAAATTTAACTCAAGCAAATGTGGCTGAAATACTAAATGTTAAACGAGGAACTTATGCCAGTTGGGAATGTGGTAATGATACTATCCCTACTAAACAACTTTATAAATTAGCCGAATATTATCATAAATCTTGTGATTATATATTGGGACTGTCTGATAATAATAAAAATGTCTTTACAAATAAAGAGATAGACTTACAAACAATTGGGGAAAAGATCAAAAAAGTTAAATTAACTAATCACTTATCCCAAGCCCAATTTGCCACCAGTATTAATATTAATCAATCAACTCTTTGGGCTTATGAAAAAGGCAAAACTTTAATTACAACAACAACTCTTATTGAATTAAATATAGTCTATAACATTGAAATAGATATTATTCTAGGACGAAAAAAGTAAAGCACTATGACTTTACTTTATATTTACAATAAAATTATTGTCTTTATCTAAATCAACTAATAATGTTGTACCTAAATTTAAATTAGTATCGATTAATTTATGAGCAATTAAACTTTCAATATTTTTAGTAATATATCTTCTAATTGGTCTTGCCCCATATCTTTCATCATACGCTTCATTAATTATTTTTTCTTTAACATTATCAGTAATTTCTACATGTAAATAATTATGTTCTAAACGTGTATTAATTTCTTTAATAATTTTATCAACAATATCCCCAATAACATCTTTCTTTAATGAATTGAAAATAATGATTTCATCGATTCGGTTGATAAATTCAGGTCTAAATGATCTTTTTAATTCATCCATTACCATATCATTAGCATTAGCTAGATTATCAAGAATATATTCACTTCCTAAATTACTAGTCATGATAATGATGGTATTTTTAAAGTCGACTGTTCGACCTTGAGAATCAGTAAGTCTTCCATCATCAAGTATTTGCAGTAAGATATTAAATACATCTTTATGAGCCTTTTCAATTTCATCGAATAAAACGATAGAATATGGATTTCTTCTAACGGCTTCGGTTAATTCGCCCCCCTCATCATAACCAACATATCCGGGAGGAGCCCCAACTAGCCGTGAGACATTGAATGCTTCCATATATTCTGAACAATCAATTCTAATCATATGTTTTTCATCATCGAATAACTCATAAGCAAGGCTTCTGGCTACTTCCGTTTTCCCAACCCCAGTTGGTCCTAAGAAAATAAATGAACCAATTGGTTTATTAGGATCTTTAATCCCACTTCGCGCCCGAATTATTGCTTCACTGACAAGTTTTAAAGCATTATCTTGCCCCATAACTCGCATTTTCAAGCGATCATATAAATGCAATAATTTGTCTTTTTCGCTACTTACAAGTTTAGCAACAGGGATATGTGTCCACCGAGAAACAATTTCGGCAATCCCTTCTTCATCAACAACATCTGACAAGATACTGTTTTGATTATTTTCTTGCAAGGCTTTTAGTTCTTGTTCTAATGCTGGAATAGTGCCATGTCTAAGTCGCGCACTCGCCTCCAAATCATAGTTATTTTCAGCAGTTGCTAACTCAAACCGAGCATTTTCCAATTCTTCTTTCTTTTTATTAATTTTATCTTTAATATCTTTTTCTTCTTCCCATTTATCCCGCATTATTTTTTCTTGACTTTTCAAATCAGTCAATTCTTCTTCGATTTTTTTCAGTCTTTCGCGACTTAATTCATCTTTTTCTTTCTTTATTGCTTGTTTTTCAATTTCCAAACTCATAATTTTACGCGTTAACTCATCGAGTTCTACAGGAACCGAATCAAGTTGCATTTTAATTGTTGCACACGCTTCATCAACTAAATCTATGGCTTTATCAGGTAAAAACCGATCTGTAATATAGCGATCAGAAAGTGTTGATGCCGCCACCAAAGCACTATCTTTAATTGTAACGCCATGGAATATTTCAAATCTTTCCTTTAATCCCCGCAGAATCGTAATCGTATCAGCAACATTTGGTTCACTAACTAAAACTTTTTGAAATCTTCTTTCTAACGCTCCATCTTTTTCTATAAATTTCCGATATTCATTTAAGGATGTAGCCCCGATAACATGGATTTCACCCCGGGCAAGCATTGGTTTTAACATATTTGATACATCCATTGCTCCCGTGTCCCCGGCGCCAACAATCATATGAATTTCATCGATAAACATAATAATGTTACCATCACTATCTTTAATTTCTTTCAAAACGGCTTTTAATCTTTCTTCAAATTCTCCCCGATATTTAGCTCCGGCCACTAAAGCCCCTAAGTCGAGTTCCCAAATAGCATGATCTTTTAAACTATTAGGAACATCACCCTTAACAATTCTTTCAGCCAAACCTTCAACTATCGCTGTCTTACCAACCCCCGGTTCACCAATTAAAACCGGGTTATTTTTACTTTTACGTGATAATATTCTGATTACATTCCTAATTTCTTCATCACGACCAATAACAGGATCAACTTTATTGTCTTTGACATTTTGGGTTATATCCCGTCCATATTTATTTAAAACATCTTTTAATTCTTCTTCATTTCCTGGATACATTTTATACCCCTCCTTTTACATCATCTATTGTAGCACTAAAATTAGCACTTGTCAACAACAAGTGCTAATTTATTATATTTTTGGATTTCTTTATCATAATTGGCTTGAAGATTGATCCAAAAATGAGCAGGTATACCTAATGTATATTCTAATCTACTTGCAAATTCAAACGAAATATCTTTTTTACCTCGAACAACTTCACTAATGTGTTTAAAAGAACAACCAGTTCTAACAGCCAATTCTGCTTGAGATATATTCTTCTCTTCTAAAACATCTTTTACTGTCTCTCCTGGATGAACCAACAATTCGATGGCAAATTCACTCACATCTCCTAACATAATAATAGACCACTCCTTATAATTAAATAACATATAATTGCATTATAAAATGTTTTTTTTAATATAGCAATTAAAAATTATCTTATTCCCTAAGAAACAAGATAATTTTAACAATTTAATTATTAGTCAGTTAGTGATTTTAATTTTTCTTCTTCTTCCGCCAAAGTTTTTCTTTCTTTTGCAACTAACTCTTGCGGAGCCTTATTAACATAATTTTCATTGGCTAATAATTTCTTACGTCTTTCAATACTTTGCTTTAATGATTCAATTTGCTTTTGTTTTAATGCTTTATCCTCTTCACTTAAAACTATTTCATAACAAATATCTAAATCATAATCATGATATTTAACATTAAGTTTCTTTTTACTTGATTCACTAACTAGCATATCTTCACTTACTTTTAATATTTTAAATATTAAATCATAATTACTAGCATTATTAATAATTACTTGATAATCTTTACCAATTTTATTTTCCAATTTTATGTTTCTAAATATTCTAATAAATTCTAATATTTCATTAATACTTTCCATTTCTTGATTAAATACTTCTTTTTTATCATATATTGGATAAGTACTAATCATAATATTTTCTTCTTTAATAGGAAGCATATTATATACTTCATCAGTTACATAAGGCATAAATGGATGTAACATTTTTAAAATACTAGTTAGTACTTTTAAGAGTACTGATTTGGTTGTAAAGTTATCCAAACTAAACTTAGCAAATTCAATATAGTTATCACAAAAATCATTCCAGATAAAACTATAAAGTTCTGATCCAACTATATTAAATTCAAATCTTTCCATACTCTTAGTAACTGTTTTTATTAAATTATTTAATTTAGTTAATATCCATTTATCTTCATCATGCAAATTATCTAATGTATAATTTTCTTCATTTAAATCTTCAATGTTCATTAAAACAAAACGCGCAGCATTCCATAGTTTATTGATAAAATTCCAAGTCGAAGATACTTTTTCTTCATCAAAACGTAAATCCATTCCGGGCGCCGTACTTGTTGCTAAGAAAAATCTTAAAGCATCAGCCCCATATTTTTCTATTACATCCATCGGATCTACTCCATTACCTAAAGACTTACTCATCTTTCTTCCTTCTTTATCGCGAATTAAACCATGAATTAGGCAATCTTTAAATGGTCTTTTGCCTGTAAAATGCAAGCCTTGGAAAGTCATCCTATTTACCCAAAAAGGTATAATATCATAACCAGTAACTAAAACATTATTCGGGTAAAATTTCTTAAAATCAGGAGTTTCCTCCGGCCATCCCAGTGTTGAAAATGGCCACAAAGCACTGGAAAACCATGTATCTAATACATCAGGATCTTGTACCCAATCAGCACCGGGAGCATTATCTCCAACATAAACTTCATCACCCTTATACCAAGCCGGGATTCTGTGTCCCCACCAAAGTTGCCTTGATATACACCAATCATATGTTATTTCCATCCAATGATTCATGATTTTTTCAAATCGGGCAGGAACAAAATTAACTTTCGTATCTTTATTCTTTTGATTTTCAAGTACTGCATCCGCCAAAGGGCGCATTTTAACAAACCATTGCTTCGATAAATATGGTTCAATCATTACCCCACTTCGCTCACTATGCCCAACATTATGAGTAATTTCTTTAACAGAAATAAGCAAATCTTGTTCTTCTAAATCTTTAATTAAAGCATCGCGACATGCAAACCGATCAAGGCCCGCATACTTACCGGCCGCATCATTCATCGTTCCATCCGGATTAATAACCACAATTCGTTCTAAATTATGTCTATTCCCCACTTCAAAATCATTAGGATCATGGGCTGGAGTAATTTTAACAACACCTGTTCGTACATATTTAAATAATTTTATAATTATTATTTACAATAAATGATAAAAATGTAAATAGTTAGATATAAAGTT
>CALVVK010000003.1 GCA_944363825.1 uncultured Bacilli bacterium | reverse complement strand
TTAAGTGGAATTGAAAAAATTGCTATTCCTGCCACCAGAAGAAAAGGTAATGGTAAGAAAATAAATATTAAAGGGGCTAAAGAAAATAACTTGAAGAATATCTCTGTTGATATTCCTTTAAATAAATTTGTCGTTATCACCGGGGTATCAGGATCAGGAAAATCATCTCTTATTAACGAGGTATTATATAAAACTTTAGCCAATAATTTATATCGTAGTAAAGTAGTCCCAGGCAAATGTCGGGAAATTAAGGGCTTAGAAAACGTCGATAAAGTTGTGCAAATTACCCAAGATGCTATTGGGAGAACCCCAAGGAGTAATCCAGCAACATATGTGGGAGTATTCGATGATATCCGCGATTTATTTACCACTACCAAAGAGGCTAAAATGCGCGGTTATGACAAAAGTCGGTTTTCATTTAATGTTAAAGGAGGAAGATGCGAAAATTGTTGGGGCGATGGTGTTAAAAAAATTGAAATGCATTTTCTTGCTGATGTCTATGTTCCTTGTGATGTTTGTAAAGGTAAAAGATATAATCGGGAAACCTTGGAAATTAAATATAAGGGAAAAAATATCGCTGATGTTTTAGACATGCGGGTTAGTGAAGCCATTGAATTCTTCGCCAATGTTCCTAAAATTTATAATAAACTTAAAGTAATGATGGATGTTGGTCTTTCATATATTAAATTAGGTCAACCAGCCCCAACTTTATCGGGTGGGGAAGCCGGACGTGTCAAACTGGCCAAAGAATTACAAAAGAAAGCCGCTGGGAAATCCCTATTTATTCTCGATGAACCAACAACTGGACTACATACTGATGACATCAAAAAACTACTTGTAATATTAAACCGGATTGTTGATAATGGGGATACAGTTATTGTTATTGAACATAATTTAGATGTCATTAAAGTTGCTGATTATATAATTGACTTAGGTCCTGATGGCGGTAAAAATGGGGGCAAAGTTATTGCCACCGGTACTCCGGAAGAAGTTGCTAAATGCGGGTATTCTTATACTGGTGAGTTCTTAAAGAAAATTTTAAGTGAAAATAAATAGATTTCTATTAATTTCCTTGATATAATAATTAATATATGGAGAGTGATTTTGATGGATCGATACATTATTACAATTGGTGATGTTAAAATTGAATGGTATTCTGTTCTCATTGTTGTGGGAGCCGTTTTAGCCATATTTATGATTATTAGAGAAGCCAAACGTTATAATTATCCAAAAGAATTTGTTTTCAACATGTGTTTTTGGACAATAATTTTTGGTGTTATTGGAGCCCGTCTTTATTATGTTTTATTTAATTTAGACATGTATTCTAACTTTTGGGATATTTTCAAAATTTGGGAAGGTGGTCTAGCCATTCATGGGGGCATCATCTTTGGTCTTTTAACCTGTTACTTATATTGTAAAAAATATAAGGTACGAACAGTTCGGATGCTCGATTTTATTGTTCCAGCCTTACTTTTAGCCCAAGCCATAGGTCGGTGGGGAAATTTCTTCAATCAAGAAGCCCATGGGGCCGCAACAACACTGGCACATTTGCAAAGCCTTCATTTGCCTAACTTTATTATTGAAGGCATGAATATCGGTGGTGTTTATTATGAACCGACATTTTTATACGAATCCATTTGGTGTATTTTAGGTTTTATCGTAATTTTAATTGTTCGTCGTTTAAAAATTACGAAAGTAGGTCAACCAACAGCCTTATATTTAATGTGGTATGGCCTAGGACGTTTCTTTATCGAAACAATGCGCACCGATTCCTTGATGCTCGGAGGCTTCAAAGTAGCCCAAATAGTATCCGTAATTATGATAGTTGTAGGTTTAATTATTATTATGATTACCAGCCGAAAAGGGCGGTATGAAGATTTATATGATCAAGATGAAACAGAAACAATAAAATTTTAAAGGGGTGATTATTTTGTACGACATTATTATTGTTGGTATGGGTATTAGTGGTATTACCGCAGCGATTTACGCCAAGCGAAGTAATAAAAAAGTATTAATGCTAGATGGGGCTATGCCTGGTGGTTTACTTAACAATATCGATTTAATCAGTAACTATCCGGGACTGCCTGATATTATGGGACCCGATTTTGCTAGTAAGTTATTAGAACAAGTTAAAACATTAGATATTCCCTATAAGTTAGAGCAAGTTACAGAACTCGATTTTACGGATGTAGAAAAGGTAGTTACCACAACTAATGCTACCTATAAGGCCAAAAATGTTATCTTAGCCATGGGTCGTAAACCTAAATATTTAGGGTTAGATAATGAAAATGATCTTTTAGGTCGCGGGTTATCAACTTGTGCCATGTGTGATGCTTTCTTCTATAAAGATAAAGATATCGCTGTAGTAGGTACAGGTAATAGTGCTTTACAAGAATCCTTGTATTTAGCCAAAATTGTTAATAAAATCTACCTTATCAACCGCCGTGATGGTTTCCGCGGTGATGCCATGCTAGTTGATGAAGTAAAAAACAATAAGAAGATTGAAATAATTTATAATGCTAATATTAAGAAAATGAATGAAGAAGATGGCAAATTAACATCTGTTACTTTAGATACGGGAAAAACTATTAATGTTGCTGGGGTATTTATCTATATTGGCTACCGGCCGGCAACTGAAATTGTTCCTCAAGAAATATTAGATCAAGATGGTTATATTATTGTTGATGAAAACTTCCAAACGCCAATTAACGGTGTCTATGCGATTGGTGATGTCATCAAAAAAGATATCTACCAACTTGTAACGGCAGCATCTGATGGGGCAAGAGTAATATATCATATGAAATAAAACATACACTTTAATAGTGATATTATGTTTAAGAAAAATTATAAATATTATCGACAAGGCTTTTTAGATGGAATAACTTTTACCACGGAATTTTTAAAGCACACTGATTATGAAGAAACATTATTATTTTTAGAACATACTTTAAAAAATTTAAGTTACTACGCTAAAAGATATAAAATGAGTAAAAAAGATCTGAAAAAAAATACCAAGGTATTAATCCAAAACCTTAAGTATTTTAATTCTTAGTAATTATTTCGCTAATAGATACTTTAAATATTGTTGCTAAGTCTAACAATTGTTCAAGAACAATAACTTTAGATGCATATAATACTAAAAATTGTACTACTCAAAATTGGTTACATGAATTTGGATATAATTTTACATTAACCCAAGTAACATCTACTTCAAATAAAATATTTTATATATTTGATTTTGGTTATGTTAATGAAGATTACTCTCATTATGGCCATGCAGTCAGACCTACTTTATATCTCGACTCATCAGTCTATGTAATTGATGGTAATGGTTCAATAAGTGATCCTTATATAATTGGCATGTAAAGATTAACCCTAATTAAGTTTTATTGCTTGATTAGGGTTTTATATTCATGGACTTTTACCAAATAGTTTGATAAAATAAGGGTGGAGTTGAAATATTATGAAAGTAAGAACACGTTTTGCCCCAAGTCCAACAGGGTATATGCATATAGGAAATTTAAGAACTGCTATATTTGAGTATTTGCTCGCGAAAAAATATGATGGGTCGTTTATTCTTAGAATTGAAGATACTGATCAACAAAGAGAAGTTCCGGGAGCAATTGATTTTATTTATAAAACTTTAGAATTATGTGGCTTTGTAATCGATGAAGGACCGAACAATGATAAAGGTTATGGCCCTTATATCCAAAGTGCAAGAAAAGAAATTTATAAAAAATATGCTGAAGAATTAGTTAAGATGGGGAAAGCCTACTATTGTTTTTGTTCCGAAGAAGAACTAAATGAAATGCGGGAACTAGCAAATAAACGCAAGAAACCATTTCTTTATGATGGCCGTTGTTCGCGCCTTAGTCCAGAAACTGTTCAAGCAAATATTGAAAAAGGCATGCCTTATGTAATTAGACAAAAAATGCCTAAAACCGGAGTAACAGTAGTTGAAGATCTAATTTATGGTAAGATAAAAATCGATAATAGTATTTTGGATGATCAAATATTACTGAAAAGTGATGGTTTTCCTACTTATAATTTTGCCAATGTAATAGATGATCACTTAATGGCCATAACTCATGTCATCCGCGGTAAAGAGTATTTAGATCAAACCGCCAAGTACAACCTTTTATATGAGGCCTTTGGTTGGGAAAAACCAATTTATGCCCATGTTGCTATGGTTCTTGGTGAAGATGGTACAAAATTATCCAAACGTAATGGTGATGCATCATTCATGGATCTTTATAATGATGGTTTCTTACCAGCAGCCATCGTCAATTACTTAAGTCTTTTAGGCTGGAGTCCTGCCACTAATCAAGAATTGTTTACTATGGATGAACTTATCAAAAATTTTGATGAAACGCGAATTAGTAAATCATCTAGTCAATATGATGTCAAGAAATTAGAATGGTTTAATCATCAATATATCAAAAAAATGAATGATACCGAATATTTGACTTGGATTAAAAACTATTTTATGCAAGATACAACTACAAAATCAGATGAATGGGTTAATAAATTGTTACTAGTTTATAAAGATCATTTAAATTATGGTAAAGAAATTGATGAACTAACTAAAGATTTCTTTAAGGCTGATATAAATATTGATACTGAGGCTCAAGAATTTTTAGATAGTGATCCGATAATACCAGATGTTATAGAATGTTTTAAAAGTGAAATAGAAAATATCCCAGAGTGGACTGTTGATAACATTAATAATGCTATTAATAATGTTAAAAATAAAGTAAATGTTAAAGGAAAATTACTATATATGCCAATCAGAATCAAAGTAAGTGGCTTAATGCACGGCCCCGAACTTGCTGATACCATTTATTTAATTGGCCAAGATGTAATACTTGAAAGATTAAAATGAAAAAGAAAATTGGCATAATTATTGGATTAGTAATATTAGTTTTATTGGGAATTTTTATTTACAAATTCTTTATCGACTGTGAAAAAATTAACACTTATTTTGACATAAATTTTACGTTACAAGAAATGGACTATGCTGTTATAGAAGATCAAGTCATTGTCAAGTTATTAGACATTGAAGATAACCATTGTCAAGGAGAAGGCTGCAATGGCGAAGGCCAATATGTTGTTAAGTTATTAGTTTTAAATGATGCTAAATTTGCATATGTTGAACTAGGGACTTTAACCCCATTATCGGTAACTATCGATAAATTAAAATTAGAATATACAATTAATCTGATAAGAGTTGATGAAAATGGTGCAACCCTAACAGTTGTTCCAAATGAAAATTAGGAGAGTTTATGAAAATATATAATACTTTATCAAGACAAGTTGAAGAATTTATTCCTTGGAATAAAGATATGGTAACTTTTTATACTTGTGGTCCTACAGTTTATCACTATGCCCACATTGGCAACATGCGCAATTACATTGGTCATGACATTTTAGATAAAACCTTAAGATATTTAGGTTATAATGTAACGCGCTGTATGAACATTACCGATGTTGGCCATCTATCGAGTGATTCTGATACTGGTGATGACAAGATGGTCAGTAGTGCTAAAAAAGAAAATAAAACTGTAATGGATATTGCGAAGTTTTATACGGATGCTTTTTTCCATGATTTTGAATTACTTAACAACCGCATGCCTGATATCGTTTCCCCCGCAACCGCAAATATTGCCGAATATATCAAAATAATTACGCATTTATTAGATACGGGTTATGCTTATCAAAACGGAGGTAATATCTATTTTGATACGACCAAATTAAATGATTATTATCAACTTACCAACCACAAAGCCGATGAAATGGTCGTTGGTGTAAGAGAAGGTGTCGAAGAAGATACTTCTAAGAAAAATCAAAATGACTTTGTCTTATGGTTTACCAAATCGAAATTTGAAGATCAAGAATTAAAATGGGATAGTCCTTGGGGCTTAGGTTATCCTGGCTGGCACATTGAATGTACGGGTATTAGCATCAAATACTTAGGAGAATACTTAGATATCCATGGTGGAGGTGTTGATAACATATTTCCACACCACACAAATGAAATTGCCCAAAGTGAGTCCTACTTAGGTCATCAGTGGTGTAAATATTGGTTTCATAACGAGCATTTAAACGATACCGCCGGTAAAATGAGTAAAAGTAAAGGAGTTATCCTAACAGTTAGTACCCTGCAAGAAAAAGGCTATGATCCACTGGCTTTTAGATACATGTGTCTTCTTAGCCATTATCGCCGTCAATTAGTTTTTTCTTATGAATCGCTAGATGGGGCGGAAAATGCTTACAAAAAACTTTTAAATAAAACCACCAATTTAAAATATGGTGATAAGATCGATCAAGAAAAGGTGCAAGAATATGATACCAAGTTTAAAAGTTGCCTCGAAGATGATTTAAATACAGCGAATGCTATAACTACATTATATGAATTATTAAAAAGTGGTTTAAATGATGATACTAAATATTACTTAGTTCAAAAATGGGATGAAGTTCTTAGTTTAGATCTTTTAAAGAAAAAAAATACTGATAGTAAATTAGAAGAATATATAATAACTAAAATAAACGAAAGAAATAAAGCAAAACAAGATAAAAATTATGAATTAGCAGATGCTATTAGAGAAGAGTTATTAAGTAAAGGAATTACTTTAAAAGATACTAGGGAGGGAACAACTTGGGAAATAAAATAACGAAGATTCTAAATTTATTTATAATTCTTCTTTTCTTTTGTTTTCCAACATTTACTAAAGCAGTAGAATTTGATATCACAAGTGAATATGTTATTTTATATAATTTAAATGATGATACTATTCTTTATGAACAAAATAGTAACGAAAAAACTAGTATTGCTAGTCTTACTAAAATTATGACTAGTTTAGTTGCCATTGCAAATATTCCCGACTTAGATGCTTATGTAACAATAACTAGCAACGATTTTTTAGGTACTGATGGCTACTCTAAAGCGGGTTTTAGGGTTGGTGATCGCGTAACTTATCGCGATTTACTTTATGGCATTTTACTTCCCAGTGGGGCTGAGGCTGTCAATGCAGTGGTGAATAATACCTTGGGCTCGGCCGATTTTATCGCCGAAATGAACAATTTAGCCCAAGAAATCGGTCTTAAAAATACTTCTTTTTCTAATGCCATTGGTAAAGATGATGTCGATAATTATTCGACAGCTGCGGATGTTGCTAATCTCTTAGAGTATGCCTTAAACATTCCTCTATTTAAAGAAATATTTACAACTAAAGAGTATACCACAACTAACAATATCGTTTTAGAAAGTACCCTTTATCCCTATCAAGATATTTTGGATATTACGAAAATAGATGGTTCCAAAAGTGGCTTTACTAAAAATGCCGGTCGTTGTTTAGCATCAATCACTACTTTAAATGATGTTTCTTACTTATTAGTAGTAATAAATGCTAGTACAGCCCAAAATTATAGTGCTGTTTTAGATACTATAACTATTTATGATTATTATAATACTAATTATAGTTACCAAACTATTTTAGATTCTAATGATATAATAACTACTATTCCCATTGAATGGAGTAGAGAAAAAGAGTATCAGGTAACAGGCTTAGAAGAAGTTGAAATGTTTTTAGAAAATGGTACTAGTGATGATCTAAATTATGAATTTACTGGTCTTGATGTAATCGAAAAAGGGACAAAAAAAGGTGCAAAATTAGGAACTTTAACAATTACCGATGCTGATGAAGTTCTTTATACAACGGATATTTATTTGAATAAGGATATTACTTATTATCCTTCATTACTTTTAATTATTTTAGTTCTTGTTATATTTATTTTAATAATTCGATTTTTACGTCAAAAGAAAAGAAGAAGACGAAAAAGAAGAAGATAAAGTAATTATTTTGGTATAATTATAAAAAGGAGATGAACAAATGATTAATCATTTAGGAATAATTGTTGATGGCAACGGGCGCTGGGCCAAAGAACGTGGCTTAAAAAGAAGTGAAGGCCATAAAGCCGGAGCCCAAAATTTAAGAGACTTAATTTTATATATGAGTAATAAAAAGTTAGTTAATTACTTAAGTTTATATGTATTTTCCACTGAAAACTTTGATCGACCAGCCGATGAAGTAAATTATTTAATGGATTTATTTATCAAATGGTTTAAAAAATGTCAAGAAGAATACAGTAAAGAAAATATCAAAATCCTTTTTTCAGGGCGAAAAAGTTTGCTTAAGAAAAATGTTGTGGATGCGATGGTTAAGTTAGAGCAAAGGACCCAAAATAATACGGGTTTAGTTGTTAATTTTTGTCTTAGTTATGGGGGCCGGGCCGAAATTGTTGATGCCACTAAAAAAATATGTCAAAAGTGCTTAGCAGGTGAGTTAGATATTAATGCTATCGATGAATCGTTATTTAGTCAAAATTTATATCATGAACTTCCCGATATTGACTTTTTAATTAGGACAAGTGGGGAAAATAGAATTAGTAACTTTATGTTATGGCAAGTATCCTATGCGGAATTTTATTTCCCCAAAACCTATTTTCCGGATTTTGATACAGAAAAATTAGATGAAGCCATCCTAGAATATCAAAAACGGGATCGCCGTTTTGGTAAAGTAAAATAATTATGGATTTATATCATAAAATGTTAAATATTACGGGAAATTCGCCAGAATTATCTATAGAAATGGCTATTAGCGAAACTAAGGATGCCTTAAAATATTTAAATTATGAACGCATGTGTTTAGTTTATAGCAGTTATTTATATAACTTTTTATTAAAGAAACATTTATTAGTTCGCATTATTGATACCCTAGACTTAGGTTTAACTTATCAACATTATTTTTTACTTATCAAAACTACCGAAAATTACTATTTATGCGATTTGACATTTCCCCAATTTAATTCTCCGGAATTGGCCAGTTTAAATAACCATGGCTATATTAGTTGTGATGCTGAAATATTTAATCGATATTTAGAAATAGTTACTAAGCAAAAAACTAACTTAAGTATAGATGAAGTCTTTTTGGGCAACAATAAATTAGGTAGGTAGTTATGAATAAAGTTATAATAATTGGTTGTGGCAATGTTGGTATGAGTTATGCCTATGCTTTAGTTAATCAAAAATGTAATGTCGATGAATTAGTTTTAATCGATAAGAATCAAGACAAATGTGCGGGGGAAGCCTTAGATTTAAACCATAGTATTCCTTATTCTCCTAATAATATGACGATTAGATGTGGGGATTATTCGGATGTTACGGATGCCAAAATAATTGTTATTGCGGCGGGTGCTAATCAAAAACCCGGTGAAACCCGCCGTGATCTTTTACATAAAAACCAGGAAATATTTAAAAGTATAATTGCAGATGTCATGAAATATAATTTTAATGGCATTTTTCTTGTTGCTACTAATCCCGTTGATGCGCTTTGTTATTATACTCTTAAATATTCTCACTTGCAGGCCTCGCAAGTAATCGGGACTGGCACTAGTTTGGATACAGCCCGTCTGCGGTATATTCTTGCCCGAAAATTTACAATTATGCCCCAAAATGTTCATGCCTATGTTTTAGGGGAACATGGGGATTCGGAATTTGTCGCCTGGAGTAGTGCCATGATTGGCTCAGTAAAGATCAATTCCCTTTTAAGCCCCCAAGAAAAGGAACAAATAAGTGGTGAGGTGCGCAACTCGGCCTATGAGATAATTGCTAAAAAAGGGAATACTTCTTATGGCATTGGCATCTGTTTAGTTAGAATTACTCAGGCAATTTTAAATGATGAAAACGCCATATTAACTGTTTCTAGTTTTAATCATGATGTATTTATAAGTAGCCCTTGTATTATAAATAAAGATGGTATTAAACGTCGTTTAAAAATTGACCTTACCCCCGCCGAAAAAGAATTATTTGCCAACTCCCGGGCAGTAATTAAAAAAACTATTCAAAGTATTTGACAACAAAGCGTAAATTTAGGTAAACTATAATTGGTGATAAAATTTGAAGGTTAGCATTATAGTACCAGTTTATAATAGTGAAAAATATTTAAGAGATTGTCTAGAATCCTTAGTTAATCAAACTTTAGAAGAAATTGAAATCATTGCTGTTGATGATGCTTCCATCGATTGTAGCCCTAAAATTCTAGCAGAATATGTCAAGAAATACCCGGGAAGACTTAAGGTTTATACTAATTTGGAAAATAAAGGCCAGGGTTATGCCCGTAATGTTGGTTTAAGTCTCGCCCAAGGAACTTATGTTGGTTTTGTCGATAGTGATGATTATGTTGCTCCCAATATGTATGAATATTTATATAATGCCGCAATAAATTTTGCTTACCCGGAGGTATTATCGACGAATTTAACCTTCGTGCGAGATAGTAGTTATTTAAATCAAGTTTTTCCACCCCGTTCTAAGGGTAATTGTTATAATGTTTTAGAAGAACCGAACCGTGTTTTAGATGAATCCCCATCTGTTGGTAACAAAATATTTTTAAAATCCGCTTTAAAAGATACCAAATTTTTAGAAAATTGTCTGTGGGAAGATGTTGCTTTTAGTTTCTCCAATCTTTTTAATGCTAAAACGATCGTTACTTTAACTAATATGGGTTATTACTATCGTAAAAGTGCCACAACTGGTGTATCAGCCCAAGGTTTTAAATTTAATCCTAAGTTATTAGATGTCTTTCGGGTTACTGATGCTATAACTAATGCCACTTTAAAAAATAACCGTTATGATTCTTTAAAAGAATACATTACTTTTATTCAAATCGCTGTAGTTTTACAAAGATGTAGTGAAATACTAAATTGGCAAATACCTGATACTTTAAAAGAACAACTAATTTATGATCTGTATGGTTTAATTTTAGAAAAATACGGCGACTTTCGAAAATTAGACTGGGCCTCACTATCTTCCCGCGTCGGTATAAATGAATTGCACCAAATAAATGCTATTGTCAATAAATTTTCTGATTTAAACCGGTAGATTTTATCTTGACTTGGAGTGGACTCTATCTGGTATTATTTAATTATAAGGTGATAAGTTTGAAAATAAGTGAAGTTAGTGCTAAATATAATTTGGCTCCTGATACTCTGCGGTATTATGAAAATTTTGGTTTAATCGAGAGGGTTAATAAGGTTGCTGGTATTAGGGAATATACTGCTGAAGACTGCGCTCGTATTGAATTTATTATTTGCATGAAACATGCGGGCCTTAGTTTGGAAGATATCAAAAAATTTGTTAATTTAAATAAAGAAGGAGATAAAACACTGGCTGATCGCCTGCAAATATTGGAAAACCAACAAAAAATTTTAGCGGAAGAAATAAAAGCCAAAAAAGAAACCTTAAATTATTTAAACTATAAAATAAATTTATATAAGGGAAGGATGGAAAAATGCGATTAATAGTTTATTTTAGTTATACGGGTCATACGCAAAAAATTGCTAATATGATCCAAGAGAAATTAAATTGTGATATTTTAGAATTAAAGCGTGTAGAACCTTATTCTAGTGATTATAATGCGGTCGTAAATGATGAACAAAATGGGGAAAATAGTAACATTATTCCTGAAATAGAAGATATTAATATTGACTTAAGTAAATATGATGAAATAATTTTAGGAACCCCTGTCTGGTGGTATCGACTAGCCCCGGTGGTAAGAGCGTTCTTAAAAAAGTATGACTTATCTGGGAAGAAAATTATTCCCTTTGCCACTAATGCTGGTTGGTTAGGGCAAACTTTTGCGGAAATTAAAAGTTTATGTCCCAACGCAGAAGTAACTGATGAAATGAACATAATTTTTACAACCGATTATAAAAGTACTAAAATAGTAACGGAGAGTAGTGAAATCACTGCTTGGCTAGCCAAATTATAAAAGGAGGAGAGATGATGGCTAAAAAAGATTCGTGGTTTAGTCACATCGCGGTTGAAGTTCCTGGTGAAAACACTAGTAATGAATGGTGTGAACCAGTAACCGATGAAGAATATGAAAAATTAGACTAAAATATAAACAAAAATTTATTGCTTAAGAATTTTCTAATATAGTATAATAATAAAGGAGGAAAAGATTATGGAAAAATCAAAAGTATATTTTATTAAAGAAATAACCCCAGAAAACATTATTAAAGCCTATGAGGCTGTGGGTAAGAAAATAGAAGGTCGTGTAGCAGTTAAAATGCATTCCGGAGAACATGGAAACCAAAACTATTTGAGACCAGAATTTGTTAAAGATGTGGTTAATTATGTTCATGGTACAGTAGTTGAATGTAATACGGCTTATGCTGGGGCGAGAAACACAACGGAAAAACACCGGGAATTAATTAAAGAACATGAATGGGAAAAATATTTTCCATTTGACTTAATGGATGCTGAAGGACCAGACTTAGAATTAGATATACCAAATGGTAAAATTTTACATAAAAATTATGTTGGTAAAAATTTAGCCAACTATGATAGCCTTTTAGTTTTATCGCATTTTAAAGGTCATGCTATGGGTGGCTATGGCGGTGCTTTAAAACAACTTTCCATTGGTTGTGCATCAAGCGCCGGTAAAACCTTAATCCACACGGCTGGTGTTACTGATAATCAATATGAACTATTTAATAATTTACCAGTTCAAGACCATTTCCTAGAAGCCATGGCTGATGCGGCATCAAGTGTTGTTTACCACTTTAAAGGCAACGCTGTTTATATCAATGTGATGAAAAATATTTCTGTTGATTGCGACTGTGATGGTAATGCCTCAGCCCCATGTATGGCTGATATTGGTATTTTAGCGTCCCTTGATCCAGTTGCTGTTGATCAAGCCTGCTTAGACTTAGTTTATAATTCAACTGATCCAGGCAAGGATAAATTAATTGAAAGAATCGAATCTCTTCATGGCGTTCACACAGTTGAAGCCGCAGCTGAATTAGGTGTTGGTTCGAGAGAATATGAACTAATAACTATTGAATAGTTCTAAAAAAAGCATTTATTTAAATAATTGCGAGTAAAGTATCCAAACAAAATATACTTTACTTTTTTTGTATAATAGTATATGATAAGTTAGAAAACATTTAACCGTGATAATTTCTTAGGCATATGTTATAATATAGGTGGTGATTTCCGTGGAAATGGTGGTAAAGGGAGCAACAATTAATTTTGAATATTATGATAATTCCAGTAACACTAGTTTAGTATTTTTACATGGTTGGGGTCAAAATATCGAAATGATGTTACCACTTGCCAAACCATTTCTAAAGAAATACAATTGTCTTTTATTAGACTTGCCGGGCTTTGGTCAAAGTAGTGAACCACCATTTGCCTGGAGTTTATATGACTATGCCGATATGTTAAATGAATTATTTAAAAAATTAAAAATTAAAAAAGTTATTTTGATTGGTCACTCTTTCGGGGGCAAAGTATCCTTAGTTTATGCTCTTAAATATAAGCCTTTAAAACTAGTATTACTTGCTAGTCCTTTTATGCAAAAAATTAAGAAACCAACCCTTAAAACCCGGTTTTATAAAATAGTTAAAAATACCCCGGGTTTAAGAATATTTGAAGAGGCCGTCAAAAAAAAGGTTGGATCAACTGATTATAACAATGCTACCCCCTTAATGCGGGAAGTTTTAGTTAAACATGTCAACTTTGATCTTTGCGAGTATCTACCGAGTATCAAATGTCCCACTCTTTTAATTTGGGGAACCCGTGATGAAGCGGTAAGTTATAGTGATGCCCTAGTTTTAGAAAAACTAATTCCCAACGCTGGTTTAGTAACCTATGAGGGAGCAACCCACTATGCATATTTAGAAAGATTACAACAAACCATAAATGTTTTGAAAAGTTTCATAGGAAGTGATTAGAATGCTTTATTTTCTACTAAGTTTATTACCATGTCTAATATATCTTTTTTATAAATCAAAAAAAAGTTTTCAAATGCTCCAACAAAACTGGTATAACGATTCTAATAGATATATAAAATGGATATTTAGTAATTTAGGTAAAACATTAATAAACTTAGAATTTTTAATAGTCTTAATAATTTTCTTTAATAATAAAATGGCCTTATGGGTATTTATTCTTTTTTATTTAATAATGTTAGGTATTTATTATTATAATTCTAAAAAAGATCAGAATAAAAAACCTTTAGTAATAACTAATCGGATCAAAAGATTATATTTTACATTATATTTGTTATTTGCTATTCTTATAATTATTATCCTTGTTACTTTTAATAAAAGTTATCTAAGTATTTATTATTTAATTATTGGTTTATGTATTTATTTTAATTGGTTTATTATCGCTTTAGCCAATTTTCTTAATCGTCCTATTGAAAAAATGGTCTTTAAGCATTATAAAAATATGGCGAGTCAAAAATTAGCCAGTATTCCTAATCTAAAGAAGATTGGTATTACTGGTTCATATGGTAAAACTTCAGTTAAAAATATGGTTCAAGAAGTTTTAAAGGTTAAATATAATAGTTATGCCACGGAAAAAAGTTTTAATACGATGAATGGTTTAATGCTAGCCATAAACAATAAATTAGATAAGTATGCGGATTGTTTTATTGCCGAAATGGGAGCGTTCCACCCTGGGGAAATTAAAGAAAAAGCCGAGTTTATCCAGCCCCAATATGGAATTCTTACAGTTGTGGGGACAGCCCATTTAGAGGATTTTAAAACGCGGGAAAATATTTGCAATACCAAATTTGAACTGATTGAAAGTCTTCCCTCTGATGGGGTTGCTATTTTAAATATGGATGATCCTTATCAAACAGGTTATAAATTAAAAAATAAATGTCGCGTTATTTGGATATCCCTCAAAAATAAAAAAGCCGATATTTATGCTAGCGACATTAAGATTAATCAAGAAGGAATGAGTTTTCAAGTAACTTTTAAAGATACTAAAGAAACTGTTTTATTTAAAACTAGAGTTTTAGGTATTCATAATGTATCTAATATCTTATGTGCTATTGCTATGGGGCATGTTTTAGGTTTAAATACCAATGAATTAAAACTAGGAGTTAAAAACATTAAAAGTATTGAACATCGGTTAGAATTAAAACGGTATCATAATATCTATTTAATAGATGATGCTTATAATTCTAATCCTGCTGGGGCTAAAATGGCCTTAGAAGTGTTATCTTTAATGCCAGGGAAAAAAGTTATTGTTACTCCGGGAATGATAGAACTGGGTAGTGAACAATATAATTATAATAAAGAATTTGGTAGAAACATTGCATCCGTTTGTGATGAAGTAATATTAGTAGGACTCATGCAAACTAAAGCCATAATGGATGGCCTTTTGGAAGCGGACTTTAATGAAGAAAATATTCATATAATTAATGATGTTAAAGAAGCGTTTAAAATGGTTAAAGATTATCCTAAAGATACTTATGTATTATTAGAAAATGATCTACCAGATATATTTAATGAATAGAGGAGGATATTATTATGTTAAAATTAGGTGTTATCTTCGGCGGTGAAACTGTTGAACATGAAGTAAGTATTATTTCAGGTCTTCAAGCCATCAGTAATATTGATAAGAGTAAATATGAAGTTATTCCAATTTATATTTCCAAGGATCGTATTTGGTATACCGGGGATCAATTAAAGGATATTAAATTTTATCGGGATTTTACTAAAAACAAAAAGGTCTTAAAACAAGTTGTTCTTTATAAGAAAAATAAAGAATTTTATTTAAGAAGTGTCGATAATTTACTTAATCATGATTTAACTACAATCGACATCATCCTGCCGGTGGTTCATGGCAACAATGTGGAAGATGGTTCTTTAATCGGTTACTTAGATACTATTGGAATTCCTTATGTTGGTTCTCGAGTTCTCGGTAGTAGTATTGCTCAAGATAAAGTCATCATGAAATATTTAATGGCTTCTAAAAATATTCCGATTGTTCCATTTACTTGGTTCTATGATTATGAATACTTAAATAATAAAAGTAAAATCTTAAAGGATATCAAGAATCTTGGTTACCCGGTTGTGGTTAAACCAGCAACTCTTGGCAGTAGTGTTGGTATCACTTTTGTTAAAAGTGCAAAAGAAATTGCTGATGCGATTGAAGATGCCATCCAATACGATGTTAAAATAGTAGTTGAAAAAGCCGTTGTTGATTTAATCGAAGTTAATGCTAGTGTTATGGGTAATTATGAACAAAGTCGCGTTAGTAGTCTTGAAGAAGTAATGGGGCTTGATGAAATATTAAGTTTTCAAGATAAATATTTAAGTGGTTCCAAAGCGAAAGGTATGGAAGCAACATCTCGTGTTATACCTGCTCGCATTAGTGCTAAAATGACTAAAGATATTAAAAATACAGCATTAGAAGTATTTAAATTACTTAATCTTGGTGGAGTAGTACGTATCGATTTTCTAATCGATAGTAAGAATAATGTATATTATTGTAATGAACCAAATACTATCCCGGGTAGTTTAGCCTTCTATTTATGGAAATTTGATGGTTTAGAATATAAAGATTTATTAAATGAAATAATTGATTTAAGTATGAATGAATATAAACAAAGAAAAAAGAAAATAAAATCATTTAGTTCTAATATCTTAGAAAACTTTAATGGTACCAAAGGTGCTAAGAAATAGTGTGAAAAACACTGTTTTCTTTTTATCTAATAAATGTTAAAATGGATTAAAGGAGTAACCATGAAAAATAAGAAGTTAATAAATAGTTTTAAATATGCTTTTAAAGGTATCCTGTCGGCCTTTATTACTGAACGCAATATGAAAATTCATTTTTCAATTATGTTTTTAGTTATTATATTAGGAATATTTTTAAAAATAAGTCTAGGGGAATGGCTCATTTGTATTGGCTGGTTTGCTCTTGTCATTGGGGGCGAAATGTTTAATACCGCAATTGAACAAGTTGTTGACATTGCTATGCCGAAAAAAGATCCGCGGGCAAAACTAGCCAAAGATGTTTCTGCTGGGGGCGTACTCGTATTTGCTATTGGCTCTGCAATTGTTGGGTTAATAATTTTCCTACCGAAGATCATGGCTTTATTTTAAGGGGAATTTATGATTACAGTTGCTGATTTTAAAAAGATTGAAATGCGCGTTGGAACTATTATTGAAGCATCAATTAATAAAGGTGCTAGAAAACCCGCATATAAATTGAAAATTGATTTTGGAGAATTTGGTATCAAAAATTCTTCCGCGCAAATAACTGAACTTTATCAACCCGAAGACTTAATTGGCAAACAAATAGTAGCGGTTATGAATTTTGAACCAATTAAAATATCCGAAGTAAAAAGTGAAGTTTTAGTCTTAGGTTCCCTTGCTGAACGTGGCGTTATATTGTTAAGTCTAGATAAGCCCACTGCTAATGGAACTTTGATTGCTTAATTAATGGAGGTTACAATATGAAAATAAAAATTGTTCTTACAGGTATTTTAAGGGATAATAATTTATTTTTAATAGTAAAAAGAAATGAAAATGATGATTTGTACCCAGGTGCATGGGAATTTCCAGGTGGCCATTTAGAAGATTCTGAAACTTTAAAAGATGGTTTGAAAAGAGAACTTAAAGAAGAAATAGGATTTGTAGATGAATTTGAACCTATAATCACCCATTATTATGATGAGATTAAAGAAAGAAACGGTGAATTAATACATGAATTAGAAATTGATTTTATCATAAATGTTGATAGTTCTAAAATTAATGTTATTTTAAGTGATGAACATTGTGATTATAAGTGGGTTACAAAAGATTCTAGTTATCTAGATGAATTTATAAAAGATAAATTATCAAATATATAATAATTTATATAGATAAACCTATGAAAGAATAAAAATATATAATTAAGGGAGGGATAACTCATGATAGTAAAACCAGATTATAATAGAAGTATATTATCAATATCTTCATCAATTATGAAATATTATGGTATTTCATCTAATTATAAAAGTTTACAAGAATTAGATGAAGTATTAAATAAAAAATATAAGAACGTAGTATTTTTAATACTTGATTGTTTAGGTATGAATATTTTAGAGAATAATTTAGATGAAAATTCCATTCTGCGAAAAAATTTACTTACTTCAGTTACTTCCGTTTTTCCTCCCACAACTGCTGCTGCAACAGTGGCATTTCACGCTGGAACATCACCATATGAAAATGGATGGATTGGTTGGATGCCATATTTTAAAGAAGATAATGGTATGATTGAATTATTCACAGGTAAAGATTTTTATACGCAAGAACAAAAAGAATTACCAATGGATAAAGGAAAATTAAAATATGTTACAATATATGAAAAAATACTTGAAAAAAATAAAGATATAGCATTTCATAAAATATTTCCTAGTTTCACTCCCGGTGGTGCTAATACTTTTTGGGAGTTGTGCAATAATATAAAAAATGCGTGTAATAATAATCATTGCAATTTAATATCGGCTTATTGGGATGAACCAGATCATACCATTCATCGCCATAAAATAACTGGTCAAGAAGTAAAAGAAGTATTAAAAGATATTGAAAATAATTTAGAAAAACTAGTTTATGAATTAAAAGACACATTAATTATTATTTCGGCTGATCATGGTGCAGTAGATGTCGAAGAAGTTTATTTAAATGAAATACCAGAAATAGATAATTGTCTAAAATTACCCCCAGCCATTGAATCCCGATTTGTAACCTTCTTTATTAAAGATGGTATGCAAGAAAAATTTGTTGAATTATTAGATAAATATTTTAAAAATCAATATTTATTATATACCAAGGATGAGTTTTTAAATAGTAATTTATTAGGTTTAGGTAAGCCGCACGCAAGAATTAAAGATTATTTTGGTGATTTCATCTTTATTGGTACTGGTAATATTAATATAAGATATAGTATCGATGGTACTAAAAATAAGACTCATGTTGCTGATCACAGTGGTATAACTGAAAGTGAGATGTTGGTGCCTGTAATTGCTATTGAGTGTAAATAAATTAAGCCTACTAAACAAAAATACCAAAAAAGATAATTTTGTTTAGTAGACTAAACAAAATTGACAAAAGAGTTAATATGTAATATAATTCTTATATAGAAAGAAGGGGTATTATGATTATTCGTGAAAAATACTTATCAAAAATAAGACCATTTTATGATCAAGATTTAATTAAAGTAATAACAGGCATAAGAAGATGTGGAAAATCAGTAATATTAAAGCAAATAATAGACGAGTTAAAAAATAATGGGGTAGAAGAGAAACAAATTATATATTTAAATTTTGAATTTGAAGATTATTATAATTTATGTAATCATTTAGCATTTAATGAATATATAGAAAATAAAATTGTTAATGATAAAAAGTACTATTTACTTTTTGATGAAATACAAAAAGTCGATAAATGGGAATTGGCCGTTAATTCATTTAAGGCAATACATGGTGATAAAGTTTCCATTTTTATAACAGGTTCTAATAGTGATTTATTATCAGGAGAACTTGCAACTCAGATAGCAGGACGATATGTAAGTTTTAAAATTTATCCATTTACTTTTAAAGAAGTGTGTGAATTAAATAATATTCTTGATAAAAATAAATTTGAATTGCAAGATTATTTTAATGAATATATGATTTGGGGAGGTATGCCTCAAAGATTCATGTTGAGTGATGAATATCAAATAAGAACCTATTTATCAGATGTTTTTAATTCTATTGTAATTAAAGATATTGTTGATAGATTTAAAATAAAGGACTTAGATTTATTTAATAGAATTATTGAATATATTGTAACTACACCTTCTCAAACATTTTCTGCTGAGAATCTTTCAAATTATTTGTTAAAAGATAATATCGATGTATCGAAAATAACAATATATAATTATTTAGAGTATATGTGTAAAGCATTATTAATTAATAAAGCCGATAGGTATGACGTACGGGGAAAAAGAATTTTAAATGGTAAATATAAATACTATTTAACTGATTTAGGTTTGGGACAAGTCGTTAATAAAGAAAGAAAAAAACAAATGGGAGCATATTTAGAAAATATTGTATACAATGAATTAATTGCTCGGGATTATGATGTTAAGGTGGGCAATCTTGAAAATGGAGAAATTGATTTTATTGCAACAAGATACAATGAAAAAATTTATTTACAAGTTGCTTATATTTTAGCAGATGATAATGTTATTGAAAGAGAATTTGGTGTATATAAAAATATTCAAGACAATTATCCTAAGTATGTAATTTCAACTGATACATTTGATATGTCCCAATATGGTATTATTCATAAAAATATTATTGATTGGTTATTAGAAAGATAGTATACGACTAGATTTTAATAAATATTGTAAACTAATATAAAAATAACGTTGATTAATGTTTAGTAGATTATATTATGTATATTATAGAGAGTTTATGGTTAGTGAAAATAAACATGTAATATAATTGAATTACCCATTAGGAGTTTATAGGTGGTTACTTTATAGCCAAATAAAGTGTATGAATTTTTATTCATAAAATAAGGTGGTACCGCGGATTAATTCGTCCTTATAGGAAGAATTAACTGCGGTTTTTATTTTAAAGGAGGAGAGAATTTTAATGAATAAGAAAGAAAAAATTGATTTGGTTTTGAGGAGAACTGTTGAGGTTTATAATAAAGATACTTTATTAGAAAAATTAAACAGTGGTAGAAAGTTGGTAGTAAAATTAGGAGCGGATCCCTCAAGACCTGATTTGCATTTAGGACATACTGTCCCTTTAAGGGCTTTAAAAATATTACAAGAATTAGGTCATGAAATAGTCTTTGTTATTGGAGATTTTACTGCTATGATAGGGGACCCATCAGGAAGATCTAAAACAAGACCGGCATTATCTTTTGAAGAAACTAAAAAGAATGGTGAAACTTATTTTAAACAAGTTTCTAAAATATTAGACCCATCAAAAATAAGAATTGTTTATAATTCTGAATGGTTAGGCAAGATGACATTTGAAGATGTGGTTAAATTATGTGGAAAATATACAGTGGCCAGAATTCTTGAAAGAGACGATTTTAGTACAAGATTTAAAAATAATATTCCTATTGGAATACATGAATTTTTATATCCTTTAATGCAAGGTTATGATAGTGTTGCTTTACATGCTGATATTGAAATTGGTGGAACCGATCAAACATTTAATTTATTAGTGGGAAGAGAATTACAAAAAGATTATGGTCAAGAGCCTCAAGATGTAATGTGTTTTCCTTTATTAGTAGGTATAGATGGTAAAGAAAAAATGAGTAAATCATTAGGTAATTATATTGGTATAGATGAATCACCTGAAATAATGTTTGAAAAATCCATGAGAATACCTGATGAAGTATTGTTTGATTATTTTAGATTAACAACTGATATGGATTTAGATAAAGTAAAAATTGAAATGAAAAAGGATATAGTTGAAGCCCATAAAATCTATGCTAGAGAAATTATTAAAATGTATCATGGTGAAGAATTTATTAAATATGCTGAGGAAAGATATGCAACTGTTGCTAAGGGAGGAATCCCAGAAAATATTGATGTATATAAATTAGATAAGAGTTCTATTGAAACTGGCATCTTATTAACGGATTTATTAGTTAAAGCAGGTATCGTTCCATCAAAATCCGAAGGAAAAAGAATGATAGAACAAAATGGTATTAGTATCAATGGTAGTAAAGAAACTAATCCATCTAAAATGATAACCATTGCTGATTTTGTCGACAATGAAATCGTAATTCAAAAAGGGAAAAAAAGTTTTAAGAAAATTATTTTGATATAAATTGATGTATTTCTTTGTTTTTGGTATCCTGACTAATTATAATAGGTGAATTAATTTATTCTTTAAATATTTAATTCGCTTTTTTATTTCGTATAGACTTTTAATCCGAATTCTAGTACAATTATATTAAGTTTAAGGAGTTAATACATGAAAAAGAAAAGTTTATCAGGTTATCCAGGACTAGATAATCCTCAAAGTAAAGATGCTACATTTTTGGAAAAACATCCTATTATACCTAGTACTAATATTTATACTACATTAAAATTACTAAGTCGAAAATATTTAGATAAAACAGCAGTAGATTGTCTTTGTTTACGTGCTAGTTACAAACAATTACTAGATTATGCCGTAACTGTTTCTTTGGCATTAAAAGAATTAGGAATTAAAAAGAAAGATATTGTTGTTGCTTGTATGCCTAATTTTTATCAAGCATTAGTAGTCTTTTTAGCCTGTAATCGTATCGGTGCAATTACGACATTCTTAGATTCTTCATCTTCCTTAGAAGAAATAAGTTATTATCTAAATGAATTTTCAGCACCTATATTTATTAATTATAATAAGAATGATGAAGAAAACCAAAAAATAAAAAATATGACTACAGTAAAACATATTATTACTTTAAGAAAAGAAAATATCCATAATTTAAATATTAATTATGATTATTTAGTTACAAGTAATGATAACAAAATTGATTTTAATTCCCTTGGTGATATTGCTAAATATCAGAAGTCTAAGAAAGAAATGCCACATTTAGGAAATGAAGATGCTTTAATATTATTTACTAGTGGTTCTACTGGCAAGCCAAAATCAGTTGTCTTGACGAACAAAAACATTTTGGCGGCAGAAATATATGCTAAAAATACTAGTCATACTGCAAATATTACTGGGCCAAAAACTTTAACTTGTGTTCCATTTTCTTATCCGTATGGTCTAGTTACATCAGCCCTTACGACTTTATTATGGGGCAAAGTGGCAATTCTTGCTCCCGATATTAGTAAAGGGACGATTAATTATTATTATAAAAAACAACCTAACATAATTTTTGGCAGCCCAGCATTACTCGACTTAACCATCAATAATGTTGCTGATAATTTAGATTTATCTTGTGTTACGCATTTTATTTCTGGTGGGGATTTCTTAACTCCCACTCACTACCAAAGAGGCATGGATTTTTTTGCTAAGCATGGGGCCAATGTTGAACTAGGAAATGGTTTTGGCAATGCAGAAACCGTTAGTATTGCATCAACTCCTGTCGGTGTGCCATTAAAGAAGAAAACCGCCGGCAAATTACTAGTTGGAACCAAAGCCTTAATTGTCGATCCCGATACTTTAGAGATGAAGAAGTATAATGAAGAAGGCCTACTACTAATCTCTGGCAAAAATGTTTTTAAAGGTTATTATCAACAAGAAGAATTAACAAAATCCGTCAAGATAAAAATAAATGGTCAAGAATATTACAATACTGGTACATTAGGATTCATTGATGAAGATGGTTATTTTACCCCAACAGGTAGAAAATCGAGATTTTATATTAATTCTTCTTTAAATAAAGTATATTGTGATTATGTCCAAAATGTAATAGCATCATTTGACTGTGTTAAAGACTGTGCAGTTGTGCCAATGCCCGATGAAGATGAATTATATGTTAATAAAGCCTACATTGTTTTAAAAGAAGAATATCATCATCAACCTGATATAATTGATTATCTAAAAGAATTATTAAATCAACCAACTAAAGTATTTGATGATCGCATGACGATCTTAAAAGATTATGAAAAACCTAAATATATAGAATTTGTTACTGAATTACCAAGAATAAGTGGATCTGATAAAATAGATTATTCTTATTTAGAAAATTCAAACAAATTTATCTTAGAAAGGGCAAGACATGGAAGAATTTAGAAAACTAACTTTATTAGAAAAAAGGAAAATGGCAATTGAGGATTTAGTTAAATATTATTCTGAATTAAGAAAATATGAATATAAAAATGGCCAAGAATTAAAACATATTAATCTACATAAAAGAATTCATTTTTTAATATCTTTCATCTTGAAAATAGATCAATTATTATCTCGCGAAAAAATAGTTGTTTTAAATGATATTCATACATCTAATACTAAAAAAACCAAAATATATGCTTGTACTCATATCGGAGGAAATGATATTCAAAGAACATTTCAAGTAATTAAAAAACCCGCTTATCTTATGTTGGGAGATCCTGGTATTCTTTATAAAAAATTAATTTATCAAGGACTAAAAATGAATGGTGTAATTCCCTTAGAAACAAAAGACCGTGAAGATCGTAAAATCGCTTATAATCGTTCTATTGAATTATTAAAAAAAGGCGGTAATCTTCTTATTTATCCCGAAGGAGCATGGAATGTTACTCCCAATTTAGTAGTAATGAAATTATTTACAGGGACAGTTCGTTTAGCCCAAGAGACAGGTTCTGAAATTGTCCCAATAGCAGTTGAACAATATGGCCAAAAGATTTATTTCAACATTGGAGCCAATTATGAAATTTCCGCCGATGATTCTAGGAGTCCGCAAGAACTAACTGATGATTTGCGAGATAAATTAGCCACTTTAAAATGGGAACTTATGCTAGTTCAACCAAAATTAAAAAGAGAAGAAATACCTGATAATTATTTAGAACAATTTCAAAATGAAATTGTGGGCAGATGTAATTACGGTTATGGTTTTTCACTAGAAGATGCTATAAGTGAAAGTTTTCATGATAAATCTGTTATTTCCGAAGAAGAAGTATTTTCCTTTTTAGAAAATATAGAAATAAATAAAAATAATGCATTCTTAATGAAAGATAAATTAAAATTAACTTTAAGGAGGTAAATAAATGGGAGCAGTTTTATTACCTAGTGTTGGTTTGTTATTAACTATAACATTACTTATCTTGTTTTATGCCAAAAAGCATATTCATAATAATGAGGTTACTATTTATTCTAGATTATTAATATTAAATACAATATTTATCATTATTGGTTTAATTACATTTATAATTGCTAAAACAACTGCCAACTTTACGTTAATTGAAATTTTTCAAAAAATATACATGAGTATTCTAGTTATTCTAAATTATTATTCTATTAAATATTGTCTTCTAATATTTGATATAAAAAAATCCAATGTTATTAACATTTTACTTAATACAATAACTATTATTGCTATTTTATTAATTTTGTTATTACCATTAAATGTAATATATTATGATAATATTTTAGATGGCGAAGGCTGGTCATATAATATTGCTATTATTTATTCATTAATTAGTTTTTTTATATTCATTGTCTTAACTATTTATTTACTTTATAAGAAAAATAATATTATTAAATTATTACCATTTTTAATATTAATATTATTGTATTTATTTGGTTTTATTTTAAGAAATTTATATCATGAACTAATTTTTGAAGGATTCTTTTATTCTTATATTTTATTTATCATGTATTTTACTATTGAAAACCCTGATGTTAAAATGTTAAATACGGTTATTTTAGCCAAGGAACAAGCCGAAAAAGCCAATCGGGCTAAAAGTGATTTTTTATCAAGTATGTCGCATGAAATAAGGACTCCTTTAAATGCCATTGTTGGTTTTTCTGAAGACATAGTTAATTTTAAGGATCAAGTTCCTGAGTCTGTAATTGAAGATATCGAAAATATTAAAAGTGCATCATCGACACTTTTAGAAATTGTTGGTAACATTCTAGATATCAACAAAATTGAAAGTGGTAAAATTGATATTGAGGAAAGTGCTTATAATTTTCGGGAAGAAATTACGCAAATGGCTAAAATTACTGCAACAAAAATAGGTAATAAACCAATTGAATTTAATCTATCTATTGCTGAAGATATCCCCGAGTTTTTAATTGGAGATAAAGTTCATATTAAGACTATTATTAATAATTTATTAACAAATGCTATAAAGTATACCGAAAAAGGTCATATTAACTTAAATGTTAAATGTGTAAATAAGAAAAATACTTGTTTATTAATTATCTCAGTTGAAGATACCGGTCGAGGTATAAAAAAAGAATTTATTGCTAAATTATTTGAAAAATTTGCACGTTTAGACAATGATATAAATACTACAACTGAGGGCACAGGCTTAGGCTTAGCCATAACGAAATCGTTAGTAGAAATGTTGCATGGCACAATAAATGTTCAAAGTAATTTTGGGGTAGGTTCAATATTTATTGTCAATATTCCCCAAAAAATAAATGTTGATGTAGAAAAAGAAAATAAAGTTATTAATCAAAAATTACAAAGAGTATTAGTTGTAGATGATAATAAATTAAATTTAAAAGTGGCTACTAAAGCCTTAGAAAGTTTAAGTTTAAAAGTAGATGCCTGTTTAAGTGGACAAGAGTGTTTAAATAAAATAAAAAATGGCGAAAAATATGATGTAATTTTCCTCGATATCATGATGCCTGAGTTATCGGGTGAAGAAACTTTAAAAGAATTACAAAACATACCAGGCTTTGCAACTCCCGTAATTGCGGTAACGGCAGATGCTATCAGTGGTGCTAAAGAAAAATATTTAGCCTTAGGTTTTAGTGCTTATTTAGCCAAACCTTTTACTAAAGATCAAATTAAAGATGTTCTTAATGTAATTAATATTGATGACAGGTGGGCCAATGTCCCCAAACATGTTATTAGATAGATTATAAAATATGTTATAATAAAATGTAATGGGGTGGTATCTAATGCCAAGTTTTATTTATGAACAAGAAGAAAAAATAAAAAAAATAATTGTGGGTTGTGGTTATGAAATAACTAATTGTTCATTACTACCTTCGGCAAGACCAGATTTAGGCCAATATCAATTTAATGGGGTTATGCAATTAGCCAAAAAATATCAAAAAAAACCCCAAATAATTGCGGCTGAAATTATCGAGAAAATGTTAGATAGTTCTGATTATTCAGAAGTTACGGTGGCAGGTCCTGGTTTTATAAATATAACATTTTCTGATAAAGTTCTAACTGATTATATGAATCATGTTCACCAAGACATTAATAATAACATTGCTATTAATAAGAATAAAAAAATAATTATCGACTATGGTGGCCCCAATGTTGCCAAAACATTACATGTTGGCCATTTAAGAAGTGCCAATATTGGTGAAGCCTTAAAAAGATTAGCCCGGGAATTAAAATGCGAGGTAATAAGTGATGTTCACCTGGGAGACTGGGGTCGACCAATGGGTTTAATTATTTTAGAATTAAAGAAAAGATATCCTAATTGGGTTTATTTTGTGGAAAATTATCAAGGCGAGTATCCTAAAGAATGTCCGATTAAAAATGAAGATTTAGAAAAACTATATCCTATTGCTAGCAGTAAGGCCAAGGAAGATGAAGAGTATCTCGAAGAAGCCCGCGAGATTACTACAAAATTACAACAAAAAGAAAAAGGGTATTATGAACTATGGCAACAAATTGTTAAAATATCCACTAATAGTATCAAAGAAATATATGCTAAATTAAATGTATCATTTGATTTGTGGAATGGCGAAAGTGATGCCGATAAATATGTTCCTGCCGTTATTCAACATTTAAAAGATCAAGGATTAGTTTATGAAAGTCAAGGAGCATTGATTATGGATGTTAGTAACCCTGATGATAACTCACCAATGCCACCGTTATTATTAGTAAAATCTAATGGCGCAATTTCCTATGAAACAACTGACTTGGCGACCTTATGGGAAAGGATGCACGATTTTAATCCTGATGAAATATGGTATGTAGTAGATAAAAGACAAGCCTTACACTTTGAACAAGTTTTCCGCGCCGCTTATAAGTCGGGAATAGTTCCTTCGAATGTCTTGTTAAATTTTATCGGTTTTGGCACAATGAATGGTAAAGACGGTAAACCATTTAAAACCCGTGATGGGGGGATTATGACTTTATCTGCTTTAATTGAAATGGTAAAACAGGAAACCATAAAACACCTAAATACAAATATTGTAGATGATGAAAGAGAGGAAATTTCCAATATCATTGCTGTAAGTGCTTTAAAATATGCCGACTTATTACCTAATCGGACAACTGATTATATTTTTGATGAAGAAAAATTCTGTGATTTAAATGGTAAAACTGGAGTATATTTATTGTATTCAACAATTAGAATAAAATCTTTATTAAATAAGGCTAAAGAACAAGGCTTACCCATCGGCCCAATTAGGATTATTGCTAATGAATACGATCGGAATATAGTTTTAAAATTATTGCAAACACCAGTTATCCTAAATAATGCTTATAATGAATTATCCCTTAATGAAATTGCTGAATATCTCTATCAATTAACTAATACTTATAATAGTTTTTATACCGCAAATAGAATATTAACAGAAGAAAATAAAGAAATTCAACAATCATGGTTAGGTTTATCAGAAGTTGTATTTAAAACTAATGAATTATTATTAAAAATATTAGGAATAAATATTCCTAAAAAGATGTAAGGAGATTATAAAAATGCTAGAAAAAATATATAATTATGCTAATTTAGCAGAAAAAGATATAAATGATATTGTTATTAGAATAAAAGCGTTAATTATAAAAGATGATAATATCCTTATTGGTAATGGTAATAATGTTTGGCAATTTCCTGGTGGCCATTTAGAAGAAGGCGAAACATTTAAAGAATGTTTAAAAAGAGAAGTTTTAGAAGAAACAGGTATTTATTTAGATGATACTGAGATAAAAGAACCATTTTATAAAGTTACTTATTTAAACAAAGATTATCCTACAGTAGGAATCAATAGAAAAAATGAAATATATTATTATTTAATTGAAACTACTAAAAATATTGATTTATCAAAAAGAAAACTTACAGAACAGGAAATAGAAGCAAATTATCAGATAATAAAATTACCTTTAACGGAAGCAATAACAGCAATTAAAGAAAATATTCCTAAGAATATTACTAATGAAACTATTGCTCCCGATATGATTGCTGCCATAACGATATATTTAAATAATAAGGAATGTTGACTTTTAGAAAATAATTGATATATAATATCTTAAAATTTATTTATAATAAGAAATAAGGAGTGGTCCTCAATGTTTGAATTAGTATCTAAATTTACTCCCAGTGGAGATCAACCCGAAGCCATAAAAGAATTAACTGATGGCATCATGAGTGGGAAAAAAGAACAAGTATTACTTGGGGCAACTGGTACAGGTAAAACTTTTACTATTGCTAATGTAATTAAAAATGTTAATAAACCAACCCTTGTCCTGGCTCACAATAAAACTCTTGCTGGGCAACTCTACGCGGAATTAAAAGAATTCTTCCCTAATAATCATGTTGAATACTTTGTTTCCTATTACGATTATTATCAACCCGAAGCGTATGTACCAAGCAGTGATACTTATATAGAAAAAGATGCCTCAATTAATGATGAAATTGATGAATTAAGACATGCCGCAACGTCTGCTTTAATTAATTATCGTGATGTTATTGTAGTGGCCTCTGTTTCCTGTATTTATGGTATTGGGGAAAAAGAAGAGTATGAAAAAAATATGCTTATTTTAAATATTGGTGATCATATTACCCGTAATAAAATATTAAATAGACTTATCGATATGACTTATGAGCGCAGTGACTTAGATTTTCACCGGGGAACATTCCGGGTGCGAGGGGATTCAATTGATATTGTTCCAGTTAATGAACGGGCTAGTGGAATACGCGTTATTTTAGAAGATGATGTTGTTGATAGTATTTCACTTTTTGATCCTTTAACTGGTGTAGTTACTGCGAATAAAAAAAGTATTACGATATCTCCGGCATCACACTTTGTTACCAGTAAAGATAAATTAGAAATTGCTATCAAAAGAATAGAAGAAGAACTTAAATTACGGCTTGAAGAATTACATTCCCAAAACAAGTTAATCGAAGAACAACGTTTGCGGGAACGCACTAATTATGATATTGAAATGTTGCGTGAAACTGGTTTTTGCAGTGGGGTTGAAAACTATTCGAGACACTTGGCCTTACGGAATGCGGGAGAAACTCCTAGTTGTTTGATCGACTTTTTCCCAAAAGACTTTTTACTAGTCGTCGATGAATCTCACGTGACTTTACCCCAAGTCCGGGGCATGTATAATGGCGATAGAATGCGGAAGCAAACTTTAGTAGATTATGGCTTTCGTCTTCCGAGTGCTCTTGATAATCGTCCTCTTACTTTTGAAGAATTTAATGCCCATATCAATCAAGCCATTTATGTATCCGCAACTCCAGGTGATTATGAATTAGAACGCACTAATGGTAAATATGTCGAACAAATTATTCGTCCAACTGGACTACTTGATCCAATTATTGAAGTTCGTCCGAGTGTTGGCCAAATCGATGATATCATCGGGGAAATTAAAGAGCGAATTGCTAAAAACGAAAGAGTCTTGATTACTACGCTAACTATTAGAATGAGTGAAGAATTAACTAATTATTTAAAAGAAATGAATATTAAAGTTGCTTATTTACATAGTGAAATTAAAACATTAGAACGTCTTAAAATAATTCAAGACCTGCGCCTTGGTGTTTATGATTGTGTAGTGGGTATCAATCTCCTGCGGGAAGGCTTGGATATACCAGAAGTAAGTTTAATTTGTATCCTTGATGCCGACAAGCAAGGATTCTTACGAAGTAGTAGAAGTCTTATTCAAACAATAGGAAGATGTGCCCGTAATGCGAATGGTAAAGTAATTATGTATGCCGATGCGATAAGTGATGCTATGGATGAGGCCATTAAAGAAACCAAAAGAAGAAGAGAAATTCAAGAAAAATTTAATAAAGAACATGGAATTGTTCCTAAAACTATAACTAAAGAAATTAAAGAAGTTGTAAGTAATGATTTAGTTGTAGATGAAAAGAAAAAATTGAGTAAGAAAGAAAAACAACGAATGATTCTGCAAGTCGAAGATGAAATGCACGAAGCGGCTCGGAACCTTGATTTTGAAAGAGCCATGGAATTAAGAGATATTCTTTATGAATTAAAAGGTATTTAAAAAACTGTAATATTATGATAAAATCATGAAGAGGTGAAAAATGACTACATTTATTTTTGGACATAAAAATCCCGATACTGATTCTGTCTGTTCCGCAATAGCCTTATCATATCTAAAAAATGAACAAGGAGGAAAAACCGCCCCAAAAGTTTTGGGTAATATTAATAACGAAACCAAATTTGTCTTAGATTATTTTAAAGTACCAGTACCTAGTTATTTAAATGACGTTAGGATTCGGATTAAAAATATTAAATATGATAAAAAGGCATATATTAATGAATTATCTAGTATAAATGCGGCCTTCAATTTAATGCAAAAACAAAATACTACCGCCGTTCCTTTAATAGATGATAAAAAGAAATTAACTGGTTATGTTACTTTAAAAGAAATTGCTCGTTATTTAATTAATGGTAATAAAGAAATAGTTAATACTTTACTTGATAATATAATTGAAACATTAAATGCCAAAGTTATTACCAAATTTGATGAATATATTTCTGGTGATATATTAATTGCTGGTTTAAAAGATAAAACATTTCAAAAAGAAGTAGAGTTATCTAATGAAGATATTTTAATTGTAGGTGATCGGACTAAAATATTAGAATATGCAATTGACTCCCAGGTTAAATTAATTATTTTACCCCTTAATATCAATGTAGATAAAAAAATTATTAAAAAAGCCGAGGCTAAGCGAATAAATATTATTGCTTCGGAATTAGATAGTTTTCAAATTGCTAATAAAATTCTTTTAAGTAACTTTGTTAAAAGTATCAATCTTAATAAAAGTCCAATTACTGTCAATAATGAAGATTATTATAATGAGTTTAAAAACATGACTCATCGGGTTAATCATTCTAATTATCCTGTTGTTAATAATAAAAATGAATGTCTTGGTTTAATTAAATTGACAGGACCTAATATTTATGAAAAGCAAAAAGTTATTTTAGTCGATCATAATAATTTTGCCCAATCAGTTGATGGCCTTGATGAAGCGGATATTTTAGAAATAATTGACCATCATAATATTGGTGATATTGGGACTTCACTTCCGATTAATTTTCGCTCGCGGCCAGTAGGTTGTACGGCAACAATGATCTATGATATGTATAAAGAACAAAAGGTAAGTATTCCGAAAAACATGGCAGGCTTAATGCTTTCGGCAATTTTATCAGATACTTTATTACTTACTAGTCCTACAACAACTGAAGATGATAAATTTGTCGCAGTTAAACTAGCGAGTATTGCTAAAGTTGATATTGATACCTACGGCTACGAAATGTTAAAGGCATCAAGTTCAATTGAAGGTAAGAGTGTTGAAGAACTAATCAAAACTGACTTTAAGTCCTATGTAGTTGGGGATAAATTACTAGGAATTAGTCAAATAATGACGATGGATATTGAAACAGTAGAGAAAAACATCGATGAATTTATTGCTAAACTTAATGAAATGGTAACTCTAAATTATAGTATTGTAACAATATTTATAACTGATGTTATTAAAAATGGATCTTATGTTCTTTATAATGATGCAGCAGCAGGTATTATCCAAGATAGTTTTGGTTTAAAACATATTCATCAATGTATGTTTTTACCAAAAATTGTATCTCGTAAAAAACAAATACAACCAAATATAATTAGTGTCCTTGAAGGTGATTAAATGAAAGCATTATTAACTGGAGCATCAAGTGGTATAGGTAAACATATGGCTTATTACTTGGCTAGCCAAAATATTGACTTAATTCTAGTCGCAAGAAATAAAAAAGCCCTAGAAAAGATAAAAAAAGATGTCAATGCCAATGTTAAAATTATTACTCTTGATTTAACAATTCTAGATAATGTTTATAAATTATATGAACTTACTAAGAATGATTCTATCGATATTTTAATTAATAATGCGGGCTTTGGTCTTTTTGGTCTTTTCAAAGATACTGACTTAGACCGCGAATTAGAAATGATCAATTTAAATATTAAATGTTATCATATCTTAACTAAATTATTTTTAAAAGATTTTATTAAAAAAGACTCCGGTTATATTTTAAATGTCTGTTCCAGCGCTGGTTTTATGGCAGGACCTCGTCTTAGTACTTATTATGCTACTAAAAATTATATAACTAAACTAACTATGGCTATTAATGAAGAATTAAGGCAAGGGAAGAGTAAGGTTTCAATCTCGGCATTATGTCCCGGCCCAGTCAATACTAATTTTAATAAAGTTGCCCATGGCGAATTTGCCATTAATGAGGCCGATCCTGCTTATGTAGCCAAATATGCTATTGATAAGATGTTTAAAAGAAAATTACTTATTGTTCCCACATTTAAAATGAAATTAACTTTATTCTTCACCAGATTTGCCCCATATCGTTTACAACTTATAATTGCTTATCATATTCAGGGAAAAAAAATGGGCAAA
The DNA here is from genome assembly GCA_944363825.1 of uncultured Bacilli bacterium. Classification (GTDB taxonomy): domain Bacteria; phylum Bacillota_I; class Bacilli_A; order RF39; family UBA660; genus Onthocola_B. Next base: position 2,205 of record CALVVK010000003.1, on the reverse strand, counting down.
TAAATAATTAATAAACTCTGTTCAATCTATAATTAGGTTTATGGAGGAAGGATGGAGTTTTTTATTTGGATATATTGTTAATTCAAAAAAATAGAAGGAGAAAAAATAATGAAAGAATTCAAACAATTAGGGGCTTATGGTTTGGTAATAAAAGAAGATAAGATTTTACTTATTAAAAAATCTGGAGGCCCTTATGATGGAAAACTTGATTTGCCAGGTGGTACAATAGAATTTTGTGAAAGACCAGAAGAAGCATTAAAAAGAGAGTTAATGGAAGAAGTTGGTATAGAAGTAGTTGATTATCAATTGTTTGATGCCGACTCTGTGGCTTTTGAATGGCAATTTAAAGAAAATGTTTTAGTAAAAGTTCATCATACTGGTATTTTCTTTAAAGTTTTAAGTTATAATAATGAAATTAAAAAGAAAATAAAAATCGATGCAGTTAATGATGATTCACTTGGTGCAGATTTTTTTGATATTAAAGAACTATTTAAAGATGAACTGTCAGCTATTGCAGTAATGGAATTAGAAAAATTAGGTTATAAACTTAATTAAAAGAAATCCAGCGGAATGATGATGTTGTTTTATCCAGGATTTCGATAAATTTAGACTTCGTTCAAATTGTACGGATATTGACATTTTATATTGAATTTGCTATATTTACATCACTTGGAAGTCCTCCACTTGCTTGGTATCCATTATTTTGTTTACCAACGGAGTGCTTTCATTTAATGTGGTGTTTCCTCAGTTATGAAGGTGATTATATGGGTTTGTTTAAAGAAAAAGATGATTCTAAAAAACTTGGCTTGTTTTCTTTTTTAGAAGAAAACAGTAAGAAAAAGAAAGATTCTAATTTAGAAGATTGGCAAGAAAAGTTAGTTGATGAAGGAAAATATGATTCTACTTCTTTCGAAGAAGAAGAGTTAGAAGAAGATGATTATTATTATGAGGATAATGAATAATGTTAATAGGGAAACTGGAAAAGAAAATATTAGAACTAATTGATAATAAAGTTATCGATATAGAAAAAGTAAGAGAATTATTTGTAATGGGAGCCAACCCCAATGCTTTAGAAACTTTAGAATGTGAAATTACTGAAGATTACGAATATTGGTCAACCTTTTTTGGTGAATGTATTTTTACTGCTTTAGATAAGTATCCTGATTTGTATCCTTTATTAGAATTATTTATAGAATATGGTTTAGATGTTGATAAATATGGTCCATCAATAATAAGTGATTTTCATTTTATTGCCGAAAATAACGACTTAATTAAAATGACTAAATTAATACTTAATCATATGACTAAAGGCAATAATATCAACCAAGCCTTAGATGGTATAGGCACTGAAGCCTCATTTTTGAATTCTAGTTTTGAAAATGAAGACGAAAGATCTAATTATTTTGATACCATATATGATATTTTAAATTTTTATGAAAAAGATAAAGATTATACTAAAATATATGATTTTCATAAAATTATTGGTCAAAAAGTAAATTTTATAAACATTTTTGGTAATATTATAAAAACTACCGATAATAAATTAATCGCAAAATTTGGAAAAATAGATGAATCATTAATAACTTTACTTAAATGTAGTAAAGATACTTTAAAAGTATTAGATGAATATAAAGTTTATGTTGATAATAATGTATTTAACAACTTAAATGATAATGACTTTACTAAATTATTAAAAAGAGAATTAGTTGGTGAGACTATTACCAAAATAGGTTTTGAACATAAAGTTTATCAGGAAGAAATAAAACTGTTTTCATATCGATATGTTGTAATATATTTTTCCAATAATAAAAAAATAAAATATAAATTTATCCATAAAGAAAATATAATTGAAATTGAATTTGAAAAATAAAACTAGAAAATTTTGTCAAAATTTTGTTACTAAAAAATATTGTAATTATTTATAAAATATCATATAATATAACTGTAAGCGTTACCCATAGTGGTTGTAACGCCTACTTATATTCGTTGGCGCTATTTGCGTCTTTTTTCATTGATATCGGCAATTAAGCCAAATATAATAATTATCATTACTAGATAAAATTCATTATCGCTCATACCTCTTCCTGAAGCCGGACTCCGGTTAAGTAAAGTAGACTCCCACTAAAAGGTAACAAGTTTCTATTATAAAGACTTATTTTGTGATTGCAAGCATTTCGACAAAACTAGTCAAAATATGTCAATTTA
>CALVVK010000002.1 GCA_944363825.1 uncultured Bacilli bacterium | reverse complement strand
AATGATATGCAAATAGCTGAAGACTTACATATGACATTTGATCATATGATGATGAAAATATTTTATAATTATTTAACCATGAATGAGATAACGGGTAATAATATTAACGATAAGCACTAAAAAGGTAAATAAAAAATATTAATATTGAATAAAAAATTCTATATTACCATCTAAAGAAAAGATGATGATTATAAGAACAATTAAAAGAAAAAGTATAAGTCAGTAAAGTATTATACTTTTTGTGAGTTTAAGGAGGTTTTTATGGATAAAGCAATAGCATTAGCAGAAAAAGCTTATTATATATATAGTAAATTACCGAAGTTTTTAAAATGGGTAATTAAATTATTCTATTGGATTACAAAATTAATTTATAAATTATTTAAATCTATTTATCATATATTCAAAAGGAATGATGTAAATAAAAAAAATATAACTAATATACAAGAAAAAACAAATATTATTACAAATGATGATAATTTAGAAACAGGTAATTATATAGTAAAAAAGAAATTAAAAAAGGGAAAGTATAAAATAAGTTGGATAATTCCTAGACCAATTAAAGGATCGGGAGGACATAGGAATTTTTATAGAGTTATAAGATATCTAGCATCGCAAGAACATGATGTAACTGTATATATCGATTATAAACTATCTTTTAGTCCAGATCCATGTATTAGCGGTGTACAAGCCCATAATTTTATTAAAGAAAATTTTTTCGATTTGGGTGCTAGTATTATATATGGAACTGATAATATAGAAGAATGTGACATGCTTTTTGCAACACATTATGAGAGTGCGTATATTGTAAAAGAAAACGAAAACAAAGCAAAAAAATGTTTTTATTTTATTCAAGATTATGAGTCATATTTCACTGCAATGGGAGATGAGTTTATTCGGGCATATCAATCTTACAAGTTAGGGTTATACCCAATAACATCTGGCCCTTGGCCATTAACGTTCCTAAAAAAAGATTTTGGAATTGATTATGGATATTATTTTAGATTTCCTTTAAACAGGAACGTTTACTTTTATAATGGAGAAACCAAAGAAAAAAATAGTATAGTTTTTTTTGCTAAACCAAATATGCCAAGAAGATGTTATAAGTTAGGGTTAAATGCATTAACAATAGTAAAAGAAAAAATGCCAGAAACAAAAATATACTTTTATGGTGAAAATTCAAATTCATATAATGATGTACCTTTTGATTTTGTTAATTGTGGTTTAGTACCTACTATAGAAGAATTAGGTGATTTATATAGAAAATGTGAAGTAGGATTAGCATTTTCTACAACTAACCCATCTTTAGTGCCATTTGAAATGTTATCTTGTGGTACCGCAGTAATTGATTTAGATTTTAACGATAATGAAGTTAATTATGGTAGTAGGGAAAATATTACTTTAGCAGAACCATTTGCTGAAAAGATTGCAGAGAAAGTAATTGAATTATTAAAAAACAAAAAACTTAGAAAAGAAAAAGTAAAAAAAGGTATGGAATTTTGTAAAATATTTCCATCTGAAAAGGAAATGTGTGAGGGAATAGAAAAAGAAATAATTAGGGTTACAAAACAGGAAATAAAAAAAGTTGGTGAAGTAAAATGAAAAAAGGAATAACTGCTATTTATCAATATAGCAATGAAAATTATTTAAATGAGGTTATTGAGAGGTTTTCTGCTCAAAGTATAAAAGATAGTCAATTAATAGTTTTGCATTATCCGGAAATAACTAAAAAAGAACAAAAAAAAATAAAATATTTAAAATGTACAGATAATACAAAGTGGAAAGAAGTAATCGAAATTTGTGATTATGACAATATATATTTTTTAAGTGACTATGCTTATCCTGAATTGGATAGTTCACGAATTTTAGTTGATATGGATGCTGATATAAAAATTGGAAATATTTTATATACAACTAAGGAGAAAATATATTATTTTAATAAAAGCCCATTTGTTTACGAAAATAAAAACCATATAGATTACAATGAATTTTTAAATTATGGATATTTGGGACTTGAATATTGGTCTTTATACAATAAAATTTTTGATAAAAAAATAATTTTAGATAGTTTAAAAAGTAAGAAAGTAAATATTTGTCCGTTTGAAATATTAATTTCAATATTTGAATTTGCAAAAAAAATAAAAATTTGTAAAAATACATTTTTCCATTATACTGACATAGAAAGTATAGAAGTAAACTCAGAATTTGCAAATTATTTTATAAATAATAAACTAGTAAATGTAAGTAGTGATTCTATTTACGCTTGGAAATATTTGATAGATTCAAATCAAATAGAATTAGATGAAGGATTAAAATTTATTAAAGAAGAAGTTAATTATTATAATTCAAATTTAAAAGAAGTTGACAACTATTTTTATGATTATTTAAATATCAAAAGAAAGATAATGGATGATAATATAAAATATATAAGTTTTGATTTGTTTGATACTTTAATAAAAAGAGATTTATTTCGCCCCACAGATTTATTTGTAATGCTTGATGATTATTTTAATAAGCATACTAATAATAGAAATTATTTGTATTTTTCACAAATGAGAATAAATGCGGAAAATGAATGTAGATCAGAACTTAAATTTCCAACTGAAGAAGTAACTATTAATGATATATATAATAAAATAAAGAAAAAATATTGTATAGAAACTAACTTGCTTAATAATATAAAATTATTAGAAGAACAATTAGAAATAGAACATTGTAATAAAAGAGAAAGCGGATTTGAATTATATAGTTTATCAAAGTATTTAAATAAAAAAATAATTTTGATTTCTGATATATATCTCAACGAAGAAACTATTAATTCAATTTTAAAAAAGAATAATTATGAGTTCTTTAAAATTTATATATCTTCTAAAACTAAAAGATTAAAACACACTGGCAATGCTTTTAAGAAAGTATTAATGGATTTGAAAATTTTGCCAAACGAAATGTTACATATCGGGGATAATATGAATTCAGATATTAATGTTCCTCAAAATATGGAAATAAATGTAGGATGGTTACCTCCGATACTATTTTTAACCGAAAATAGTAATTGGTATCAAAATTTTAATGAAAATAATATAGATAAAAACTATATGACATATGATTCTATGGATTTTATTGGAAATAAATGTATTATGGCAACTATAATTAATGAATTATATGATTATCCTTATTTTAATAATTATGACGATTCATTTTATAATGGTTCTTCCAATATCATTGGTACAATTCCTGTTGCCTTAGCTGTTTTTGGTTTTTTAAATAAAATTCATAAAATCGTTAAAGAAAAAAAGTATAATAAGTTACATTTCGCTTCAAGAGATGGTTATTTGTTAATGGAAGCGTATAAATTGTTATATCCTGAAGAAAAAGATAATATAAATTATTTATATATGTCCAGGAAATTGTTGATTCCATTATCCATAAAGACTAAAGAAGATTTTTGGTCATTAAAATTTTCTAAACAAGACATCTTATTAACTCCAGAAAGAATATATGGATTTTTCTATATGCATTTAGACATTGATGAAAAAGAGTACAAAAAACTTTGTGAAAGTTTAGATTTTTCATACTTTGATTATTTTAACGATAATAAAGAGTTAGAGAGATTTATTAGAGATATTTTAATAAAACATTTTGATGAAAATAAAAGTCAAAAATATACAAAAGAAAATTATATGTATTATAAAAACTTAATTACGCAATCTAATGTACTAATTGATGTTGGATATAGTGGAAGAACAGAAAGTATAATGTCTAATTTATTAGGTTATCCATTGGATTCTATTTATATTCATTCTAAAGGCGATTTGCCTTATAATAGAGCAAATAAGGAAGGATTTTCAATAACAACATTGATAGAATACTTGCCAAAAATTTCTGGTAGCATAAGGGAATATATATTTAGTAAAGCAGATGCTACTTGTGTTAAATATAACTTTGAAAAACAAGAATATGAATTTGAAAAAATAAAATTTGATAATTTAGAGTTAGCCACTATTAATAATATTCAAAAAAGTTGTTTAAATATTATAGCGTTATATGCCAAAAAATTTAAAAAATATAATTTTATTGTTAAAGAGTATGAATTGAATGAGATGTTAGAGAAATTTTATTATTCTCCTAGTATAAAAGATGCTGAAATATTTAAAGTATTTAGATTTGAAGATGAATTGAATTTTAAAGATTCAAAATATTGTAATTTGTTCGATTTGTGGATAAGATACATAAATGAAACATCAAACTTTAAATATAAACAAGTGTCTTCGAACATTTCATCGCAACCTACAGTAAATGTTAAAAGAAATATAATAAAAAGAATAATTATTAAAATATTTAGACCGCTTTATACTAAAATGAAATATAGAATGATTAATATTGTTAAAGAAGCAAATTATGAATATTATAATTTTATAGAAAATAAATTAAATAATATTGAAAGTAACAATAAAAAAATAGAAAAAATATTGAAAAAAATTGATAAAAAATAAGAAGTGTGGTGATTGCAATAAAAAAAATTTCAGTAATAATTCCAGTTTATGCTACAGAAAAATATTTAGAAAAATGTTTAAATAGTGTAATTCAACAAACCTTTAATAATTTTGAAATAATTATAATATACAAACAATCAAAAGACAATTCATTAAAATTAATAAAAAAATTTATGGCGAAAGACAAGAGAATAAAATTGTTTTTGCAAGATAAAGGTGGACTTGGCGGTGCACGTAATATAGGAATAGAAAAAAGTGTAGGTGATTACATTTTTTTCTTAGATAGTGATGATTGGATTTGTAGTCAAGCCTTTGAGTTATTGTTAAATAAAATAGAAAAAGACAATAGTGATATGGTAATGTTTCCCTTTTACTCTTATGATGAATCAAAGCAAAAAATAGTAAAAGATGCATGGGGAAGTAACTTAAATTTTAGCAAAAAATTTATCGGAAAAACTTTTTCTTGTAATAATTTAACACCAAAAGAATTTATATCAGAGAATGCAATAGTGGTAGCATGGAATAAATTATATAGAAGATCTTTTTTAGAAAAACATAAAATAAGATTTCCTGAAAACCTTAGATATGAAGATAATCCTTTTTATTATAAAAGTATTATATTGGCTAATTCTATTTCCATAATTGACCAAAAACTTTTATATTACCGAATTAATAGAAGCAATTCATTACAAGCATCAAATTATGATAATCAAAACGTTTTGGATATTGTTAAGATAATGAAAATTATAGAAAAAGATATTATTGATAATAAATTGCCTGCGGAATTTTATCAACAATTTGAAAATTATATGTATAATGAATTTTTATGGCGTCTTAATCTACTAGAAAAACATAAATTGTTGTTTTTAGAAATGATCAAATCCAATTTTAAAGAAAATCAATTTTATAATTTGTTAAAAAAAATGAATTATAAATTAGATGTTAAAGAGCATGAAATCACAACAGAAAATAAAATAAGCATTATAATTCCTGTCTATAATGTCGAAAAATATATTGCTTTTTGCTTAAACTCTTTGCTTAATCAAACTTTATCTGAAATAGAGATAATAATTGTTAATGATTGTAGCACAGATAATTCAAATAATATTATGGTGAATTATGCACTTTTTGATAAAAGAATAAAAATTTTATATAATGAAAAAAATATGGGGGCAGGTTTTTCAAGAAATGTTGGATTAAAAAATGCTTCTGGAAAATATATAATGTTTTTAGATCCAGACGATCTTTATTACTCGGATGATACTTTAATGAATTTATATAAAATTATTAGTAAATATCATATGCATGTAGTTTGTGGAAATATTGGAGTTATTCCTGACAATTTTGAAAGTAATCATATTGTAACAAAATATAATGGTTATAATATAAAAGAGGAAAAAAAATTAAATTTTGAACAATATGATGTTTGGCCATCATGGGGATTTACTAGGTTTATTTACGAGAAGGAATTTTTGGTAAAAGAAAAAATTTGTTTTCCTAATTATAGGAATTATGAAGATCCTATTTTTTTAGCAACAGTTTTATTGAAAGCCAAAGAATTTTATGGTATACCAGATATAATTTATCTCTACCGACAAACAAATAAGCCCAAAGTAATTACATTGAATAAAATAAAAGATACATTAAAATCTATAAAAAAATTATTAAAATTATATAAAAGTAATAATTTACCAACACATTATGCTTTTGAATATCAACATTTTATTAATTATGTAATTTCCGATATAAAGCCATATGTAAAAAGAAAAAAAAGTGAATATAAAGAAATTCAAAACGAAGTTAATAGTATTCTCAGTAATGCCGATATATCTTTATTAAACTTAGATAAAACTAAAATATATAAAAATATTAATAAAATAAAAAGAACAAATATAATAAAAAGAAGTTATTTATATTTTATTCGTGTTATAAAGAGAATATACCACTATTTATGGAGAAAATAAAATGCCAAAGTTTAGTATAATAATACCTGTTTATAATGTTGAAAAGTATTTAGAAAAGTGTTTAGATAGCGTTGTTGAACAAACTTATCAAAATTATGAAGTAATTATTGTCTGTGATAAATGTAGTGATAATAGTGAGACTATAGTTGATAAGTATGTCAAAAAATATCCAAAATTTTCTAAAATTTATAGAGAAAAAACTGGTCTTAGTCAAGCAAGAAACCTGGGAGTAGATGCCGCAGTTGGTGAATATTTATTATTTTTAGATGGTGATGACTACTTTAATATAGGTCTACTTGAAGTATTAAATAATAATTTAGATGATACTCCTGATTTAATCAGATTCCAAGTTACCGATATTGTCGGTAGCCAAAAAATAACTCATCCTGAAAAAGAATTTAAAACCACCACCGGAATAGAAGCATTCAATAAAATATTTAAATACCATTATATAGAAAATGCTTGGAGTTACTGTTACAATGCCAATTTTTATAAAAAAAATAACTTTAAATTCATGGTAGGCTGTATCGCCGAAGATTATGGCTTAATCCCCTTAATAATTGCTAAGGCTAAAAGGGTAAAGTCCCTAAGTTATATTGGTTATAATTATGTAATTAGAGAAAATAGTTTAATAAATAATAATGATTATAAAAAGAAAATAAAAAAAATGGATGATATGTTACGCCAAGCAGTATTTTTAAAAGAACAATTAAAAGACATCCCCAACAATGACTTAATAATAACATTTATCAATAATTCTTTAATTTATTATTCGACAAGACTAGAATATCAAGACTTTAAAAAATACCGGAAAATATTAAAAGAAAATAAGTGTTTTGAACATCTCCACGGCGGCAATATCAAAGTGCGAATTAAAAATTTTTTGATTAAGACTAATGCGTATTTCTTTTATCATTGTTTAGTGAGGTAACCATGAAAAAAATTAGTATAATAGTTCCAGTTTATAATACTGCAGCCTACTTAGATAAATGTTTGAAATCTTTATTACAGCAAACATTAAAGGATATTGAAATTATTATTATTAATGATGGATCAACTGATGAATCGGATAACATTATAAAAAAATATCATGACAATAGAATTAGATATATATCAAAAAAGAATGAAGGGATAGGTAAAACCCGTAATTTAGGTATCGATTTAGCAACAGGTGAATATTTATCTTTTATTGACTCTGATGATTACATTGAGCCCAATTTTTGTGAAAAAATGTATGAATTAGCCACTAGTGCTAAGTGTGATATTGTTATTTGTGATTATTATGAAAATCATGGTAATGTATTAAAGGAAATAAAATTTCCTTCCTTTGCCCCGGCATCTTTAAAAGAAAATCCCCAAATTTTAAATTTCATTAATCTTGGCCCTTGTAACAAAATTTATCAAAAAAGTTTATTTAAAAACAAAGATAATCGCTTTGTCGAAAACTTAAAATATGAAGATGCGCCCTTTGTCTGTAAAGTTTTACTAAGTGCCCAAAAAATTGGCAAAATTGATGAATCTTTGGCCCACTATGTCATTCACGAACATAGCCAAACAACAACAAAAGATGAAAAAATGTTTGATATTTTAAAAATAGTTGCTATTATGGTTAATGATTTAAAAAAATATGACTATCTAAAAGAGGCAATGACTAATTTAGTAGTAATGGTCCTAACAGATTATACCATTGCCCAACGCCATATTAAAAGTTCAGCTCTGCGTAACCAATTTATTGATGCAGCCTTTCTTTATTTAGATGAATTAGACCCCACATGGCGGAAATGTACTTATTTAAAAAAATTTTCATGGTTGAAAAGAAGAGTAAAATCTAGTAAAATATTAACTAAAGCTTATTGTTTTATATACAATAAAATAGAAAGGAGAAAATAAAATGCAAAAATTTGTTTATTTTATATTTCTCCTTTTACCATTTATTGACTTAGGTAGTTCAATTATGGCTAGATTTACCGATATATCGCTATCTATCGGCGGAGTTTTAAAAGGATTACTTCTAATATACTTAGTTATTTATACTTTATTTTTTACTAAGTCAAAATATAAAAAAGTTAGTACTATATTTATTATAATTGCCCTTATATTTGGAGTTGCTTATCTTTTAACTAAGCCAATATTCTGGGATTTTAACATTATCTTTAATGAATTTAATTATTTAATAAAGTTCTTGTTCTTTCCTATTAGTTTTTTTGCTTTTTTATGTATATTTGATGATATTACGTTTAAAAAAGAGAAAATAGAAAAACTAATACTTTATACCATAATTGTCTATACCATTTTATTAATTGTCCCAATTATAACTAAAACTAGTTTTAACACTTATGAAAATGGTTTATATGGTATGGTCGGTTGGTTTTATGCCGCTAATGAAATTTCGACAATATTGGTATTATTATTTCCTTTTTCTTATCTTTTGATAAGTAATAAAAGAAAATATTTATTTTTAGGAATACTCCCAATTTTATTAGTAATAAGTTATGTAGGGACAAAAGTAACTTTATTTGGTTTAGTAATAACAGGACTCATATTATTAATAATAACTTATTTGCATAATAAAAAGATCTTAAAAAATCCATTTATTTCAGCCTTTTTAATATTTATAGTTATTATTGCTCTAAACTTAGGTAGTTATACTATTAAAAATTTTTTTACTGTGTTAGACACACCTTCTCAAACTGAGGAAATATATGAATGTGTTAATTGTGAAACCTTGCCTGGGGATTCACTACTTACTAAAATAAAAAAATACGGCTTACGCTTATTAAGTCAAAGAAATTATTTCTTAAGAAACACTAATGACATATATCTAGAAAACTTTAATAGAGAAAACTTTTTATTTGGTTTAGGTTTTAATAATAACGCCGAAATAAATAATGATAACATAACTAAATTAATTGAAATGGATATTTTAGATATATTTTATCATCTAGGAGTAATTGCTGTAATATTATTTTTAATTCCTTTTATCTTTTTATTATATTTATTTATTAAATCAAAATTCCATCTGAATAAAAATATTTTCTTTTATGCAATGATGATCTTAATGAGTTTAGGAATATCTTCCGTTGCTGGTCATGTCTTTATGGCTCCCGCTGTAGCCATTTATGTCGTTATTTATTGTATGTTTCTTGCTAATGAATTTAAAGCGTTCTCTAAGCCCCAATTAAACAATAAAAAAATAGCCATATTAGCCTTACATATGGGCTATGGCGGAGTAGAAAATGCTATTGCAACTCGCGCATCGATGTTAAGTCAAAAATATTCTGTTGAAATAATCTCTTTATATAAACAAGATTATCAAATACCTTATAAGTTAGATGCTAAAGTAAATGTCAAATACTTAATGAATACAGTTTCTAATAAAAAAGAATTTTTAGATAGTCTAAAAAAATTTAAATTAATTAAAACTTTTAAAGAAGGAATTAAAGCCATTTATATATTATTTAATAAAAAAAGTAAAATAATTAAATATTTAATTAATAGTGATGCTGCTATTATAATATCAACTAGATATGAGTTTAGTAAGTTATTAAATAAATATGGGCGAAAAGAAGTAATTAAAATAAGTGAACAACATGTTTATGATGTAAGTGATGAGTATATTAAAAAGGTTAATAAACTTAAAAATATTGCTTACTTTATGCCTGTAAGTAAAAATTTATTAGATTCTTATCAAGATAAAGTAAATATTAAAATGCAATATATACCCCTGGCTTTAAATTATTATCCTAAGGATAGTGAACTTAGTAAGTTAAATAATAAGAACTTAATTGCCATCGGTCGCTTAGATAAGGTTAAAGGGTTTAATGATTTAATAACTATTATGAGTGATGTAGTTAATAAAGATCCCGAAATTAAACTAAATATTTTTGGAGATGGCCCCGAAAAAGAAAATTTACAAGCATTAATTAAAGAAAAACACTTAGAAAAAAACATTAAATTATGGGGCTTTAAAAAATATACATTTATTAAGGATTATCTTGCCAATAGTTCTTTATATTTAATGACATCTTTTGAAGAATCGTTTGGCCTAGTTGTAATTGAAGCCATGAGTTATGGTATTCCTTGTATTGCTTTTGATAGCGCTAAGGGAGTGTTGGATGTTTTAAATGCTAGCAATGGTTATTTAATTAGCAACAGAAATTTAGAAGAATATTCTGATACGATATTAAAATATTTGAATTTAACTAGTAAAGAAAAGAAAAAAATATCTAAAAATGCTAGAGCAACAGCAACCAAATATAGTTTTGATAATGTCCAAAAAGAATATTTGTATTTTATTACTAAAGTATTAAATGATAGAAAACAAGGTATTAAAATTGACAAAGATTAAGTACTATTGTATAGTTTAGGGGAGTGGTGTTACTTATTATTAATATAATTAAATAAGCACCGAGGAGCACCAAGAAAAGCACCGAGGAGCACCGAGACAGTAGGATATATTAATTAAAAAATATATATTTAATAAAGAAAGGTAGGTGTTAGTTAAATGATTAAAGTAATGAGTATTTTTGGAACAAGACCAGAAGCCATAAAGATGGCCCCTTTAATTAAGGAGTTAGAAAAAAGAAGTGAAATTGAAAGCATAGTTTGTGTTACTGCTCAACACCGGGAAATGCTTGATCAAGTTTTAAAAACTTTTAACATTGTTCCAAATTATGATTTAAATATTATGCAAAGTGGTCAAACTCTAGGCGATATAACTACAAGAGCCTTAAATGGCTTAGAGAGAATAATAAAAGAAGTTAAACCTGATATTGTTTTAGTTCATGGCGATACAACTACAACATTTGCGGGAGCCCTTGCGGCTTTTTATAACAAAGTTGCGATAGGGCATGTCGAAGCCGGACTTAGAACTAACGATAAATACTCGCCATATCCTGAAGAAATGAACCGGGCAATGGTTGATCGCCTTGCTGATATGTATTTTGCGCCGACTGCTATTAGTAAAGAAAACTTACTTAAAGAAAATATTAGTCCTGACAAAATATATGTAACTGGAAATACCGCTATTGATGCAATGCAAACAACGATTCAAAATAATTATACGCATCCCGAATTAGAGTGGATACAAAAATGGGAAAGAATGCTCCTTCTGACGGCTCATCGTCGCGAAAATTTAGGTGATCCAATGCGCCATATATTTCGAGCCATCCGCAGAATAGTTGATGAATTTAATGATGTCAAAGTAATCTATCCCATTCACCTGAATCCGCAGGTTAGAGAGATAGCCCACGAAATATTTGCTGGCTGTGATCAAGTAAAACTCATTGAACCTCTAGAAGTAGTGGATTTTCATAATTTTTTAAATAAAGCCTATTTAATTCTTACTGATAGCGGTGGCATTCAAGAAGAAGCCCCATCTTTAGGTAAACCAGTCTTAGTCTTAAGAGATACTACTGAACGACCTGAAGGAATTAAAGCCGGTACATTAAAACTAGTTGGCACTAATGAAGAAACAATTTATAAAGAAATAAAAAAATTATTAACCGATAAGCAAGAATATGAAAAAATGCATCAAGCAAGTAACCCATATGGTGATGGTCATGCCAGTGAATATATTGCTGATGCGATAATAAAGAGGATAAAATGCAAGAATATTTAAAAAAATTATTTACTAAGGACAAAGATAAATATTTTAAACTTTTAGAAAATGATTTAAAACAGCAACATAAAAGGTTTATTATAACAGTTAATCCGGAAACTTTAATGTTAAGTGAAAGTAATCCCGAATTACAAAAAATACTTATGGGCAACAATAGTTTTGTTCCTGATGGTATTGCTGTTGTCAAAGCCGCACGGAAAATGGGAATAAATGTTGCTGAGCGCATTACGGGTATTGATATCGCCGAATATTTACTAAAACTTGCTAATGAAAAAAAATATTCTATTTACTTATTCGGCGCCAAAGAAGAAGTAATAGAATCTTTAGTGGATAAAATAAAAAAGGAGTATCCAAATATAAAAATTCTTGGATATAGTAATGGTTATGTAGCCAATAGAGATCAAGTAATGCAAGATATTATCCAAAAAAGTCCGGATATTTGCATGGTTGCCTTAGGTATACCACATCAAGAAATACTAATTTCCCAATATTTTAACCAAGCCCCAAAAGGTATATATATTGGGGTAGGTGGATCTTTCGATGTTTTAAGTGGCACTAAAAAAAGAGCCCCTAAAATATTTATTAAACTAAATTTAGAATGGCTTTATCGCATAGTAACGGAACCTAAAAGATTAAAAAGGTTTTGGAATAGTAATGTTAAATTTATGTTTAAAATAAAGAAAAAATAAAAACTCATGCCAAAAACGTGAAATTTTTCAAAAAACTCGTATCAAAAACGTGAAATTTTTCAAAAAACTCGTGTCAAAAACGTGAAAAAATTGACAATTTGTTATAATTATTGTATATTTGTATTAGGTGATATCGATGAAAAGAAAGATATATGAAGAGTTAGTAAATTGGAAAAATGAACATATAGAAACTCCCCTAATGGTTCTCGGAGCTAGACAAATAGGTAAAACTTATATAATCAAAGAGTTTTGTGAAAAAGAATTTTCTAATTATATATATATTAATTTATTAGAACAAGAAGAAATTGTTAGTATTTTTAAAGAGCCAATAAATATTACAGATAAAATTAGAAGAATGGAATTATCCCTAGGATATACTATTGATTTTGAAAATACAATAATATTTTTTGACGAAGTTCAAGAATCAGAAGAAATAATAAGTAGTTTAAAATATTTTTGTGAAAGTAATATTGCTTATAAAATTATTTGCGCTGGTTCTCTTTTGGGAGTAAAAATTAATAGATTTCATTCCTCATTTCCTGTTGGTAAAGTTATTATGACAACGATGTATCCTTTGGACTTTGAAGAATTCTTATGGGCAATGGATAAGGAAATATTTATTGCTGAAATAAAGAAATGTTATCAAAATAATGAAAAAATGAGTGATGTTATTCATGAAAAATTATTGGATTATTATCGGATGTTTTTATGTGTTGGTGGTATGCCAAAAATGGTATTAAGTTTACAAGAAACCCAAAACATATTAAATGTTGATCGAACTATTATAGCAAATATCATAGTTGCTTATCTTAGTGATATGAATAAATATATAAATAATATTACGGAAGGGATAAAAAATGAAGCAATATATAATTCTATTCCTTCCCAACTGGCTAATCCCAGTAATAAATTTCAATTTAGCAAAATAAATAACAATGCTAGAAAAAGAGATTATGAAATATCATTAGACTGGTTATTATCTAGTAAAATGATAATTAAGTCTAATGCGATAAAAAAAGTTGAAATTCCTTTAAAAGGCTTTATTGATGAAGATGTATTTAAATTATATTTAAGTGACGTTGGAATACTTACTAGTTTATTAGAATTAAAGTATGAAGATATCATGCTCAATAAAGAATTTATGTATAAAGGCGTACTTGCCGAATCTTATGTGGCAACTGAACTTATAAGAAAGCAAAATTTATATTATTGGCAGTCAGAAAATAGATCCGAAATAGATTTTTTACTATATAATAAAAAGGGAATTATCCCTATTGAAGTAAAAGCCAATATTAATAACAACTCCAAGAGTCTTAATTATTATATGGAAAAGTACAAACCAGCCTATGCCATCAGAATTAGTTCTAGAAATTTTGGCTTTGAAAATAATATAAAATCAGTTCCTTTATATGCAACTTTTTGTATAAATTATTTTGATGTCGATTAGGAGTAAAATAATTAATGAAAAAAATAGGTTTTGTAAAAGAGAATAAATTGTTTATAGTTTTATTAATAATATTTATCATAATAAAAGTATTAGCCTTACTAGATTTGGGTTATGATTATTCAATTAATAGTGATGATTTAAGTTATATTAATAGTGGGATAACTTTTTATGAATCTGGTAAAATCACCATGCATGGTGTGACTTCTGCCCAAATCATGCCGGGATTAACTTATTTAATAGCCTTTTTATGTCTATTTTTTTGTACAGGTAGTGGCTTATTAATAGCCTTAAAAATCCTTTATCTAATTTTTTCTGTTATATCAATTATCGTTTTATATAAAATATCTTTATTATTTGCCAATAAATATATTTCGGCTTTAATCTGTCTTTTTCTAATGGCTCCCGATTATATCTGGCTGAATAATTTAATTTTAACGGAAACTCCTTTTATTTTAATATTATTATTACTCATCTATTATTCTTTACTTTTTTTAAGGAATCATCGTAATAAAGATTTCTATTTAATATTACTTTTTTACATTTTAGGAGTATTTATTCGTCCCAATATTATCATATTTCCAATCGCCTTAATAATATGTTTAATTATTCAAAAATATAATAAAAAAGAATTATTAAAAAAATGTTTAATTGGTTTAGCAGCAGTAGTTTTATCACTATTACCCTGGATAATTCGTAACTATCAAGTTTTTGATAAATTTATTCCCTTAACTTATGGTAGTGGCAATCCCTTATTATTAGGGACTTATCAAGGTGTTGGTTATCCGGAAGATGAAGAGTTAGATTATAAAACCAATGTTGCTGCGAAAATGCCCAAAGAAATGCAAAAATATTTAAATGAAGATTATCCCCGTGATAAATATAAAGTGTATTATTCCCTAGAGTATGATAAAATGAAAGCCTTATATCGTATCTCTTACTGGTGGGAACATGATAAAATATCTATGTTGAAATCTTATTTAATTTATAAACCAAAAATAATGTTATATTCTACCTTTTACTGGGATGAAGTATTTAATATAGATATTAAAGTTAATTTAGTATTTAGAATAATTGATCTTATTATGTTTATTATATCTAGTATCTTAATTATCTTAAAAAGAAAACATATTCCGGAATTTTTATTTTTGATAATATTATATGGAATGCAAATAATTCTTTATTGTTGTGCCTTTGCTTATGAAAGATATGCTATAACATTTTTTCCGATAAGATTTATTATAATAGCAATGGGTAGCCAATTAATCTACGATTTTATTATCAAAAAACAGCACTTACAATAATTTGTTTAATAATATTACTTGATTATTTTGCTATTTAACATTATAATTAAATTGTAGATATAAATAAATATTACATATTTAATATATATTCTATAAGAAAATGGAGGACTTAAAATGGATAATATTATTCTAATATCCATTTTGGCTCTTGTTGTTGGAATTTTAGTTGGAGGGGCTATTGTCTGGATTGTTTTTAGTATAAAAACATCTCGGGCAATGAGTAAAGCCGATAAATTTATTGAAGAAGCCAAGAAAGAAGCAGAAAGGAATAAACGAGATACTTTACTTGAACTAAAGCAAGAATCATATCGCTTGAAACAAGAAACTGAAGCCGAAATAAAAGAAAAAAAGGCGGAACTTTTACAAAGTGAAGATCGTATTTTACAAAGAGAAAACAACTTAGATAAAAGAGAAGAAATGCTTCAAAATCGAGATAATAATTTACAAGAAAAAGAAAATGATTTATTGGTAAAACAAAAAAATTTACAAGACAAAGAGGAAAAAATGGATATGCTACTCAAAGAAGAAGTAGCAAAACTTGAACAAATTTCAAAATTTAGCAAAGAAAAGGCGCGGGCCGCAATCTTAGAACGGGTTGAGGCGGATATGGAATTAGAAATAACTAATTACATCAAAGAAGAAGAGGCTAAAGCCAAGTTGGAAGCGCATGAAATTGCCAAACAATTAATTGTGAACAGTATGGAACGCTATGCGGATGATGTGGTAGGTTTACAAACTGTTAGTACAATTAGTTTGCCAAATGATGATATGAAAGGTCGACTTATTGGTCGTGAGGGTCGAAATATTCGAACTATTGAATCAGTTACAGGAGTCGATTTAATCATTGATGATACCCCCGAAGCAATAGCCATTTCATCATTTGATCCTTTAAGAAGAGAAATTGCTAAATTAACAATTGAATCTTTAATTAAGGATGGGCGAATTCATCCTGGTAGAATTGAAGAGATATATGATAAGACAGTTAAAGATGTCAATGCCCGAATTATTCAAATTGGGAATAAAACAATTAATGATTTAGGAATTGCTAAAATGGATCCGGAATTAGTAACCTTAGTTGGTAAACTTAATTTTCGCACCAGTTACGGTCAAAATGCTTTACAACATTCGATTGAAGTTGCTAATCTGACAGGTCTTATGGCTTCTGAACTTGGTGAAAATGTTACCTTAGCCAAAAGAGCGGGGTTACTGCATGATATTGGTAAAGCCATTGATTTTGAAGTTGAAGGAAGTCATGTTGAAATCGGTTTGGAATTTGCTAAGAAACATCATGAACCCGAAGTTGTCCTTGATGCTATAGCATCTCACCATGGAGATACAGAAGCCAAATCAACTATTGCTGTTTTAGTTGCAGTTGCGGACACCTTATCGGCAGCTAGACCAGGGGCCCGTAATGATACTTTAGAAAATTACATTAAGAGATTGGAACAATTAGAAGAAATTGGTAATTCTTATGAAGGCGTTGAAAAAACATTTGCTATGCAAGCCGGTCGGGAACTTAGAGTTATAGTTAAGCCGGAAGAAATTGATGATGCTAAAAGTTATAAAATGGCGCGCGATATTAAAGAACAAATTGAACGGGAAATGCAATATCCGGGCACAATAAAAATAACGGTTATCAGAGAAACGCGAGTTCAAGAAGAAGCAAAATAAAACATTAGAAACTAAAAAATCTAATGTTTTTTCTTAACTTTTAAAATAATAACAACTATAACAATTAAGAAAATAGTTCCAGCAGCAATATAATATAGATAATTATAATTTTTTTCCTTATCATCATCAGTAATAATCGGCGTATCCCTTAAATTATCGGCATTTTGATTATTATCCTCATTATCTTTAATTTCTTCAGGGATATTATAAAACATATCCCCATCCTTATTTTCATAACCGACTTTGGAATAATATAGCCCATATTCTAGAGGACTATAAGTTTTAATATCTGTTGCTAACGTATATTCGGCATTTTTACCTAATAACCAATCGGTAAACCAAGTATAATGTTGGGATTTATGCTCGGCATAACCCAATTTTGAAACGGCAAATGCTGTTAAGCCATTATAGTATTCTAAAGGAATATCATAATTCATTATTATGGGATTTTCTTGATACAAATGTAAATAAACTTTATATGGTTTTTCTTCTTCCCTAAGTAAATTCAAGGCATTCTTTAAAGCATAAGTATTTAACATGTGCTGACCATGCCCGTATTCTCCGGCCTCATCATGTCCAACCACAACTTTCGGTTTAAACCGCTTTATAATGTCATAAATAAAATTGGTGACATCATCACTACTAAAACCTTGATTAGTTAAATTATTTATTGCCCCATTTAAAGAAGTAGAGTAAGCATCCGGTATTACGCCCAAAACAGGATAATTTCTCATACCAACCGCCCACAAGCCATTTAATTGCTCATCTAATCTTTGGGGATTATCATTATGCTGCGTTAAATATACAACTTGTATTTTTTTATCATTCGCAATCATGGTGGGAATTAACCCCGCAAAGAAAAGGTGTTCATCATCACTGTGAGTAGAAAAAAGAACAATATCCGCTTCTTGATAAGGAACTTCCCAAGTTTGAACCCAACTGGGAAGAGTAGTATCAAACAAAAATATTTCTTTAATTCGGACATCTTCCTCATAAGATAACTCAGCAACAGTAGTTTTATTATCTAGTTTTAGGCATTCATGTAAAAAAGAATTCCTGCCGACATTTAATTTATTAGTATTATAAGTAAGTGTTCCTGTCATTGAATCACGATAATAAATTATATAGACATAATTAAATTCCTCTTCACTTGTTATTTTAATAACTTCCTCTTTATTTAATGTTATATAAGTACTATAATTATTATCAGTTAATTTACTAGTTAAAGTATCATTTATAAACATTTTTACATCAGTAAGATAATTTTCTCTTACTTCACCTTTAACATTTAATATTGGTATTAATAAAAATAATATAAATAACTTCTTCATAACATCACTAGCCATATTATAGCATGGAGAATTTTTTTTGCAAACTACTTTATAAAAATCAATTATTATGGTATGATAATGGTAATTGTGGTAGGTATTATTATGAAAGTAGTAAAATTAATTGGTAAATCATTTTCATTTATTGGTATATTTTTAGGAATTCTCATTGTAACTTTATTTTTAACGATATTTTTAATTTGTCATGGGCCTTCAACTAGTGCGAGAAATTTATTTGTAACGACGATTTTAGAAACTGGCCAATTAAAGTTTTTAGCATCTCTTTTCTTAAGTGATGCGGAAATTTCCGCAATTGTATCACAAAACTCGCTAGCAACAATGCAAGAAGAAGTTGATACAGACTTAATAAATGTTAGTGATAATACTAACAAGGAATTAATTGAAATTCATAAAGTTACAGGTAATAATTTCGAAGGCACAATGATGGTTATTAATGATCCGGCGAAAATTAGTTTAGCAACAACTTATCCGTGGAGCGAATATGGTAAAGAGTTAGATAAATTAGTTAATGAAAACGATGCTCTAGCGGGTATTAATGGTGGTCTTTATTATAGTGATGCTAATAAAGGAGGGCGCCCTTTAGGAGTAACTGTCAGTAAGGGACAAATTCAAGATATGACTTTAGGCATAAAGGGATTACATTTGATTGGCTTCGATGAAAGTAATGTTTTACGGATTATTGATATTAGTAATATGAATAAAGAAGAAATCACTGAGTTAATCGCTACTGAACAAATTAGGGATGCCGTATCTTTCCAAGAAGAGATGAGTGATGCCAATAATCATTTTGTTAAACTAATTATCAATGGTAAAATTAGAGAGATGAATGGTTTAGGTAGTGGCGCTAATCCCCGGACCGCAATTGGCCAAAGGGAAGATGGATCAGTTTTATTTTTAGTGACTGATGGTCGCGGTAAAAATGGTCATCTAGGAGCCACCGCCGCGGATTTAATCGAAATCATGAGTGAATATGGTGCTGTCAATGCCGCCAATATTGATGGGGGAAGTTCCTCAACCATGTATTATAACGGCGAATATCTAATGGATAGTGTAACATTTTATTATTCCAATTCCTCATGGCGCCTACCAACAGCATTTATTGTAACGGAGTAAATTATGAGAAGTAGATACAAAAAAAGTTTAATCATTTATAGCAGTATTTTAGGTGCTTTAGCCTTAATATTTTTGATATATATTTTTATTACCTTAATTACTTATGAAAATCATCAAATAAATAATTATTTAATCAATACTATAAATAAGTTAAGTGATCAAGAATTAAGTAATTATTTAAGTGAATACAATTTAGCCAGTGATTTATTAGAACAATACCAAGAAATAACATCCAAAAAAGATTTGGAAGTTAAAAAAATTGCTGATGAAGAATATGAAATATATGATGGTAATAGACAAATATTTACAATTACTACTAAAGTATTAAAAAACAAGACTAAATTAGGTTTATTTACTTACCAAGAAAGAGAAGTAGTAGATATCATACCTAATTTAAGTCGGGGATTATTTTACTATGATGTTATAATACCTAGTAATTATAAACTATATTTAGATGGCGAAGAAATTACTGATTATAGTAAGTCTAGTAACTTTGCGGACCTCGATTTTATGTATTATAATTCTTCTATGCCTTCGTTAGTTACTTATGAGATAAATAATTTAACGAGTGAAAAAGAAATAGTTGTAAAAGACTTTAAAGGAAAAACAATTGATATTGCCGAAGAAGATTTTGTCTATCAAAATCCTGATTATTTTTATCAAACTAATACTTTAGAAGAGGCTAAAGAATATATCGATATCAATATTGATATTATGGAAGTTGCTCATAATTGGCATTTATTTTTAACCAAAGACTTATCCGGGGCTAATTATGGCTTTAATACCATTGCGTCGTATTTAATTGATGGCACCAATATGTATCAAATGGCTTATAATTGGGCCCATAGTGTCGATATAACATTTACCAGTAAACACAGTTTAGGTAATCCTATTTGGCCGGAGGAAAGATTAGAAAATTTTGAAATTTATGGTGATGCGGCCTTTAGTTGTGAAGTCTATTTAAATAAAGATATGATTGTTGCTGGTAAACACCAAAGTGATATCATGCATGATCGCTTGTATTTTATTAAGGATAACAATGAATGGAAACTAATAAATATCCAAGGTATAGAATAAAAAAACTTGCATATCCGCAAGTTATGATTGATTAACTTCCATAATAACTGGTAAAATTATTGGTTTTCTACCTGTTAGATTATTAATGAAAGGTAATAATTCTAAAATAATTTGATTTTTTAAATCGGTATAAGTATAAGGACTTTTACTCAAGAAATTATTAACAATTTCGGCAATTTTCCGTTCGATTTTTTGCATTAATTCTTGGTTTTCATTGACAAGAACAAAACCCCGGGCTGTAACATTAGGTTTTAATAATAACTTTCTTGATAAAGTATTAATATTTAATATGGTAATTAAAATACCATCTTGACTCATCAATTTCCGGTCTTTAATGACAATACTACCGATATCCCCAACTCTAGAGCCATCGACATAAACATCTCCGGCTTGGACAGTCCCGTTTTTCTTAACTTCGCCGTTTAATAACTCGACGACATCGCCATTGCTACAGATAATTGTCTTCTCAGGATCAACTCCACATAAAACCCCAATTTCCGTATGTCTTTTAAGCATCCGATATTCCCCATGCATCGGCATAAAATATTTTGGTTTTATGATTCTAAGCATCCATTTTAATTCTTCTTCTTTGGCATGGCCCGAAGTATGCACATCGGAAAAATCCGAATTGGTAAATACCCGCACTCCTTTTAAATAAAGTTTGTTGATAATTCTATTGATACCCTCAGCATTCCCTGGAATTGGACTAGAAGAAAAAATTACTAAGTCATCTCCTAAAAGGGATATTTGTTTATGTTGACCATTAGCAATCCGAGATAGGGCCGCCAGTGGTTCACCTTGTGACCCAGTACATAAAATACAAATTTCTTGTCTTTTTAAAGATTTGGCATCATTTACATCAATAAACATCGTTTTATCTTTAATTAAACCATTATTTAAAGCAAGTTCAATACTATTTTCCATACTTCGTCCAAAGACAATAATTTTTCGGTTATATTTCTTACAAGATTCCACAATATGTTTAATTCGGTAAATATTAGATGCAAATGTTGCAATAATAACTCGGCCATGATGGCGACTTATCATATCATTAAGAGTTCCATCAACGGCACTTTCACTTTTAGAATAACCGGTTGATAGGGCATTAGTGGAATCACTTAAAAGGAGGGTAACTCCTTCCGCCCCAGCTTTAGCCATGCGATGAATATCAGCCATTGGTCCCACAGGTGTTAAATCGAATTTAAAATCCCCAGTTTCAAAAATTGTCCCATTCGGTGTTTTGATAAGAATCGCAAAAGAATCGGGAATAGAGTGGGTAGTATTAATGAATGATACTTCAAAAAACTTAGTTTTAACTACTAAATCTGTATTTATTATTTCATAATTATCATATTTTATATTTCTTTCTACTAACTTTTTTTCGATTAAATCCCGTGCAATTTTGGGTGTATAAATCACCGGAATAGAAACCGCCTGAAGTAAAAAAGGAATACCCCCAATGTGGTCTTCATGCCCATGGGTAATAAATAAACCTTTTATTTTATTGGCGTTTTTCTTTAAATAAGTAATATCTTGAATAACATAATCGACACCCAACAAATTATCTTCGGGAAACATAACTCCCGCATCGATAATTAGTATTTCGCTATCATGTTCAATGATATACATATTTTTTCCAACTTCACCTAAACCACCCAAAGCAATAACTTTAGTTGGTTGCATATTCTTTTCCATCTAAAAAATTCCTTCTTTCTAAAAATTAATAAAAGTTTTTTAAACTATTTAAATTATATCAAAAAAATAAGATTTTGTCTATAATTCCCCCATTAAATATGATATTATATTGTTAATCGGAGGTTAATTATGGGATTATTTAGTAAATTAAAAGATATATTTAAGACAAAAGAAAAAGATGAAGTAAAAAATGAAGAGATTCAAAAATATGATCAAGGACTAGAAAAAACACGTAATGAATTTGTTTCTAAATTAAATTTGCTCGGTATTAAATATACTAAAGTAAATGAAGAATATTTTGAAGAGTTAGAAAATTTATTGATTATGGCAGATATTGGGGTTAAAACGGTCATGGACTTTATCGACCGCTTGCGTAAACGGGTAAAAAGTGAAAATATTACTGACACTAAATATTTAAATGAAGTTATCGTCGATGAATTATTTATCATTTATGTTAATAATGAAGCAATTACCGATAAAATTAATATGGCAGCATCTGGGCCCACCGTTATATTAATGGTTGGTGTCAATGGCGTTGGGAAAACAACAACTATTGCCAAACTGGCTCACAAATATAAAAGCGAAGGTAAGAGCATCATGATGATTGCTGGTGATACCTTTCGAGCAGGAGCTGTTGAACAATTAAAAATTTGGGCTGAACGCACCAATTCCGAATTTTATGGTCGGGAAAATACTGATCCTGCTGGTGTTATTTTTGATGGTTTAGATGTAGCGATAAATAAAAATATCGATATCGTTTTAATTGATACCGCAGGTAGGTTACATAATAAAGTAAACCTTATGAAAGAATTAGAAAAAATTAATAAAGTTATTGGCAATAAAATAGCAGGTGCTCCGCACGAAACTTTACTGGTTATCGATGCGACAACTGGCCAAAATGGGATAATGCAAGCCGAAGCCTTCAAAGAAATAACCAATATCACCGGCATTGTTTTAACTAAATTAGATGGCACCGCCAAAGGGGGCATAGTTTTAGCCATTAAAGAAGCCGTTGGTATTCCTGTCAAATTTGTGGGCCTTGGTGAAAAAATGACTGATCTTATTCCATTTGATATCGAAAATTATATTTATGGCTTATTTAAAGATATGTTTTAGTTAAATAAAAAACGTACAATTTGTCCGAAAAATGTGTGAAAATATGTACAATTTGTCCGAAAAATGGTAAAATTAAATAGGTGATGTTTAATTATGTATAGAAAAATAGAAGAAGAATTAAATAAGTGGTTACAAGATTTTAAAATGCCTTTAATGTTAATTGGGGCTAGACAAACTGGGAAAACATATATTTTAGAAGAATTTTGTAAGAAAAATTTTAATAATTACATTTATATTAATTTAGATAAAGAAGATAGTATTTGTAATATTTTTGAAAGTACTATTAATCCTGAAACAATAATTGAAAAATTAGAAATTATTAAGAATATCAATTTTAATCCTGAAGATACAATTATCTTTTTAGATGAAATTCAAGTTAGTGAAAGGGCCATAACATCCTTAAAATATTTTTGTGAAAGTGCTAAACCTTATAAGATTGTCTGTGCTGGCTCTCTTTTAGGAGTTAAAATTAATAGATTTCATTCCTCATTTCCTGTTGGAAAAGTAGTTATAAAATATTTATATCCCATGGATTTTGAGGAATATTTAATGGCTCTTGGTGAAGATAAGTTAATTACGGAAATTCAAAAACACTATGAAACAAACGAACCTTTAATGAGTCCTATTCATGACTTAACCTTAGAATTATTTAAAAAATACTTAACCCTTGGTGGCATGCCCGCATTAATCAACAATTTTATTGCTAATGACTGTAATATTGCTCATGTTAATTTTGAACTTCAAGATCAAATAATAACTTCTTATCTTGCTGATATGAATAAATATACTGAAAATAGTGAAAGTGTAAAAAATAGCCAAATATACAATGCAATTCCTAAAGAACTTGCTAGAGAAAACAATACATTTAAATATAGTATAGTAGATAAAGATGCTAGAAAAATTAGATATGAAAGTAGCCTAGACTGGTTACTAGCCAGCAATATGATTTTAAAATGCAATTTAACAGAAAGGTGTGAATCTCCTTTAAAAGCCTTTATTAATCCGGATAAATTTAAAATATATTTAAGTGATCCTGGTTTACTTAGATCCTTATCTAATATTGATTATCGCGAAATTTTATTAGATAAAAACGAAATGTATAAAGGTGTTCTTACAGAAAATTACGTTGCTTGTGAATTTTATTCTAAGTTTAAAGAATTATTCTACTATACCTTTAATAAATATGAAATAGATTTTTTAATAAAACTAGATGGTGATATAATTCCGGTTGAAGTTAAGAGTAGTCGCCGAACTAGTAGTAAAAGTTTGAATGAATATTTAAAAAAATATAATCCTCAATATGGGATTAGAATATCTTCTAAAAACTTTGGTTTGGAAAATAATATAAAAGCAGTTCCTTTATATGCTGTATTTTGTATTAAGTAATATTCCTCGATATTTCGAGGTTTTTATTTGCTAAAAAGTCTTTTTAATTTTAAGTATATTTGATATAATTATTGTAATACGGAGGTAACCATGAATATATTAGATGGACTTAACAAAGAACAAAAAGAAGCAGTAGAACATATTGATGGACCTTGTTTAGTACTAGCGGGGGCAGGATCAGGTAAAACTAAAGTGCTAACTATGCGCATTGCTAATTTAATTATGCACGGAATTTATTCGGGCAACATTTTAGCAATCACATTTACCAATAAAGCCGCGAAGGAAATGCGCGATCGAATCAATAATGTTGTTGCGGATAATTATGCTTTCGTCGGGACTTTTCATTCCTTTGGTTTAAAAATTATTCGGGAAAATTATGATCTTTTAGGCTTAACAAGAAATTTTTCGATAATTGATTCTGATGATGTCAATAGTATTATCAAGAAAATATTAAAAGATTTAGATTATGACACCAAAGAATATAGTCCGGGTTTTATTCGCAATAAAATTAGTTTTATTAAAAATGAAATGCTTAGTGATAGTGAAGTAGAAAAATATTTAAATAGTCCGCCGGAAAAAGTGGCGGCGAAGGTTTATTTTGAGTATCAAAAAGTACTTAAAAGAAATAATGCCGTTGATTTTGATGACCTATTAAAAATGCCTGCTGAGTTATTTTTAGAAAATGCTGAGGTTCTCGATTACTATCAAGAAAAATACCAATATATTTTAATTGATGAATACCAAGATACCAACGAAGTGCAATACAAATGGATCAAAAAACTGGCCGAAAAATATCGGAATATATTTGTTGTTGGTGATCCGTCGCAATCAATTTATGGCTTCCGGTGGTCCAATTATCGCAATATTCTAAACTTTGAGAAAGATTATCCTGAGGCTAAAAGTATAACTTTAAACCAAAATTATCGTAGTACTAATACGATTTTAAATGCTGCTAATTCGGTTATTAATAATAATATTGAAGGTAAAGATGTTAAATTATTTAGTGAGTTAGGTGCTGGTGTCAAAGTAAAATATCTGCGCAGTTATGATGAAAAGCATGAAGTAACTCTCATTATGGAAGAAATAAAAAAATTACTTGCTAGTGGTTATACTTACCAAGATATTGCGATTTTATATCGCACTAATGCCCAGTCTCGGACTTTAGAAGAAGGCATGCTTAAGATGAATTACCCATATAAAGTAGTAGGTAGTTATTATTTCTATAAACGTAAAGAAATTAAAGATCTTTTAAGTTATTTACGCCTTATTTCTAATCATGCCGATGATGTATCATTAACGCGAATTATCAATGTTCCAAAACGCGGAATTGGGTCAAAGTCCCTAGAAGACTTAAGTAAGATGGCAAGTGATAATAATACTTCAATGTTTGAATGTTTATCTAAATCTAAAGAATTAGAGTTTAAAAACTTAATATTAGAATTAAGTGAAGCCAGTAAAAATACTGATTTAACGGAACTAATTGACTTAGTTTTAGAAAAATCGGGAATTAAAGCTGAAATGGAAAAAGATAAAACTTTAGAATCGGAACTGCGTTTAGAAAACTTACTAGAATTTAAAAGTATTACCGAAAATTATCAAAAAGAAACGGGAACCGTTAATTTGGAAGATTTCTTAGAAGATATATCTTTAGTTGCTGATGTTTCCGAACATAGTGATAATGATGATGCTATCACTCTAATGACCATGCATTCTGCTAAGGGATTAGAGTTTAAAGTCGTATTCCTAGCGGGAATGGAAGAAAATATTATGCCACATACCATGTCTTTACAAGAAAAAAATGGGATTGAAGAAGAACGAAGACTTTGTTATGTCGCAATCACGCGGGCTAAAGAACGGCTTTATATAACTAATGCCAAAAGAAGAATGTTATTTGGTAATATGAGCATGAATCCTCCTAGTCGTTTCATCGGCGAAATTGATCCCAATTTAATTGACAAGGAAGATTCTACTTTAGCCAAAAATAGTGAAATTTTTACTAAAGAAAAATTTTATAGTAGTGAGGCTACCAATTACAAGCACGGCGAAATAGTCTATCACTTAAGTTTCGGCCGGGGTGTAGTGGTTGATTGTGACGATCGGTTTGTAACAGTGGCTTTTGATAAAAGATTTGGTATAAAGAAATTTTTGAGTAATTATCAAGGATTAAGGAGGAGCGAAAAGTGAAAGATTTAACATTAGTAATTATGGCCGCAGGTATGGGCAGCCGTTTTGGAGGTTTAAAACAAATTGAACCCATTGGGCCAAGTGGGGAAATCATTGCGGATTATTCCGTCTATGATGCCATTAAAGCCGGTTTTAAGAAAGTGATATTTATTATCAGAAAGGAACATTTGGATTATTTTGAAAAAAATATTACGGCCAAATTTGCTGATAAAATAAAGGTCGAATTTGCTTTTCAAGAATTAGATATGATCCCGAGTGGCATCACTTTGCCCGCAGGCCGCGAAAAAATGCTGGGTACAGGTCATGCTCTATATTGTGCCCAACATTTAATCGATGGTGATTTCGTTTTAATCAATTCGGATGATTTTTATGGCTTTGATTCTTATCGGATTGCGGCCGAATTTTTCAAAGAAAACCAAGAAGATTATTTGACAGTCAATTATCCCTTCGAAGTTACTGCGAGTCCTAATGGTACTGTCAAAAGAGGAGTAGTATTTACTGATGCCGCAGGTTATGTAGTTGATAATATCGAATGTGTTATCAGTGAGGAAAATGGCAAGATAACTGCTGATGCCATATTTATGGATAAAAAATTTACCATTACAGAAGATCAACCAGTAACCGTTAATTTCTTTGGTTTTCGAAAAAACTTTTTCGATCTTTTAAATGCGGAATTTAATACTTTTATTCATAGTGATATTGGTTTAAAGGACGAATTTTTGCTTCCCGAAATTATTCGGCAAGGTATTAAAAAAGACCAAATTAAAATGTTAGCCAAAACGAGTAATTCGCGCTGGCTAGGTGTAACATATAAAGAAGATGTTCCGGAATTAAAGAAAAATATTAAAGAATTAATCAAGAAAGGAGAATACCCAGTAGAACTTTGGGAAAAACATGAATGAAATTCAAAAAAGAGTTGCAGAATTAACTAAAATATTAAATGATGCTAATTACAATTATTATGTTTTAGATAATCCCACAATTAGCGATCAAGAATATGATAAATATTTAAGAGAATTAATAAACATTGAAAAAGAACATCCTGAATATGCTGATCCTAATTCCCCAACTAATCGCGTTGGTGGGGAAGTCATCGATAAATTCAATAAAATTGTCCATGAAAGACCCATGCTCAGTCTTGCTAATGTTTTTAATGAAGAAGAAATCAAAGATTTTGCAAATAAAATAAAAAAAGAAGGCTTTGCCCCAGAATATGTCTGTGAATACAAAATCGATGGTTTAAGTGTGGCTTTAATTTATGAAAATGGCTCATTAGTACGGGGTGTAACTCGGGGAGATGGTGTTACTGGCGAAGATATAACCCACAACGTCAAGACCATTAAAAGTATCCCTTTAACATTAAAAGAGAAAATTGATATCGAAGTTCGCGGGGAAATCTTCATGAATAAAAGCACCTTGGAAAAATTAAATAAAGAAAGAGCCGCGCAAGGGTTACCACTTTTACAAAATGTGCGGAATGCCGCAGCAGGTTCGATTCGCCAATTGGACTCCAAAGTGACCGCCAAACGGGAATTGGATAACTTTATTTATTATTTACCCAATCCGGAAGATTTTAATATTACTACCCATATGGAAGCCTTAGAATTTATGAAAAATCTCGGGTTCAAAGTCAATCCTGCTAATAGATTAGTTAAAGATGTCAACGGTATTTTAAAATTTATTGCCGAAATTACCGAAAAAAGAGCCAAACTACCTTATGAAATTGATGGGGTAGTAATTAAAGTAAATGATATTGCTATGCAAGAAAAGTTAGGGTATACCGCTAAATACCCGAAATGGGCAACAGCCTATAAATTTCCAGCTACCGAAGTCCTAACTAAGTTAACGGATATAATATTTACGGTTGGTAGAACAGGCCGAGTTACTCCCAATGCCGTTTTAGAACCGGCCATTGTCATGGGTTCAACTATCAGAAGAGCAACTTTGCACAATGAAGATTATGTTTTAAGTAAGGGCTTAAAAATTGGTGATATTGTTTCCATCCGTAAAGCCGGTGATGTCATTCCCGAAGTGGTTGATGCCAAAATAGAACGGCGAACAGGAGCCGAAAAGCCATTTGTTATGATCAAGGAATGTCCAATGTGTCACACCAAATTAGTAAAATTAGATAACCAAGCCGATTACTATTGTCTTAATCCTGAATGTCCTAAAAGAAATATTGAAAGTATTATTCATTATGTTTCCAGAGATGCGATGAATATCGAAGGTTTAGGAAACGAAATTGTCGAAGAATTATATAATTTAGGTTTTGTTAAAAATATAACAGATTTATATAGCCTTAAAGATAAGAAAAAGGCTATAATGGAATTTGATGGTTACGGGGAAAAAAGTTTGAATAAAATAATTGATAATATCGAAAATTCCAAAAATAATAGTTTAGAGCGTCTTTTATATGGTTTAGGTATCAAAGAAATTGGTACTAAAACTGCCAAGTTATTAGCCAGTCATTTTGGTTCAATGGCTAGTTTAATGGCGGCATCCCAAGAAGATTTGGAAAGTATTCGCGATATTGGCAGTATTACCGCGCAAAGTATTGTTGCTTATTTTGCTCATAACCAAAATCTAATTGAACAACTAAAAGAAATTGGTATTAATATGACTTATAAAGGAAAAATTGCTGGTACTAATGAATTAGTAACTGCTAAAAAATTCGTCATAACCGGAACAATTAGTGGCTTTAGTCGTAAAGAAATAAAAGAAAAATTAGAAAGTTTTAGTGCTAAAGTAAGTGATTCCGTTAGTAAAAATACCGATATCGTCATTGTCGGAGCCAATCCGGGTAGCAAATATCAAGATGCTCTTAACTTAGGAATTACTATATGGGATGAGGAAAAAACATTAGAAGTATTAAATAATTTGCAATAAATAATATATATGTAGTATAATTATGTTACTCGAGGAGGGTGAATATATTTGAATAAGTTAAAAGAAATATGGGGGAAGAATAAGGTTTTAATCGTCTTAGGCATAATTCTCATCATCTGTTTTATTGCCATAATTGTGGTAACAGTATCTTACTTTTTCGGTGGCAGTGAATCAGTTTATGGCGACCGCCTAGATGGGATTGAAGATCATCCAATTGAAGATTCTTTCGTATCGGAATACACTACTAATTTGGAAAGTGATGATATGATTGAAAGTGTCGAATTTGATACCAAAGGTCGAATTATTTACATCACTATTAATTTTGTTGGTGATACATCTTTAGTTGAGGCTCAAAGTAAAACTGCTGCATCCCTTGAAACATTTAGTGAAGATTTATTAAGTTATTATGATATTAATTTTACCATCACTAGTGAGGCTACAGACAATAGCGATGGATTTACACTTATGGGGGCTAGAAATGTTGCTGGATCAGGTCTTGTTTGGAATAACAATACCCCAGTAGAAAGTGAAGAAGAATAAAAATGAAAAAGAAGAGAAGTTTAATTGTAATTGTTGTAAGTGTTATTGTAGTTATTACTTTAGGAATAGTTTTATATTTAATCTTAAGCGATGAAAATAAACTAACTGTTGCTGAAAGAAATTGGATTAATGAAAATATTAATACTATTCAAAATATTAATGTTATTAATAATGCCAATGTTTTTGGCAAAAACGGTTCCGGTGTATTTTATGATTTTATCGCCGACTTTGAAGAAGAATATGGCTTGCAAACTAATGCTATCACTTTTAACAGTGGTAATAATCCTTCTGGCTTAACATTGGGTAGTAAAACAAATATAAATGATAATGACATAGTATTTTATACTGATCATTATGTTTTAGTTGGTACGAGCGAAGAAAATATTGCTACAACTACCGATTTAGCCAATCGTACAATTGGTATTTTAACAAGTGATTTAAGTTATGTATCAACATATATTAACAATGTTACAAATGTTAGTTTCACTCAATACGCATCAACCGAAGAACTCTTTGCGGCCCTTGATGGAGAATTAAATTTTATAATAGTTCCGTTATTACAATATTTAGATATATCTTTACAAAATGATTACCATATTCTTTATCATTTTAGTGATATTAAAGTATATTATACTTTACAAATGGAAGATACAACTTTAAGTAGTGTATTAAAAAAATTCTATAATAATTGGCAAGAAAATTTTGATACATCTTTTAATACTGCCTTATTTAATACTTTTAAAACATCTTTAAATATCACAGATACCGAAATAGATGCAATGCAAAGTGTTACTTACGATTATGGCTTTGTTAATGCTTCTCCCTATGAAGTTATCACTGGTGGTAAATACGGCGGTATAGTTGCTGTCTATTTAAGTAATTTTAGTGACTTTGCAGGAGTAGAATTTAACTTTGAAAGATATCGTAATTTTAATCGCTTTACGAATGCTTTAAATAATGGTGATATCGACTTATATTTCAATTATTACAATTTCACTGATGAATACAATCAAACAAGTGGAATTGATATTGAATATGTCGTTGCGGCCCGTCGGGATAATCCAGAAGTAATAAAATCTGTTAATTCATTAATAGGTAAAACAGTTTATGTTTTAGAAAATAGTAAAATTTATGATTATATTAGTAATATAAATGGTATTAATATTGAAACATATGCTACAATTAATGATTTATTTAAATTAAATAAACGCGATGTCTATATTGTTTTAGATAAATACACATTTGATTATTATAGTGATAATCGTCTTGATAATTATACTGCGAGATATAGTGATTATATTAACTCAGTTTATACTTTCAAAGTAAGAACTGATAGTGCCTTATATCGCTTATTAGACAAATATATTAGTTTCCTAGATGAAGATGCTATAATTATCGAAGGCTTAGATAACCATTACAATACTATTAAAAGTGGGGGCGTAATTACTAGAATTGCCGAATATATCATTTATATTGTAATTATTGCCATAATTATTGCTTTAATAGTTATCAAGAAAAGTAAAAAAATATCAATTGCCAGAAAGATAAAAAGAGAAGATAAAATGAAATTTATTGATCAACTTACTTCTTTAAAAAATCGTAATTTCTTAAATGAAAATATTGAAACGTGGAATAATAATACTATCTATCCCCAAGCAATTTTGGTAGTTGATTTAAATAAAATTCAAGAAATCAATGACCAATATGGCTATAATGAAGGGGACAGGCAAATCAAAGCAGCTGCCAATATTTTGGTCAAAACGCAACTTGATAATAGTGAAATCATGCGAACTGATGGTAATGAATTCGTCATTTATTTAGTAGGTTACAGTCAAAAACAATTAAGTAATTATATTCATAAATTAAATAAAGAAATAAAGAAATTACCATATGATCATGGTGCTGAATTTGGTTATAGTATGATTTTGGATGATATTAAAACTATTGAAGATGCCTTAAATGAAGCGGTAGAAGACATGAAAAAACAAAAAGATGCGGTGAAGAATGAAAAAGAAACTAAAAAGTGAATTGCAGGAATTTTTTGATAACTTTATTAAAGTTTTAAAACGACCAGATATGGCTATTTTGCCGGGGCAATTAGCCTTTTTCTTCGTTTTAGCCATCGTTCCAACAATTACTCTTATTAGTTATGGGGCAACTGCTCTAAATTTATCGACCGATGTAATTTATGATTTTTTAGCCAATGCTTTTTCTAGTGATATTGCCTCCCTTTTACTTAATATTCCCCATACTGATAATATATCAGGATTAAGTTTCTTCATTGTAGTTATCGTCGGTTATGTAACAGCATCTAATGGACCAGCCTCAATTATAGTTACTTCTAATATCATTTATGGAGAAGAACAAAGTAGTTTTTTAAAAAGAAGATTTAAAGCCATTATCATGACCTTTTTCCTAGTTTTATTATTCATATTCATGTTAATAGTCCCAGTTTTTGGTGATAAAATTGTCGAATTATTCCAATATGTTGATTTAAATAGTTCGATTACGGAAAAAGTAACTACTATAATTACTTTACTGCAAGGACCCATTACCTGGTTAATAATGTATTTCTTTATCAAAATACTTTATACTATTGCCCCAAATAAAAAGGTCAAAAGTAAAAGTGTTGGTTATGGGGCATTATTTACCAGCTTTGCTTGGATTATAATAACTTATATTTATTCTTACTATATTAATAATATTGCTTACTATGCGACATTCTATGGCAGTCTAGCCAATATTGTTATCCTTATGATTTGGATTTATTTACTGGCATATGCCTTTACAATTGGAATGGCTCTCAATTATCGTAAGGAAGAAGCCCTATTAGAAAAAACTGGTACTATAAAAGTCGAAAATTAGATAATAATAAGGTTATGTACAACAGGTATTACTTATGTACATGATTCTTTTTTGATATCAATCTAGTATTAATTTACTAACGATATTGAAAAGTAATATCTAAAATCCCTGCGGGGATTTTTTATTGTCAAAAGATAGTTCCTGTGTTAAAATAGTTATTATTCAAAAAAGGAGAATAGAATGAAGAGAAAAAAATATGTAGAATGTAAATGTCATGGGTTGCTAAATGGTGAAACTATAATTAAAGAAATAGAAGAATATTATCCTTATTGGCAAATGAATACTTCCAATCGAACTATTGGTGTTCGTTTTTTTGAAATGAATGCCGAGGATGATTTTTATGATATTAGTAAAAGAAAAAAACAAACCAATTGGATATATTTTGGGAATAGAGTTACTTTAGATAATATAGAATTTTATCCCAATAGTGCCGAAATAAATAAATTCATGCAAATGTATAATCTATCTGCTGTCTGTCTAACTAGTTATAATGATATTATTCCAATGTTAGAAGGTGATTTAACATATATCGAAAATTATATCATAGAGAATTATGATCAAAATATCTTGAAGGAATTTAAAGATTTAGAAAAAAATATCGGGGAAATGGTAACTATTTATTATTGGTGCTATGGCCATAAAATAAAAGATAAAGAAAAATTAGTGGGAGTCGATTATTATTCAAGTATTACAACAAGTTCAAAAACTATCCCCCTTATTGCTAATCACTTAGCAGTTACTAAAATTAAGTTAAATAAAGATGGTAAAATTCTGTATTATAATCCTTACTTAGAAGAGGGCTATGATTATAAGACTGTGGAAGAGTTAAATGAAATTAAAAGAAAATTTTATGGTGTTAAAGTTGCTTCTAAACAAGAAAAGCGACGTAATAAAAAACAAGAATTAATAACTGCCGAAATATCGAAACCAAAACAATTTAAAAACAAATATGAACTTATGCAAGCAGGTTTAAAATATATTACAGAAGATAAAATTGTTACCTGGTTCGAGTTCGTCGATAGTTATGCTAATGAGGCTAATACCATTAATATCATTGCTGATTGCCTAATCGGTTTGGAAAAATTTCAAAATAATGCCGCAGAACTTGATTTGTATTGTCGTAATTTCGAATGTTATGAATTTATGTATACTATAATAAGTTATTTTAGTAAAAATAGTCATGAATTACGGGAATATTGGCATAAAAATTATGGTTATATTAATGAAGTAAAAGAAAAGACAACTAATCATCCTATTACTTTAAATAGAGTGAAATAATTATTTTGAAAAAAATTTTACTATGGTGGTGTTGAAGCGAGCAGCCTAAGTCTAAAAAAACTTCAAAATAATGAACCATATGAAGAAATTGAAAAGAGCCTATCCAACCATGGGGATTTCTAAATTTATGCTTGGTGAAATTTCATGTGTTTTGAAACATTTCGGAGGTTATGAATTTGATGAATATCTAAATATTACTTATCATCTCGATGAAGAATTAAATGAACCAATTTTAACTCGGGAAAAGGATAAAAATACTCGCTAATAAAAGAGTATTTTTTCTTCACTCTAAAGAAAAATATTGTTGCTAATTATATCTTTGTTTGATAAAATTATTATTATCAGAATGGTAAGTGAATTAAAAGTTCTAGGAAGGAAGATGTATTATGGCTAAGAAAAAAAGAAATTCTAAACTTAGTTTTATGAAATATCTTAGTATATTTTTACTTATAGTAACTGTTCTTGTCTTAGTATTAGTTTATTTTATAAATGTTTTACCACTTGAATATTTTGTAGTTCTCGTTATTTTAATCCTATTATTAGATATTGGAGCCATAACTCTACTTTTATCCAAAAGTAAAGTTAAAAGTGTTATTGGTATCATTTTAACCATTATTTTATTAATAATTATGATTTTTGGGATAACTTATGAATTAAATACCTTAGACTTCTTAAAACAATTTGGTTTTAATACCTATAAAACGGAAAAATATAATGTTATTGTTTTAAATGATAGCCCATATGAGGAATTAAGTGACTTAGAAAATACGGAAATAGGGCATTTGGATTGCGAAAACCATCAAGGTTTAAGTGATGCCTTAGATAGATTAACAAATAGTTTAGATTTTACAAGTGTTATTGGTAGTGATATCACTGAATTATCCAATCTGCTCACCGCTGAAAGTGTTGCTGCCATTATCCTAGAAGATGCCCAACTTAGTATTTTTGAGGAAGAAAATAATGAATTCTTTCAAAGTATTAGAGTCATATATAGTATTGAAATTGAAATCGAAATAGCCAAAATAGGTGAGTCAGTTGATGTTACCAAAGATTCCTTTAATATTCTTATCTCCGGTATTGATACTTATGGTAGTGTAACCAAAGTATCGCGTAGTGATGTCAATATATTAGTATCTATTAATCCTAGTACTCATGAGATATTACTAACGAGTATTCCGCGGGATTATTATGTCTTACTACCGGAGTTTAATGCTTATGATAAACTTACTCATGCCGGAATTTACGGCATTGAAACTTCTGTTAGTGCTATTGAAAATTTACTCGATACCCAAATTAATTATTATGTTAAAGTTAATTTTACTTCCCTTATCGATATTGTAGATGCTCTCGGTGGTATAACTGTTGAGTCTAATTATGAATTTACTACCCAAGATGGTTATCATTTTACGCGCGGAACTAACGAATTAAACGGTGAAGAAGCCTTATCGTTTGCCCGGGAACGTAAAGCCTTCGCTGAAGGAGATCGAACGCGGGGCGAAAATCAAGAATTAATCCTTACGGCTTTGATCAATAAAGCATTAAGTGCCAATATCATAACGGATTACAATAATCTGCTAAATGCTTTAGATAATAAATTTTTAACCAATATTTCTGATAATGAAATAACCGATTTTATCAAATGGCAAATTTCTAATATGGCCAGTTGGAATATTTCGGCGATTAGTCTTGATGGCACTGATGCCTATGATTATACCTATAGTTATCAAAGTACAATGTTATATGTCATGCGCCCTGATGAAGAATCTCTTATAAATGCTAAAGAACGGATAAATAGTACTCTTTTACAATAAAAAGTGTCAAGTAGACACTTTTTATTTTGGCTATTTTTGCCTATTAATGTCGAAGTTGTTTAAAAGCATTAAATAATGCTCTATATTTAATGTGTAAAGGTGATTACTATGTTGAAAATGGATTTAGAATTTAAAAGTGGTATATTATTTGTTCGACTTAAAGGTAAATTATTTCGGAAGAATTGTTACAAAATTAATAATTATTTAAGTCCAGTCTTAAAAAAACATAAAATAAAATACTTAGTTTATAATTTTCTATCTCTAGAAGATATTGATCCCTCTGGTATTGATGCCATAATAAATACTAAATATATAATTAAGAATAATAAAGGAAAGATTAGAATGTGTAAAATAAACCAAAATATTAAAGAAAAAATTAAAAAAGTTCGCCTGGCGAGAATAGCTGATGAAAAATCAGCCTTCGAGTTAATCGAGGTGGCCTAATGAATAATGTGCTAGAAAAAGTTATTGAAGATAGTGCTGGTCTTATTTGGAGTATTGCCAAAATGTTTTATGGTACGGAAAAGTCCGATCTATATCAAGCCGGTGTTCTCGGCGTAATTAAAGCCTATCAAAATTATAAAAAAGATGGTGATACTAAATTTAGTACTTATGCTTATAAATATATTTATGGCGAAATGTATATTGTTGCTAATTCTAAAAGTATTAAACTTAGTAAAGATATTTTAAAATTAGTTAAAATGATCGAACATGGTCGCAATATCTTGGCTCAAAAATTATTACATACCCCAACTAATAAGGAACTCGCAGCCTTTTTAGAAATTGAAGAAGAAAAAATAGAACAAGCCATTCTTTGGGCTAGTTCAATTATCTCCATCGATAATGATACAGAAGAAGAGCGAAGTTTACATGAAATTATTCCTTGTGAAGAAAAAATCACGCAGGATGATAAATTATTATTAAGTGAAAGTCTAAATACTTTAAATTCTTTAGAGAAAGATATAATTAGTGCGCGTTATTATGAAGACTTAACCCAAAGTGAAACAGCCCGTAAATTGGGGATTACCCAAGTGATGGTATCTAGATATGAAACCAAAAGTTTAGCCAAAATGCGGAAATTTATGTATATGTAAAAAAAACTCTAACATAATAATGTTAGGTGATAATGTGAATAAAGAAGAATACAAAAAATTAGTTTCCAAGCATACTCCTAAAGAACCCCGGCTTAGGAATATTGGTGTTGCTTTCGTAGTTGGGGGATTTATTGGTTTTATCGGGGAATTTTTAATGTATATGTTGACAGAATCTTTTGGCTTGTCGCAAAGTGTTGCGGGCATTTATACATGTCTTATTATAATTGGTAGTGCCAGTTTACTTACCGCGTTGGGCTTTTTTGATAATTGGGTTTCCAAATGTAAGTGTGGTTTAATTATTCCAACAACTGGTTTTGCTCACAGTGTAACTAGTAGTGCTCTCGATTATAAAAAAGATGGCTTAATTACAGGGCTAGGATCAAACTTCTTTAAACTAGCGGGTTCGGTAATTCTCTATGGTGTTATATCGGCTTTTATATTAGTGATTGTGCGGGTGGTTATCGGTGGCTAGTAAACAATATAAAAATGTCTATTTAAATGATTATGTAACGTTAGTTGGTCCCTTAGAACGAGAAAGTCATTTAAAAAAATATAATTTAGTAATGGATGATTATTATTATGGGGAAAAAACTTTTGAACAAGCCGAAATAAAAATGCAAAAAACGGTAATTACTCGTCTTTTAGAACAAAATTCTTTACAAAATTCGGATATATCTTTACTTATTGGTGGTGATTTAACCAATCAAATTGCTATTACTAGTTATAGTGCTAAAAATTTCAATTTTCCTTTTCTAGGTCTTTATTCGGCATGTGCAACATTTGTTGAAAGTTTAATCGTGGCTAGTAATTTTGTAGAGTCCTCTGGCTTTAAAAAAATTATTGGCATAACTAGTTCCCATAATCTGACGGCCGAAAAGCAATTTAGGTATCCAATTGAATATGGAGCCCCAAGACCGCACACGGCGACATTTACAACAACGGGTGCTGTTGCAACATTAATTAGTAAGAAACCGAGTAAAATTAAAATTGAAGCATCAACCATTGGAACCCCCGTAGACATGGGAATAAGTGATGCTAATAATATGGGGGCAGTTATGGCTCCGGCGGCAGCATCTACACTAGTAACTCATTTAACAGAATTAAAAAGAGATGTCAATTATTATGATTTAATTTTAACTGGTGATCTTGGTTGTGTTGGGGCTAAAATTTTGGAAGATTATCTTGAAACTAATTATCATATTAAAATGAAAAAATATTTAGATGCGGGCTGTGAATTATTTTTAGATAGTCAAGAAACTTATGCGGGAGGAAGTGGTCCTGCTTGTTTACCATTAGTACTCTTTAATAAAGCCTTAACTACAAAGCGCTACAAAAAAATTCTTATTATTGCAACTGGTGCTTTGCATTCGGTTTCCCTAGTTAATCAACAACAAACAATTCCTGGAATTGCTCATGCTCTAAGTTTGGAGGTGGAATAGATGAACTTTTTATATGCCTTTTTATTTGCTGGTTTTGCTTGTGCTATTGCCCAAATTATTTTAGATAACACTAAACTGACACCTGGACATATTACCAGTATTTACACGGCCCTTGGAGCACTTCTATCATTTTTGGGAATATATGATAATTTAATTGCTAAATTTGGGGCGGGAGCAACAACATTAATATCTAACTTTGGTCATATGTTATATTCTTCGGCTTTGCAAGGTTATAATGAGGAAGGTTTCTTAGGTATTTTTACCCATATGTTAACAAAATCTTCCGCTGCCATCACGGGTGCCATCGTCTTTGCCTTCTTAATTGCTTTAGTATTTAAGCCAAAAGATTAATTTTTGAACAAATGTTTGCAATTTTTTGTTGACTTTTAATAGAAAGTATATTAAAATTAATTTGTATCAGAGTAAAAAAACTATTAGGAGGAAACAATGAAATCTATTAAAGAAGAAAAGAATAAAGATAAAGCATTAGAGCAAGTCCTTGCTGATATTGAAAAACAATTTGGGGCTGGTGCTATAATGAAATTAGGGGATAATGAACATATTGAAGTAGATGTGATATCTAGTGGCTCTTTGGCAATTGATGTTGCTTTAGGGGTTGGTGGTTACCCAAAAGGGCGGATTATTGAAATATATGGACCGGAGTCAAGTGGTAAGACAACAGTTGCTTTGCAGGCCATTGCCGAAGTGCAAAAGGCTGGGGGCAGAGCAGCATTCATTGATGCCGAACATGCTCTTGACCCGGTTTATGCCAAAAATCTCGGCGTTGATATCAATGAACTTTTATTAAGTCAACCCGATACTGGAGAACAAGCTTTAGAAATTTGTGATGCTTTAGTTAAAAGTGAAGCCGTGAGTCTGATTGTCATCGACTCCGTTGCGGCCTTAGTTCCCCAAGCGGAAATCGATGGGGAAATGGGTGATTCCCACGTTGGTCTCCAAGCGCGTCTTATGTCGCAAGCCTTAAGAAAATTATCTGGGACAATGAATAAGACGAAAACTACAGCGATATTTATTAATCAACTCCGGGAAAAAGTGGGGGTAATGTTTGGTAATCCGGAAACTACACCTGGTGGTCGAGCCCTAAAATTTTATTCGACAATCCGGCTTGATGTCAGACGGGGCGAACAAATAAAAATAGGAGATCAAATTATTGGTAATAAAACTAATATAAAAGTTGTTAAA
The DNA here is from genome assembly GCA_944363825.1 of uncultured Bacilli bacterium. Lineage (GTDB taxonomy): Bacteria > Bacillota_I > Bacilli_A > RF39 > UBA660 > Onthocola_B. Next base: position 372 of record CALVVK010000002.1, on the reverse strand, counting down.
AATAAAGTGGCTCCACCATTTAAAACTGCTACTGTCGATATTATGTACGGCGAAGGAATATCTAAAGAAGGTGAAATCATTGATATTGCTAGTGACTTAGCCATCATTGATAAATCTGGTGCTTGGTATTCTTATAATGGGGAAAAAATTGGTCAAGGTAAGGAAAATGTCAAAACATTTTTACGAGAAAATCCTCAAGTGCGTGATGCAATTGCCGAAAAAATAAAAGAACATTACGGTTTTATTAAGAAAAAAGAAGAAAAAACTAAAAAGGAGTAAAATCCTTTTTTAATTTAGTTAGTATTTACAGCCTAAATAAATAAAGTCAGTACTTTTTACTACAATTTTACCAAATTTTTAGTAAAAAGTAAG
>CALVVK010000001.1 GCA_944363825.1 uncultured Bacilli bacterium | reverse complement strand
CTAAATCTTCCGCTTCAATTAATCTAGCCAAATAATGCAAAGTAGCATCAACATCACTACCGCGAATTGATTTTTGAAAAGCACTTAAAACATCATAATGTCCATCCTCATCTTTATCATGGAAAAATACCGGTTTAGAATTGATATTTTTAATAACATCGACAGTTATCTTGCCATCACTCGCCGAGTAATATGCCACTTCCAGCAAATTGATTGCTGCTCGTAAATCGCCACTAGAAAGAAAGGCAATATAACTTAAAGCATCGGCATCAATCTGACAATTTTCTAAAAACGACGCCGCTCTAATTAAACCTTTTTCAATATCTTTACTATCTAATTCCCGTAACTCAAAAATTTGCGTTCGACTCCGAATCGCCGGATTAATTTTATGATACGGATTACTAGTTGTAAGACCAATTAAAATAATTGTGCCATTTTCAATATAGGGTAGAAGTAAATCTTGTTTATCTTTATTCATTCGATGAATCTCATCAATAATTAAAACTAATTCGCCATGCATCTTTGCTTCATTAATCGCCATATCAAAATCACTTTTATTATTAATCGTCGCATTCATAAATTTATACCGCATATTTAATTCATTAACTAATGCATAAGCAACACTTGTCTTCCCAATCCCCGGTTTACCATACAAGATTAGTGAAAATAACTTTTTATTAGTCACTAAATTAGTCAATATTTTATTTTCGCCAATTAAATGTTGTTGGCCAATCACCTCAGCTAATTTCTGGGGACGAATTTTATCTGCTAATATTTCCATAATTAATCACAATTTAATTATAGCATGATTTTAAAAAAAGCGATATAATAGTTTTAGGGAGTATTTATGAATGTAATTGCAAGCATTGAAGATAAAAATATTATTTTTTATTTAGAATATTTAAAATATGAACGAAGATTATCTGATAATACGGTAGAGTCATATGGGGAAAATTTAAAAATGATCAGTAGCGCAATAAAGAAGAATATTTTAGAATTTACTACCCAAGATATCAAGAATTTTTTATACAATTTGGATGCATCCCCCAAAACAAAATCCCATTATCTAACGGTTTTAAATTCATTTTACAAATATATGATATTTAACGAACGACTTAAAATTAATCCTTGTGCGGGAATTAGAACTCCCAAATTAGAACGGACCTTACCCAAATATTTAACAAGTGCCGAAATTGATAAATTACTCGATATTAAATTAATTAAACCCACTGATTATCGGAATAAAGCCATGCTGGAAGTCCTTTATGCTACTGGTATTCGAATTAGTGAACTAATTAATTTAAAATTGAATCAAATTGATTTTGATGAATGTATCATTCGGGTTTTAGGGAAAGGAAAAAAGGATCGTATTGTTCCCATGGGCAATACCGCAATTAATTATTTAATGTTATATATTAATGAATATCGTCGTTTTATTTTAAAAACAAAAAATAGTGACTATGTATTTTTAAATAAAAATGGGGCAAAAATGAGTCGCCAAGGGTTTTTTAAGATTCTCAAAAAAATAACTAAAGAATCAGGCATCGAAAAGGAAGTATCACCCCATGTTTTAAGACATTCATTTGCTACATACCTACTTAATAATGGGGCTGATTTAAGAGTAATTCAAGAACTTTTAGGTCATGAAAATTTAGTTACAACGGAAATATATTCCCATTTAAGCAATAAAAAAATCGAGGAAGATTATCAACATCATCCTCGAGCCCACAAAGAAAAAGGAATTGAATAAATTAACAATTTTCGTTACGAGCATTACTACGTGCTTTAGAATTATTTCTAGCACTTGAACTAGAAGCCTTAGAGTTATTTCTAGCATTACTTCTAGCAGAACTTCTTGCTTTACTCATTATATTGTTACCTCCCAATATTATTATGATACAAAATAAAGAAAATAATCATATAATTAACTGGAAATATTTAGGAGTGATTTTGATGAAAAAAACAGTTATTGGTATAACCGCGAGATTAGTTGATGGTTCTTACAAAGTAAGTTCTAATCTTATTACTAAAATTTGCAATCTTGGTTGCCTTCCTTACATTATTTTACCAGGTTTAGAAAGTGATCTACCCGATATTTTAAAAAAATGTCAAGGCTTTATTATTCCTGGTGGTAATTCTTGGCATAACACTGATGAAATAATTATTAAATATGCAATAAATGAAGATATTCCCTTAATGGGAATTTGTGCTGGTATGCAAGCCATCTGTAATTTAAATAATTTTTGTGGTGGCCCGGAAAGTGACCAAACTATTCCAATATTAACCAAAAATCATCATAGTTTAGAGGAATATCATCACGATATTTTAATTACTAGTGATTTTTTAAAAAATATTATTCATCAAGACAAAATAAAAGTTAATAGTAGACACAATTTTACAGTTGCCAAAGAAGATTATTTTGTAATTGATGCTTTGAGTGAAGATAATATTATTGAAGCCATTCATTTACCTAAAAATCGTTATATTGTTGGCTTTCAATGGCACCCTGAGGACTTAAATGATGCCGCAGCTGCTAAAATTTTTCAAAACTTTATTGAGCAAGTTAAAAATTCGTGATATAATTTAAAAGAGCCTAGGAAGTTCTCCGAGGGCTTTTTTTATTTTGGAGGGTGAGTATATGGCAAAGTTTGTCTTTGTAACTGGGGGTGTTTGTTCAGGTTTAGGCAAAGGAATTACAGCATCAAGTATTGCACTTTTGCTTAAGTCTAAAGGTTATAAAGTTTTTATGCAAAAATTCGATCCGTACATGAATGTCGATCCGGGGACAATGTCACCGATTCAGCATGGCGAAGTATTTGTTACGGCTGATGGCTGTGAAACTGACTTAGATTTAGGTCACTATGAACGCTTTATCGATGAAGAATTGAATTACACATCGAATATTACCAACGGCAAAATTTATTCGAGTGTTATTGAAAAAGAACGCATCGGTGACTTTCTAGGGGCAACTATTCAAATTGTTCCCCACATTTCTAACGAAATTAAAAACAAAATTTATGAAGCCGCAACGAGTAGTGGGGCGGATATCGTCATCACAGAAATTGGTGGTACCGTCGGAGATATTGAATCGGCAGTAATGATGGAATCTCTTCGCCAAATAAGGTTAGAAATTGGCATCGAAAATTCTTTATTTGTTCACACCACCTTAGTTCCCTATCTTTTTGGTTCTAATGAATTAAAAACCAAACCGACCCAAAATAGCATTATTGAACTAAGAAGATTAGGTATTCAACCCGATATAATTGTAACGCGGGCCCCAATTGATTTAGGTGAAAACGTTAAGAAAAAAATCAGTTTATTTGGAAGTATTCCTGCTGATCACATAATCGAGGCCAAAGACGTAAGTAACATCTATCAAATACCGATTAATTTTCATAAACAACATATTGAAGATATAATATTAAAACAATTTAATTTAAAAATTACCAAAAGTAATTTAGAACATTGGGAAAACTTAATTAAAACAGTTGAATCTTTAAATCAAGAAATTGAAATTGCTCTAGTAGGTAAATATGTCGAGTTAGAAGATGCCTATCTTTCGGTGAAAGAAGCGTTAAAAGCCGCCGGCTACAAATATAATACGAAAATAAATATCAAATGGGTAAATAGTGAAGAGTTAGAAAATAAAAATTGTAATTTAAAAGAAGTTTTTAAAAATTCGAAAGGCATAATTGTTCCCGGTGGGTTTGGTTCGCGGGGAATAGAAGGCATGATTAAAGCCGCGGAATATGCTCGTGTAAATAAAATTCCTTATTTAGGTATTTGCTTAGGTATGCAAATTGCTGTCATTGAATTTGCCCGGAATGTTTGTGGGATTAAGGAAGCATCAAGTCGGGAATTTAATGAACTTTGCCCAAATCCAGTCATCGATTTAATGGCTGATCAAAAAGCTATCATCAATAAGGGGGGAACCCTAAGGCTCGGCAATTATCGCTGTGTTATCCAAAAAGACACTTTAGCCTATAAAGATTACCAATCGGCAGAAATATTAGAACGCCACCGGCACCGCTATGAATTTAACAATAACTATAAAGATATCATCACAAGTAAAGGTATGATTGCATCAGGCATTAATCCGGATGCCAATTTAGTTGAAATAATTGAACTTAAAAATCATCCGCACTTTATTGCTTGTCAATTCCATCCCGAATTTAAAAGTCGACCAACAAAACCCCATCCTTTATTCGATTCTTTTATTAAAAGTAGTATTGCTAATAAATAATTTTTAAAGATCAGTTACACATAAATTGATCTTTTTTTTAATATATTAGAGTAGGTGAGGCAAGTGGCAACATTAATTCCCCTCTTAATTTCAACTATTGCAGGACTTTCCACTCTAATCGGAGCAACTACTATTTTTTTCAAAATTGATAAAAGGCAGTATAACAAATTTATTGCATTTTGTCTTGCATTTTCTATTGCAATAATGATTGGAATCAGTATATTTGATTTAATTCCCGAATCATTTTTTAGATATTTAAGTGTTAATGGAATGTCCAAATCAATCATTCTTTTAATCGTTGCTTTTATTATCAGTTATATCATTATAACAACTCTGAGTATGCTTATCAAAAAGGAAACTAAAAAAGAAGACTTATATCGTTTAGGAATACTTAATATGATTGTCTTAATATTTCATAATCTTCCCGAAGGTATTGCCACATTCTTAAGTAGTTATCAAGACCTATCGCTAGGAATTAAACTGGCCATAGCCATAATGCTTCATAATATTCCCGAAGGTATTAGTATTGCCGTTCCCATATATTATTCCACCGGCAATAAGAAACTAGCATTTCGCAATGCCTTTATCTCTGGTATGGCTGAACCTCTAGGGGCGTTACTCGCTTTTGTTTTCCTCAAAAAATATATTTCTGAGATGATGATTAGTATCATCCTAATCATCGTCGCTGGCTTAATGATTACCTTATCAATTCAAGAACTACTACCCGAATCTCTCAAATATAAAGAAAAGAAAGCCCTTTATTTTGGTTTAATACTTGGAATTATCCTAGTTGTCATAAACATCATATTGTTTTAGTATTACTTATTTGCTATAATTTACTTGGAGCGTGATTATATTGCAAAAATTAAAACAATATTTATTAGTACTATGTACCTTTATGGCCCTAGGTTTTAATATTTATAACTTATATGAAGGGGATACACGCAATTTATTTAAATTAGGCATTTTAGGTAGTGTCTTATTAATATACTTTATTTTTAAATTCTATCAAAAAAGTTCCATAATAAAAAAGAAAAAATCCTTAAAAGTTCTAAGCTTAATATTAGCCTTTTTTATGATTTTTGGTAATAGTTTTATGCAAGTTGGTAGTACCACTTTAATATTTAAAAATATTGGTTATTTTCTAATTTCCATTGTTATGTTTATTGGTTATTATTATTTATTTTTAGTCTTAATTAGTTATTTATTTCGCTATTTAGATAAAAATAATTTTACGGATTCTAATAAAGAAAAATCTAATAAGTTAATTAATACTTTTAAAAAACATCCCTTTTTATTTAGTTTTGTTTTCATCATTATCTGTTGGTTACCTTATATAATTTCTTATTATCCGATTATATTATCACCAGATCCTAGTTTTCAAATAAAACAATTCTTTGGTATTCGGACTAAATATGCCGACTATGCGATTCTTTTAGACGAAAACGTGGTAATGACTAATCATCACCCCGTAACTCATACAGTCTTACTTGGGAGTTGTCTAAAACTAGGGACAATGATTGGTAACGATAATTTAGGTTTATTTTTCTATAGTATAATTCAAATTACCATTCTAGCGGGAGTTTTTGCCTTTAGTATTTATTACATGCAGAAAATGCATCTTAAAACCAAATATTTAATTGGTGTCCTCATTATTTATGCCTTAGTACCAATGTTTCCGCTTTATGCGATGAGTGGCGTTAAAGACGTTTTATTTGGGGCATTTATCTTCCTTTATTTAATTTTCTTGCATAATTTAATTAAGACTAAAGGAGTAGGGTATAAATGGTGGCATTATTTACTTATAATTATTCTTTTAATTTTGATTTGTTTATTTAGAAATAATGGTATTCATGTCTTAATTTTATCCTTACCATTTACCATTATTGTGGCCCGTAAAATATGGCGCCAGTTACTGATTGTGATGGTTTGTGTCTTTGGCTTTTATGGCGTATTTGATAAAGTAATTTTACCATATTTTAAAATTACCCCGGGAAGTATTAGAGAAGTTTTATCCGTTCCATTTCAACAAACCGCCAGATATGTTTTATACCATGGTGATGAGTTAAATAGTGAAGAAATCGCTGCAATTGATAAAATTCTTGGCATTGATACCCTTGCTGAAAGATACGATCCCGAACTAGCCGATGATGTCAAAAACGAATTTAACAAGTATGCGACAGACGAAGACTTAAAAGCCTATTTTAAAGTTTGGTTTAATTGTCTTTTAAAACATCCCGGAACATATATCGAAGCAACAATGAACAATGTCTATGGCTTCTTTTATCCCGAAAAAACTAAATGGTATGTTTATTATAATTTTGATGATCGCATTACCGAAGATGGTTTTGATTATCACTACAACTCATTAAGTGGAATGCGCAACATTTTATCAAGTGTTGCTGTTGCTTTCCCATACATTCCCGTAGTTGGTCTAATATCTAATATCGGTTTTAATGTTTGGTTAATCTTAGCCTTCCTAACTTATGCTATTTATAAAAAATTATATAAATACATTCTCTTTTTAGCCCCAGTCATCGTTCTAATTTTAGTCTGTGTTGTGGGACCCGCCAATACGTATTTTAGATATGCCTTACCATTTATATTTGCCATGCCATTTATAATTGGTGTTTTCTTAGAAAAAAAGGATTGATTTTAAAATTTAATAAGTTATAATATAAGTAATAAGGAGTAGTAAAAAAATGAAAAAAATAGCAGTTTTAATCCCATGTTATAATGAAGCCCAAACTGTTGGTAAAGTAGTAAGTGATTATAAAAAAGCCTTACCAAATGCTGATATTTATGTTTATGACAATAATTCAACTGATGGTACAGCTGAAATCGCCAAAAAGGCGGGGGCAATTGTTAGATATGAATATCGCCAAGGGAAGGGGAATGTTATTCGGACAATGTTCCGCGAAATTGATGCTGATTGTTATTTAATGATCGATGGCGATGATACTTACCCAGCTGAAAATGCCCAAGAAATGTGTAATTTAGTTTTAGAAGGTAAGGCTGATATGGTTATTGGGGACCGTTTATCTAGCACTTATTTTACCGAAAACAAGCGGCCTTTTCATAACTTTGGTAATCGCATCGTCCGGTTTTTAATTAATTTTCTTTTCAAAAATAAAGTAAAAGATATCATGACTGGTTATCGTGCCTTCAGTAAAGAATTTGTTAAGGGTTTTCCCGTATTATCTAAAGGCTTTGAAATCGAAACCGAAATGACTATTCATGCTGTCGATAAAAACTTTAAATTAGTCGAAGTTCCCGTTGAATATCGTGATCGCCCAAAAGGAAGTGTTTCGAAACTTAATACTTATAGCGATGGAATTAAAGTTCTTAGAATGATTGCCACTTTATTTAAAGAATATAAACCATTTTATTTCTTTGGTATTTGTGCTTTAATCTTTCTAGCCTTAGCCCTTATTTTTGGTATTCCTGTAGTTATCGAATATTTCCAAACTGGCTTAGTTCCTAGATTCCCAACTTTAATTGTCGCATCAATTTTCTTAGTACTTAGTATCCTTTTATGGATCACTGGCATTATTTTAGAAGTCATAGTTAAAAAACATAAACAATTATATGAATTATATTTAAATATGAGGAAAAATTATGATAAATAAATTTATTCATAGCAAATTATTTAAACAAATATTCCGCTTTGGAATCGTTGGTTTTACTGCCTTTTTAATTGATGCCGGTCTATTATATGTTTTAACTGAGTTTTGCCATATCCATTATTTAATATCTTCCATAATATCTTTTACCGTATCATTAGTCTATAATTATATATTAAGTATATTCTGGGTATTTGATGTCAAAATGAAGCAAACTATCAAAGAAGTTGCAGTATTTGTTATTTTAAGTATTTTTGGCCTAGGTATTAATCAATTAGTAATGTATCTCGGTGTTGATTTATTACATATTTATTACATGTTATGTAAAATCCTCGCAACAGGTATCGTCATGGTTTATAATTTTATTACTAGAAAGATATTTATTGAAAGAGCAGGGGAGTAAAACTTCGACAAAAGTAGACACCATCTCCTATGGACTCTTATTTTAGATTATGTTAAAATACAAATTGAGGAAACAAAAAGTTTCCTTATATCTGGTCAAATCCGGTGTTTTGGTCATTTATTAAAACCCCTGAAAAAGATTCTAGAACAAACTAGAATCTTTTATTATTTCTAATAACATATATACGTTCGCAAATAGTTATATATATAAAGAGAGTAATAAAATATTAGTCAATAATTAGTATTTTAGGGTAATTTAGGCTATTTTTCCCATATTTCCGGGAAATCTGCCCGTAATTAAGTTAACATAATATATATTATTCTTAATATCATAATTTTCTAAATAACAACATTTTCATGATAATTTACATATACCATTATTAATTTTAATCTAATATTTAATTACAATCAAATTTCTAAATCAACCCAAATCATATTCCAAATAAATTTAAATTATAATTACACGTGTTCATCAATATAAAATATTTTATTTACTTATAACCTTATTTAAATATATTAATAAGGTTATAATGCGCGTATAAACATTATTTTATATAAATATAAGGTTATACTCCCCTATTTTTATTATCAGGAAAGTAGGGGACTTTATACTTAAAAGAGTAGTAGTAATAAATTATAGCGAGTAAAAGTAAAGCAGCCGTTATACCACCAATTATATCGCTGAAATAGTGAACTCCTAAATAAATGCGACTAAGCATAATTAGTAGCGCAAATATCACTAATAAAACTGTCATAACGATCTTCCATACTTTTTTCCCTACTCGTTTACTAGACCACAAATATGATAATAATAACATTAAAATAGTTACGGCAATCATCGTATGACCACTGGGAAAACTATAATTCGATTCCACAACTAAGACATTAATCTCCGGGCGATGACGAGCCACTATCAACTTTAAGGCTTGGTTAAATAACAAACATAACACTAAAATAAAAGCAAACCCTACTCCTCTACCCCTTTTCTTATAAAGTAAAGGTACTAATATAATTAACCCAATTATAAATATTTCCGAACCAAAAAAAGCAAAAAACTTAAATATTGCTGTATTAACAGGACTAATAAACTTAGCAACATAACTATATACATAACTATCTATACTATTAAAATAATTATTCTTAACTAAAACTATTTCAATTATCAGTAATATTGCTAAAATAACAATTATAACTATATTAGTTCTTTTTTTCATTCTTAAAGCCTACATTTCTAAATACCATATATATAATTATAGTTAATATTATATCAATTATGACCTTACTTATTAAAAGATTAATGTTAAGTAAATTATAACAAATATAAATAAAGAATCCTGCTATAAATATTTTTAGTATTTTCTTTAAAATATATACTAAATTATTACTTAAATTATTATGTTTATATATATTTTTATAATTAATTAAGATATTAGCAACTAAATTAATAATTCCTGCAATAAAATTAACTAATACAAGAGCCTTCAAATCATCACTAGAATTCCAAAAATAAAATGTTATTAAAAAGATAATTAAACCTAATAAATAAGGAATAAACAATTTTAAATAATAACTTAAAAATTCTTTATAAATTAAAATTGAGTCTTTCACCGGATTAAACCGTGATTCCTTATTATTTTCAATATAGATAGTTTTAATAGGAACTTCAATTATGGGAATATTTTCTTCACAACAGACAATTAAACATTTAAGTTCATAATTATAGCGATCTCCTGCCACATTTAAAAGTTTTGGGGCAAATTTAGGACTAATGGCTCTAAGACCAGTTTGCGTGTCACTGATATCATAATTAAATAACCATTTAAACATTGTTCGGGTTATTATATTGCCAAAACGACTTTTAAATGGAACGTTTTCTAAAGAAAAGTCTCTAACCCCAATAACTAAACTATCAGGGTGCTCTATTGCTTCTTTACAACAATTAATCATATCATCGACATCATGCTGATTATCACAATCAATCACCACATAGGCTAAAACATCCGGATAGTTATCTATTGCATAACTATAAGCCGTTTTAATTGCTCTTCCCTTCCCTAAATTATATTCATGTCTTAAAACTCGGTACTTCCTTTCTACATTTTTAAAAAAATCATTATATGTTTCATCTGAACCATCATTTACTATTAAAACATTTTGAAAAGCCCCATCCAACTTGGCTAAAAGGGCTTCGAATAATTTAATCGGGGGATTATAAGCAGGTATTATTATTAATATTTCTTTATTCATATGTCCTCACTAACTTTTATATTTTTAAAAAGACTAATGTTTTGGCACTAGTCTTCTTCTACAGGCTCACTTTTTACCCAATAATAATTATCATTATCAGTCTTTTGAAAAGTATGTTTATACCTTGTGCCATATTTCTTCAAAAAATCATAATCCATTTCCTCATCAGCATTATAATTCTCGCTACAAGCCTCATTTCTTGCACTACCAGTATAAGATATATAACACTCATCACCAATAGTTTTTAAGAAATAATCATATATTATTATTTGATCATCTTCTTTTTCGGCACTAGAAATACTGCGATAAGTGTGCGGTAAAGCCCCAACTGTTGTTGTATAACTTTCCGTAAGCCCACAATAGTAATAACCATCTTCATAATAACAAATAGTATTATCATTATAATAAAATTGTTCATAATCCGTTATATCTTGCCCAAACATTTTCTTATATTGGTTATTAATTTCGGTACTCGCAACTTTGGTAACAGTACAAACATCATCTTCATAATTATCAGTTGCAAAAGTAATATTTTCATTAATACTACAGGTATTAGCATCTTCCGTTTTATCTAGTACCAATTGGGATGCTCTATCTAATTCTAATAAACTATAAGCATTACAAATCCGAATTTCATTTTCAATATCATCATATTCGACCGCATTATCACTATAAGTTATTAAACCCGAACATGTTTCTAAATCATTAGTTCCCATATAATTATAAATTTCGGTAACTAAATCACTATTAGGATCTAATCTATTTAAACGAATTAATAAAAATACAACAGTTATAACGATAATTATTAAAATAATAACAATTGTAATTATTAAATTGGTTTTATCATTTTCCCTTTTATTTACTTCTTTTTTTTCCATATTTCCATTCCTCTATACTTTTCGCGATTGAATTTCCGCAATTTTTTCAAATACTTCTGATGCATTATTTGCATTAATATCACTATACCCAAGTTCTCGTAATGCCTGAATTTTGACCGTATTTAATTGTTGCGTTCTACTAAGTTTTTCTTCATTTTTTTGTTCTATTTCTTGAATAAACCTTTTATGGCTTTCGGCTAACTTACTTTTACTAGCCCCACCATTATTATATAAAGTTAAAGCCGAATACAAAATACCTTCAAAAATAAATTGACGATCTTCATCAAAAGCAAATTCCTCCGGTTTAATAAAGCCATTCGATTTAGCCATATAACCTAAAATATATTTAATTTCTGGTATATTATCCATCGACTGTAATAAGTAATACAAATATCTAACGGCTGCTCCTTCACTAGAATCTTCATCTTCCAATTTTTCTTTAAGTAAAAAGATAAAATCGTTAAGCAAATTTTTATTTTCTTTACTTAGGCCACTATAATCAATACTAGTATCATTAGTATTACTGGTCTTAATAGCATTATTAAGTCTTTTTTCAACACCCATTAAATATTCCGTATCAACAACTATACTATTAATTGTCTTCTCACTACCATCCTTAATATCTAATAATTGTAATAATAAAACCTTTTTTTCTTTTGGCCACTTATCAAGACTGTCTAAGACTAAGTAATTATACACCATCTGCCGAGATACTCCTAAATACTTAGCCAATTTTACTTTTGACAATCCTAATTCTTGTAATAATTCATTTAGTCTATCCATTTTTCACTACCTTCTTTAATTTACACTTCTATTATACATAACTTAACACTTAAAATCAATACTAGTTTTGTAAATACCACAAATTAGCATTATCTTTCTTAATACTTTTAATAAAACCACAGCCCAAACACTCTTCACCTAAATATAAAACACAGGCTTGCCCTGGGGTAACAGCCTTAGCGAGTCCCGGATACTTAACTTTGATATTACCATTTTCTAAATATTCTAATTGTGCGGCATGATCTGTATCCCGATACCGAAATTTCGCGGTACAAAATGTTGGTCTCAAACCCGATATAAAATTTACATTTTCAATTTCACACTCATCAGACATTAAATATTTATTATCTTCCCCGAAAGCCACATATAAAATATTGTCTTTAACACTTTTGCCGCAGACATAATGTCTTTTCAAATTACCACTAATACCCACATTGCGCCGTTGACCAATTGTGTAATTCATAAGTCCAGTATGCTTACCAATAACTTCCCCAGTTGCAACATCAAAAATATCCCCGGGATTCGGTTTTAAATAATTAGCAATAAACTGTTGATAATTTCGCTCCCCAATAAAACAAATACCTGTCGAATCCTTTTTCCTAGCCACATTCAAATTCTCTTTTAAAGCGATACTTCGCACTTCCTCTTTCGTATAATCCCCAATTGGGAACAAAACGTTGCGAAAATTCACCGCTGGGACATCCGCGAGAAAATAGGTTTGATCTTTATTTAAATCAACTGCTCGCAATAACTTTCCATCTTTAATGCGCGCATAATGGCCAGTTGCTACCCAATCAGCCCCTAACTTCTTGGCTTCCTTGATAAATAAATCAAACTTAATAAATTTATTACATAACAAATCTGGATTAGGTGTCCTCCCCTTTTTTAATTCTTCCAAAAAATACGTAAACACATAATCCCAATATTCCTTAATAAAATCAACACGGTGCAATTTTATTCCTAGTTTTTGACATAACTCTAAAGCATCGTTATAATCTTGTTCTTGGGGACATATCGCATTAATATCATTAGGATTACCTAAAACATCATTATTAATCGTACTATCCCAATTCCGCATGAATAAGCCTTCAACATCATAACCTTGTCTTTTTAAGAGTAATGCCGCAACAGCAGAATCAACACCACCACTTATTCCAACTATAACTTTTTCCATGACTAATCACATATTTAGTATACCTTAAAACCAAACAAATGTAAATGTGCTATTAACTCTAAAATATTAGAAAATTAAAGACATTAATTAATTTAGTCCCCCCAAAATATAAAATTACATCACTTATTAAAATTATCGCAATACAAATGAATATTCTTTTTAATAATTTACTTAAACTATCTTTATTAATTTTTTCTTTACTAATAAGGGCTTTAAGAAACATAATAGCAATTTTGATTAAGGCTAAGACAAATAATAGTGCCAAGAACAAATAAATTCCTTTAGTTATAATTACATAAACTAAACCATACAATAAACCTTTAATTCCAAAAATATCGATTAAAGCCATTAATAAAAAACCAATACTAAAACCGTTATAAAAGACAAAAAATAAAGATAAAGGGATACCTACCATAAAAAGACTTAAAATAAATAAGGAAGAAAGTATCGCAATATGAGAAATAATATTATTAATGTGAGAAGTATTTAAATTTTGTAACCATTCATTTATATTTAAATAAATTATTTCTTTATTTGCTTCATCTAGATAGATTAAAAATATAAAACCGAGAATAATACCAATAGTAAAAATAATCCCTAAAAACAAAGATAATTTCTTATTAGTGCTTGTCCACATTCATTATCACCACTTAATTATATTGAAAAAATAAGCAAAATATGATAAATTATTAATATAGTTTTAAGGAGTGATTTTAGATATGAATAAAAAAGCCCAAAAAATTACTGTTTGGATAATGTTAATTTTAATGGTTGGCAGTGTTATTGCTGGTGTCCTTGCTTATTTAATTTAAAAAGCAAATAAATATTCTAGTAATAATAAAAATTTATCATAATTATAAAATACTATAAATAATGAACCGGCGAGAAATGGCCCGTACGGAAATTCATTATTTTTTTTAATTTCTAAAGATGCTAAAGCATATGGCAAGGCAACAAATGTCGACAAAACTAAAGCCGTGAGACCTAAATTAAAATCTAAAATTAACCCAATAATAAAGGAAAGTTTAATATCTCCCCCACCCAAAGCCTCTTTTTTGAAGAGTAATTTGCCGACTTGAAACAATAAAAGCATAACCAAAAATAAAGCAATACCAGATAAAAAACTACTTAATGTGGCTTTAAAGCCAAAATATATTAATTTTAAGATAATAAATAGTATCCCTGTTACAATTAACGGAGAATCTAATATAACCATATATTTAAAATCACTAACAAAAATAATAATTAATAATGAACTAATAATTAGACCACCATAAAAATAATAACCAGAGGGAAAAATATAATAAGTAAAAACAAATAACAAACCGGTTGCTAATTCCACAATGAAGTGCTCACTAGCAATTTTTTTATGACAAAAAGTACATTTACCCCGTTGAATGACATATGAAAATAAAGGTATTAAATTATACCATTTTAATACATGACCACAGTTATCACATTTACTTCTAGAAAATAATACATCCTCACCCTTGGGTAATCTTGTTCCTATTACAAGGTAAAAAGAACCCAAAATTGCACCGATGAAAAACAATAATACTGCCATAAAAAACCCCAATTCTAAGCAATTTGATTATACATATCAAACATTGGCCCAATAACAGCAATTATTATTATTCCAACAATCACCGCCAAAAAGGAAATCATGATTGGTTCAATAAACGATTTTAAGTTATTAATAATATTTTTATGCAATAATTGATAATATTCGCTTACCTTTTGCATCATATTAGCAAGATCACCAGTTGATTCCCCTGTAACAATCATATAATAAGCAACATTTGGTATAGCCCAGTGATCTTTAAATGCTTCTGATATTTTTTCCCCTTTAATTATATTATTAATTGTCTTATACATAATTGCTCTATATATTTCATTATTTGTAATTCTACTCAAAATATCCATACTATCCGTTATAAATACATTATTACGAAGTAAAGATGCAAATGTTTTCGAAAATACCGTTAATTCATTATAAATAATTATATTTTTAATAACTGGAATATGCATTAAAAATATTTGAACAGCAGTTTTAAACGCTTTAACAGTTTTATATAAAACCATTACTGTTACAACAGTCCCTAAAATAATACCTATAATTAACATATAATCCCGTTGAATAAAAGCACTAGCATCAACAACAATTTTAGTTATTCCGGTTATTTCTGTATTATTTGTCGCATAGATTTCCGTAAATTGTGGTACCACATAAATAAGTATGAATATGACAACACCAATAGCAAAGACCGTAATTATTGTTGGATAAGTCATCGCACTTATCATTTGGCGATGAGTTTCATTTATTTCCGTGTAATAATTTGCCATATCATCTAACGTTTCTACTAATGTCCCACTGGCCTCAGCTGCTTTAATCATATTAATCAATAATGCTGGAAACATCGAACCTTGTTTTTCTAAAGCACTAGAAAAAGATTCACCCAAAGTAAGTTCATAAGAAATTGCTTTAAAAGCCGTCGTTCTAGCTTTATTCCCTTTCATTTGGGTAGTTAATATTTTAATCGACTCATTTAATGTTAATCCTGCTTTAATATAAGTAGATAATTGGGTAAGCCAAAATATTAAGTCCTTATTAGACATTTTTTTACCAAAAAAACTAGAATCTTTATAAACAAAATCTATAAAAGGTGAAGTTTTAATACTATATACTTCATAACCTTCACTAAGTAAATAAGAATTAATATCTAATTTACTTAAACCATTCATAGTTCCTTTAATTATTCTACCATGCGTATCTTTAACTTTATAAAGATATGTATGAGGTGTCTTACTTCTCGTCGCCCCAGCATTTTGCAAATCAACCATTAATTCGCGTTTTTCTTCTTCGAGTTTGGCCAATACTTTAGCACTATATTTATATACTTTTTCTTTCTTCGGTTTCTTTTTCGTCATTTCATAGATCTTATCTTCTTCTTCCATGAATTGTTGTTTCGTATGCCGATAAGTTTTATCTACTTGATAACTAGCCCCATTATATAAATTTACCCATAAATCAAAGAATGTAGCCTTAATACCAACACCTGCATAAACAATGATATTGTATAAAACTATAAATGGAGTCTTTAATATATCTAAAATGCCATTATTTTTAGGAGTCTCATTTAAAGTTTCTTGCATTTTGCTACCTTCCTTTACTATAATTTAGTATATCAAATTTACTAAATTTTTACAATATAATACAAGAAATTTTACAATACTAATTAAATATTATACCAATACCAAGTAGAACTATTATTATAATCTATTACATCAGTTGCCTTAATAAACTCACCACTTCCCGTTATCGATAGTTTACTAGTAAGCGTTGAATTAAATATATTACCTTCCGATACTACAAGACCATCGACATTATAAATACTATTAACCCACTCTTCCCAAGTCATACCATCTTCTAAATAATAGGTTGTACCAGCAAAAGAAAACTCCACTAATTCAGGTAGTGTTAACCGATAGGGACTTTCTACTGAGCCATTACCACTTTCAATGCCAACCCAAGGATAAAGATAAAAGGACGGGCGCACGCCGAGGCCGTAGCCGTCGGCGAAGTTGTAGTAGACGTAGAGGTTGCTCACACTGCCTGAATTATTCACGACGAACGCACTAGTCGCATTGTCCGAATAGCGGGAAATTGTCCAGTCATATCCTCCAATATACATCCAGTTATTATTGCGATTTGTATCATTATCATAATTAATTAATGTTGTTCTCCAGTTTGCTGGACTTGCTGCATATCCATAATCACTTACATACATTAACCCTATTTTTGCATTATATGTTGTACTTGAACTGTTATTTCCTAATTCATAGTTATATGCTGTTTTTACTCTACTATCTCTT
This sequence comes from uncultured Bacilli bacterium, assembly GCA_944363825.1. GTDB lineage: Bacteria > Bacillota_I > Bacilli_A > RF39 > UBA660 > Onthocola_B. Next base: position 27,229 of record CALVVK010000001.1, on the reverse strand, counting down.
AAACGACTATAATTTCCTCCCCCTACTTTCCATGTTGTCGTTTCAATCATAGCACTCCATGTTGTTCCAAGTCCGTTTAAATATGTTCCATTTAATGTTCCTGTATTTAATGTACTATTACTCCATGTATTTCTCCGATTAGAACTTGATCCGCTCCAATAATAATTTCCCAAACTTGTATTTTTTATTAATTTTACTTGATCTCCAAATACTCCTATTATCCGATATAAATTATCATTTGGACAACTTGCTGCATCACTGGCAAAGCAAACATAATTATTTGGATTAGCACCTGCATATCTGTAGGAATTATCTCCTGCTTCCTGTGCAGCATTAGTGTATGAACCTGATCCGTCATGGTAATATAATCCATTATCCCCATCTGTACCTGTATATACCGTATCTTTGATATAATCGGCTAAATAAATGATATCTTTCGTAGATGCCCGTAATGAATAAATATTGGAACTTACCCCATTACTATCGACAGCATAAACTTTAAAATTATATTCTGCTCCCTGTTCTAAGCCACTAAACGTATAAGTATTACTAGTACTTTCTTCATAACTTAAACCATTATCTTTACTATAATAATAATTAGTTATAGGACTATCAAAAACAGTTGCTTCCACCATTAAGGTAATACTACTATTTGTTATATTGCTGGCTGTTACATTAGTAATTGAAACTGTTGTATACCGATCGAAATACACATAGCACTTATCGGCACTTCCTGATGCCATTACAACTCGATTATTCTCACTATCCCAGGAAAGTGTGCCGCCACGTTCACATGCGGACATCTCCGCATTAAATATATAGCCAGATGTTGGCCACTCAATAGAAGTTGCAACTTCATATTCATTAGAATCGATATCTGTTTCTAACATCATCGTTAAGGCATTATTTTTACTTGCTATCTTATAATTATCACTAATTACTGCCCTATCTTTATTTATATTAACTATCCCATAGCCACTGATAAAGCCAAGAATAAAAATAACAACTATGATAATTCTCTTAAATTTCATGTATACTTCCACTCCTAAAACACACAATAGGTATTGAGAATACCCCTCTATTATTTTAAGATTAGCATTTTTAAAAGGCATTGTCAATACCTGTTTTGAAAATTAAAAAGATTATTTTTATATAATGAATTGAGTGGGTGAAAACATGGAAGTTAATGCAAATAAATATGAGGCGAAAGATATAATAAAAATAATGCGGGATTCAACTAATTTAACTCAAAAAGAATTTGGTAAATTAATCGGTAAATCCGGTGAATGGGTTAAAGCCAATGAAGCCGGCAAGACCAATTATTATTTTAAAGATTTATTAGCCCTAGCCAAAAAGTGTGATATTGAAATAATTATTAAACAAAAGTAAACCATTTACATAAACTATAGTAAGGTGGTTTTTATGTTTGGAACAAATGCTGTTGGTAGCACATTTTCTTTAACGAGAGTTCTCGGCGGAATTTCTAAGGGCTTATCGATTGCCAACCAAGTAATTCCCCTATATCAACAAGCAAAACCAATGATTCAAAATGCTAAAAAAGTAATGAGTGTTTTAAAAGAATTCAACAAATCGAGTACACCAGCAACAAGCAATAACAAAACAACTATTGATATCGATGAAACACCAAAAAAGACTGATATAATTAATCAGTCTAGACCGGTATTTTTTCAATAATAGAATTTAATTTTTTTATATAAACTAAATATTTATTATCTTTAGCTTGATTATAAATATACTCATATTTTGCTAGTAAATATTGATAATATTCTAAATTATTACTTTTACCAAAAAGAAGGATATCATCACTTAAAACTTCCTTACCTTTTTCATATTTAATAATAACATAATAATGTTTTTTATCTTTAATTACTACTTCCCTACTTATTTTATAACCAATTTTATTCATATGAGTTCGTAATAAATAATGCTCATTATTACTTTGAATAATCAATATATCAGGTAATATAGCGGTATTTAAAATATCAATAATTGTTCTCGTTCCCATACCAGCAAGTATTGCAACAGCAAATTTTCTTGGGATATTTTTAAAACCATCAGATACTAATAAAGGTATTTTAGTTTCTAGTTGGTATTTTTTTAAATTATTTAAAGAATATTTTAAAACATTGACCGAAATATCACTACCAGCAACATCTTGAGTTATTTTATTTTGATATAAATATATTGGCAAATAAGCATGATCAGTCCCAATATCGATAACACTTTTATTTGATGGTACCAAATCCGCAATTGCTTTTAATCTCTTACTTATCATTCTTCAAGGAAATCGCGTAATTTCTTGGCTCTTGATGGATGCCGTAATTTTCTTAACGCTTTAGCCTCAATTTGTCTAATTCTTTCTCTAGTTACATTGAATTTCTTACCAACTTCTTCTAAGGTATGGCAAGTGCCATCGATAAGACCAAATCTAAGTTCCAATACTTCTTGTTCTCTTGCTTGAAGTGACATCAAAACTTCTTTAATTTCTTCTTTTAGTATTTCATTTTCCGTATATTCTTCTGGTGATAAACTAGATTCATCTTTCAAGAAATCTCCCAAATGTGAGTCTTCTTCTTCCCCAATTGGTGTTTCTAATGACACTGGTTCTTGGCTAATTTTTAGTACTTCCCGTACCTTTTCCACCCCAACTCCCATTTTTTTAGCAATTTCTTCTTCACTAGGTTCGCGATTAAGTTCTAGTGTCAATTGCCTTTGAACTCGGGACATTTTATTAATTGTTTCCACCATATGAACAGGAACACGAATAGTTCTTGCTTGATCAGCCAAAGCCCTTGTTATTGCTTGTCTAATCCACCAAGTCGCATAAGTTGAAAATTTATACCCTTTATCATAATCAAACTTTTCAACGGCTTTCATCAAACCAATATTACCTTCTTGAATTAAGTCTAAGAATAAAAGTCCCCGACCAACATATCTTTTGGCAATACTAACAACTAACCGCAAATTTGATTCAGCAAGTATTCTTTTGGCATCTTCATCACCTTCAGCCACTCTTTGGGAAATTTCCATTTCTTCAGTACTTGAAAGTAGAGAAATTCGTCCTATTTCCTTTAAATACATTCTAACTGGATCATTAATATTAATATCTTTAGTTATATCTTCATCATTTAAAATTATTTCTTCAGTCTCTTCTTTTGGTTTTAATCTTGCCTCACCCGTACTGGAATCAACATCGGCCTCAGCAACAACTTCAATCTTATTTTCAACTAACTTATTGTAAAGATTATCTAGGGCATCACTATCAATTTCTAAGCCTTTTAACTCTTCTGCTAATTGTTCATACGTAATAAAACCTTTTTCTTTACCTTTAGCAATTAAAGTATTTTCCCTTTCTTCTAATGTCTTAATTTCGTTCATTTATTCACACTTCCTTTTTTTAATTCTGTGAGTTTAGTAATTAACTCCAGTTTTTTATTTATATCCAACTCTTGCTTAATCCTAACTTTTAACTCTTTTATTTCATCATTTTTTAACAACTTTAATAAACAGTCAATACAATTATTAAATTCTGTTGGAGAAATCTCTGTATTATTATTTTCCCCAATAATCTCAGTTACATAATTATATATTTCTTCCTGCGGTATAATATAAGTAATAAAATCTGCTATATTAATACTATTATTATGAACATTATTATAATAAACTATTTCACTAGCAAGGGCTCTTTCTTGTTTTTCTTTAAAATATCCTAATCTATTTTTATAAATAGTTATATAATTAGGATCATTCATCATATGATATAACACTTTACTAGCAGCAATATGATACTTACTTAACTTCGGTCTAGTTACTATTTCTTTTGGTTCTACTTTCGGCTGTTCTTTTAAAGTATTCTTATTTAATTCTTGTTTAAGTATCTCCGGATCAATTGCATAATCCTTGCTTATTTTAGATATAATTACGCTTTTTGTCAAGTCATCAGCATTATTTATACTAGCAATTACTTCTTTAACATAGGTAATTAGATCTTCCATATTACTTAAATCTTTATTATTTTTTAAATATTCTAATTTAAAATCCATGTATTTAACGGCATGTTTTATATTTTCTTTTAAAGCATCAACTCCGAGGGCCCGAATGTATTCATCGGGATCTTTGGCACCACTTAAGCGCACAACTTTAACTTCAACCCCAGCATTTTCAAGCATCTCGCCATTTTTGACAGTAGCATCAAGCCCCGCATTATCGTTATCGAGCATCAAGATAATGGGCACGCGCAATTTTTTTAAGACTGCTATTTGTTCTTTCGATAGTGCCACTCCCATCAAAGCAACTACATTTTTTATTCCACTAGCACTAATTTTAATGGCATCCATATTTCCTTCAACAACGATTACTTCCTTTTGATCCCGAATATAATTACGGGCATTATGATAATTAAATAAAATATGTCCTTTTTTAAAAATATCCGTTTCTTTAGTATTTATATACTTCGCTGTATCTTCCTCGCCATTATAAATTCTGCCAGTAAACCCCACAACTTGCCCTTTTAAATCGGTAATCGGAATCATAATGCGGCTCGTAAATGTATCATAAATATTTAAACCAACTTTATTAATTAACCCCAAATTAGCCATGGTATCACTATCATAATTCTTAGCGTTAAGCACTTTATATAATGTATCTTTATCCCCAAGAGATAGTCCAATATTAAATTCTTTAATAATATTTAAATCAATTCCCCGATCCTCTAAATACTTAATGGCTTTCGTTCCAGCCTCCGTAAAAATATTATTTAAATAAAATTTCTTGGCTAAATCCATTATTTCATACTCAGGTCCTTTAACAGTTTGGTAATCACTAAAATTACTAACACTTAAATTATAACCGATTTTATCCGCCACAATCTTGACGGCCTCAGGGAAACTGACATTTTCAAACTTCATGACAAAAGAAAATACATTACCACCCGTCCGACAGGTAAAACAATTAAACATCTGGCGTTCCCTTGAAACTACTAAACTCGGAGAATGATCATCATGAAAAGGACAAACCGCTAAAAAGTTTTTGCCTCGTTGTTTTAAAGATAAATAATCAGATATAACATCGACAATATCGGCCTGCTCCCGAATAGCATTGATCTCCTCATCTTTAATATATGCCATATTTACCCCTCTCAAATGCTAGTACCAAATTTAAAATAATACCCATTTTTAAAAATCGCCCTTATTTTACCATCTTTCGGCAATTTTATCAAGTATTGGACTAAAAAAACTTAAAAATAATATACTAATAAACACACCTTCGTTACTATTTAAGTAATTAGTAAGGATTGCTGTTAATAAACCACCCAATACACCATAGATAATCATCCCCTTCTTACTATGCGGGGTACTTAAAGAATCACTATTAAGGAAAATAAGACCTAAAATAGCACTACTTGCCAGAAAAACATTGGGATCAAAATTACTTATTAAAAGCGATGCCCCGCTAAATGTTGCCAAACTACTAATAGCAGTAATTTTTTTATAATTATCTATTATACAAAAAAATATTACAAAAATAAGCCCAAAAATAATATTAGTACTGGCAATACCACCCCAATTTCGCCCCCAAAGTAAATCCCAATAACTAAAAGAATAAATATCGAGAACCTCCGCCGCATTTTGATAAGTATAATTACTAAAAATAATAACTAAAAGAATAATAAATAACTTACAAAAGGCCATTTTATTAAATTTAACCTTTTTTTCTAAAAAAGCCGCCAAAAGAAAACTGAAAAATAAACCAAGGGCATAAATAATTAAATTAATCCCCGGTGGCATAAATAACGGAATAACCATGATAAAAAATAAATCCATGGTCAAAAATTCTTTTTGTTTAAAGATAAATTTATTAATAATAAAGTATATAACTAAACTAATTAATAAAAGATAAATTACTTTAGGTATTAAGACAAACGATAGCAAATCTCGTTCATAAAGTAAAATACCATTTTTATAAATACCGTATAAAACTAAGGGAATTAAACCAATTAAATAACCAACAACTATTTTTTTTACTGTATCAGAATTATGCAAAAATACTTTATTAGACATCATCTTCCCCCCTTAAATGCGCACGCAGATTAACAAATCCCGGGCAAACATATGAGCAAAGCCCACAATGCAGACAATTGGCAATATTTTTCTTAGTCAAGGGATTGACATTCCGCGGACAAATTCTAATACATTTGCCACAATTAATACATTTAGGTTCTTGATCAGGTAAATCACTCATAATATTAACGGCAAAAACATTATCATCAACCACAAAATTGTTTAAATCAGTAACTAAATAACCTTGCATTAAACCATTAATAATAACTTGATAATCGTTATTTATAACCGAAAAATATTTATCTAAGATATCTTTTAACAAAGTATATTTCTTTACTCTAATCATCTTACTTTTTGCTAATGCATTACCAGCAACAGTAAGGAGTAAAGTCGTATTATCTCGTTCATGCAAATAATTATATAATTTCAATAATTCAGTAGTTGTTAAATATAAAGTGTTTCCTTTAATTTGTAATTTACTAGCCAAAAACTCTAATCTTCCCAATAAATATTCATCATTAACTAAAGTGAGAGCAATATTGGGATAAGTTCCAATTGTATTTAAGCATTCATTAATAAGCATTGTATCAACATTCTTAACAACTAAATAATTAAAATCACTTTTATAAATAAGACTAAGTTCATCAAATAATTCTAATAATTCCGCAATATTTTCCTTTAAAATAAAGATATTATTATAGATATAAACATCATCATTAATGGCTGTAATAATAATATTAGTAAATTTATTTTGACTCCGGAATTTCTCTAATAATTCATAATCATGGTTTTCTTCTAAACAATCCAAAATATTTTTAATCGTTGTTTTATGGTCTCTTTTATTCTGTTTTTTTAATTCCCGAAAATCATTTTCAATCACTAAGGCCTTTTGCCAACCATCACCAAATAAACATTTCTTAGTACCATAAGCAATACCAGATACCGGTGAAGTATAATTTTTAGTCACTAACATATCTTTATAGACAACTTCATTTTGGGTAACTTTTATATTACTCCCCGGTATATAAAGAAAATCAGGATTTAGAAAATACTCTATTTCCTTATTTATTTGAATATTAGGATCTTTTTCTAAACTAATTAACTTCATTACTAACTAGATTCTTTCCTTTCTTGTAAATAACGATGTAAGTCTTCGGCTACATTTAAAGGAACTATTTCACTGAGTTCCGAAACAGGGGCTTCCGCCATTTTCTTGATACTGCCATATTTCTTTATCAATTCTTTTTTTCGGACTTTACCAATACCATCAATATTATCTAAAACACTGGCAATCGAACCAACACTTCGCAACTTTTGGTGATAAGTAATAGTAAACCGGTGAACTTCATCTTGAATGCGTGTTAAATAATGAAATATATCACTATCTTTGGGAATATCGATAACTTCTAAAGTTGAACCATCAATTAATTCATTAGTGCGATGATGATCATCTTTTTTTAACCCACATACTTTTATATCTAATTTTAAAGCATTTAATACTTCATTACAAGCATTAATTTGGTTAATTCCCCCATCGACAATAATTAAGTCGGGCATTTCAGTTTTCTCAACCATGGCGCGGTAGTAACGGCGATATATTACTTCTTTCATCGTATTATAATCATCATTTTTATCGACACTTACTTTATACTTCCGATATTCCCGCCGACACGGCCTTCCCCCTTTAAAAACAATCATACCACTTACCGAATAGGACCCAAAAAGATTGGAATTATCAAAAGCATCAATCCGGTCTAGAACTGGAATATTTAAATACTCGCGCAAAGCCTCGTTTGCCCCAACACTTCTCGCCTCATCATTTTTAATGATATTAAGTTGTTGTTCTAAACTAATTTTGGCATTAGTCTTAGCCATGGTAATTAAATTTTTCTTATTCCCCTTCTGCGGTATTAATGCCCTCGTATTTAAGATATTACTGATAACTTCGGCATTTAAACCATCATCTAGCAATATTTCTTTTGGTATTTCATGTTTCGAATAAAAATTTAAAATATAAGAATTCACTTCATCATAAATATCACTCATTAGATAAAATAAATCATTATTGCCTCCGACAATTTTACCATTCCGAATAAATAATATTTGCACGGAAATAAGGCCTTCATCAAAGTAAAAACCAATCGCATCCCGATTAATATAATCGTGTAATTCCACCTTTTGTTTATCCAAAATTACTTCAATATATTGTAGTTCTTTCTTTAACTCTAAAGCCGCCTCAAAATTGAGATTTGCACTAAAAGTCTGCATTTTTTCCATAATTTTATCGATCAATATTTTATCATTACCCTTTAAGAAATCTAAAATATCTTTTTCCATCGCTGCCAGTTTTTCTTGATCAATACTTTTTTCACAATATCCTAAACATTCACCAATATGATAATAAAGACAAACTCTCTTAGGCATTCCCTCACACTTTTTTAAGGGATAAAGACGATTAATTAAACTGACAATTTTGCGCGCCGCATAAGCATTAGGATAAGGCCCAAATAGTAATTTCTTATCTTTTTTCTTAATGTTTAAATAACGCGAAACTTTAAGCCGGGGATATGGCTTAGAAATATATTCGATATAAGGATAACTTTTATCATCTTTAAGTAAAATATTATATTTCGGATTATATTCTTTAATTAAATTAATTTCCAAAATAAATGCTTCTTGCTCTGTTGTTGTCGTAATATAAGTAAAATCGACAACTTCACTCACCATTTTCGCGGTTTTCCCAGTAACTGTCCCTTTAAAATAACTATTAACTCTTTTATATAAGTCCTTGGCTTTCCCAACATAAATGATTGTATTATTAATATTACGCATTTGATAAGACCCCGGCAAATGGGGAATCGTTTTCAATTTTTCTCTAAGCATAACCTTCACCACCATTATTATACTACAAAATCACCTAATTTTACGATATAATATTATTGGTGATATAATGAATTTAATAAATTCTGCTAGCATCATAGTAAAAAAGTCCAAATTTATGGCTTACTATTATGAAGTTACAGATCTAAGTGAAATAAAAACAATTTTAGAAAACTTACGAAAAGAACATAAAAAAGCTCGCCATGTTGTCTATGCCTATAAAATTCAAAATACGGCTGGTAAAAGTGATGATAAAGAACCATCAGGGACAGCAGGAACTCCCCTTTATAATATCTTAGAAAGAAATAATTTAAATAATCGTCTGCTAGTTGTCGTTAGATATTTCGGAGGTGTAAAATTGGGGGCTGGTCCACTAACGCGAGCATATAACTCCGCTGGCAATGCTGCAATAAAATAATTTAATAGTCTTTAATGTTATAAAACTCATTGAGTTTCTAATATACTGATTAGTTCATTAACTGAGTTAATTGTATCATCAAAACTTACTTCTTTAGTATATTCTAATTTACTTTGATAATCAGCAAATACTTTTCTTAAAATATTACTATCTTTCATCATTTCTACAATTTCTTTAAAATTATCAATATTAAACTCTGTATTTCTATTTTTAAAAGTATTTTCTATCGCGATAGCTAAGTTTTTATTATTAATACTATTTTTATGTTCGTTCAATAGCATATATACATCATAAAAGTCTTTAGCCCTTGTAGAAGTTATATTTCTACTAATAATACTATTAAACTTTTCAGCAATTACTGTTTCAACAGTATATGCCATAATATTTATTTTTTTATCTTCAAATATAGAATTATATTGATACTCTATCTCTCTTGGTGTAATTACATCACCAGTAGTTATCTCAATAAAAAAATTAGTTCTTATTTTATCAAAAGTACCTTTAACATTTATTCTAAAACCACCATATAAACTATCCAATCTAATATCTTTAATACTAACAATTTCAAACTTTACATTATCATTAATATCAATAGATAATATTTCTTCAAAGATATTTCTAATAGAATCCATATTTAACGGTAAACTCTTTAAAGTAGTATCCATATCTTTAGTAGTTCGCAAATCCTCCCCTATAATTGAGGAAAGTAAAACACCACCCTTTAAAATAATATTATCTTTATATTTACTCTTTTCTAATCTCATCAATACATGTTCAAAGAAAAACATCTGATGAAGATGATGTGCCAAAGTATTGTTACCATTAGTTTTTTTCTTAATAATAGCATTTAATTTGTCTGAATTCATTTATAATAACACCTCCATTAACTCAACAACTTCTTTTTCAATATTTAACAATCTAGCATATTTAACCAATTTCAAAATATCTTTATCCTTAAGTTTAGCATATTCTTTTAAGGCTTTTGAATAAATTTCTTTATCCATACAATTTTTATCTTTAATAATATCACAGATAGTTCTTTCAAGATCATAACATTTAACTGTTAAATTATTAACAGTTTTAATATCAATAATCCCTAGTTCAAAAATCTCATCTTTAACATAGTGCAAAGTTACATTTTCATTATTCAATAAATTTCCACTATAATTATATGAAACAGTAACATCATAAACTAACGGAATTCTATCAGACATATTGTGTAAATATAAAGCCGTAGCATGAGAATAACACATATTTTTACTGCATTTGGATAAAATATAAAAATTATCAATCGGATAATCAGGTAATTTATAAACACCCGCTCCAACTTTTTCCAACTTTTTGTTTACTACTAAATTACTTAAAAACGAACTACTATTAATAACTAATCTTTCAGCTTCACTTGCTGTAATGTATCCATTATTTTCTTTAGCATAATTCAAAATTTTATCATAGTTATTCATACACACCATTTCCTTTTTCTAGGAAAATAATAACATTTTTCCTAGAAAAAATCAATACATAATGTTACCCCACAAAATAAAAAGTCAAACTTACTTGAATAACAAGAATTTTTCTACTTCACAGAGTCCTTTAAACTCTCCATAGACCAATTTCGGATAATCGTCAACCTACTATAGCATTAAATTCAAACTTGCATTTATATTCTCACCCCCATATTCGATAAACTAATTATATCAAACATATGTATGCCATGTCAAGTGTTTTTTTTAAAAAGTATGCCATAAAAAAATGATCTTAAGCGATCATCTTTTTTAAATCATCTAAATTCCTAAAACCGATTTCCTTTTTTACTTCTGTTCCCTTTTTAAAAAGAATCAATGTAGGAATACTCATAACCCCATACCTAGCGGCCAACTTTTGATAAGTATCAACATTTACCTTTAATACGTTATAGTCAAGTTCTTCCAAAACTGGTGCTAGCATTTTGCATGGTCCACACCAATCGGCATAAAAATCGACCAAAACATCTTCTTCACTAATTATTTTTGCAAAATCTTCTTCTTTTTCTAAATATTTAACCATAAAAACCATCCTCCCTAAATTACAACGGTATTCGAAAACACTATTTTTCGATCATCAATAAGTTTTTGGGCATCTTCCTTAGAAATTATATTATAAGAAACTAAAACATGTAGCACTTGGAAATTGACATCTTCCCGATTAGCATTTTCATCCATTTCTTGTAAGATTTCATCAATTCGTTCTAAGGCTTGCGTTGTTTCCGTGGCTAATGCCCCAATAATTGGGGTTCTTTCTAGTAAAACAATGGAAAATTTCGAATCGGCAACCATACTTTCCGTTGCGGGAATATGAAATAATATAAATGTTACCATAAAGGCCATAATAACACCTTCAATTAAACCTAGAATTGCTCCCATTATTTTGGAAGGTATAGCAAGGACAACAGTAAATTCCAATAGTTTTTCCACAATTCCTGCCAAATTAATAAGAATACTTAAAACACAATATAAGATAATATAAATAACAACAAAAGCAATTAATTCATATATCAAAATATTAATCGATGTTATACCATCAAATATTCCCCCAAAATTAAAGAACGGCAAATGCTCCATCAAAAAGTTAGCAATAGTATCTTTAAAAACAAAGGCTAAAACCAATACCGCACATGTTCCAACTAATTGAACTAAACTTTTGATAACACCCCTTTTTAAACCCATTACCCCAAATAACAAAATAATTATAATACTAATAATATCAATTACATTCATACATCTATCTTATCTCCTTATTTTAATTATATTATAAATATGATGAAAAATAAAGTCAAATATGATAAAATTTAGTAAAGGAGAGGTAAAATATGACAATTGTTTTTAAAGTAAGTGATAACGTTAAAGAAAAAATGCTTAAATATTATAAAGATTTGCGCCGTGATAAAACTCCCCCCTATGCGGTGTTTCAAGCCATGGATGCCGATACTATAATAACTTTATATGAATCAGGTAAAGTAATGTTTCAAGGAATATCTGCTGATATTGATGCTAACATTTGGATTGATTTAGAAAAAAAATTAAATAATCGAATCATCGATATTAAAACGGGGAAAGAAAAAAACAAAGATAATAAACCTAAGGAAATAAAAACCAGCAAATTCGATCAATATAACACTATTGGTTCCGATGAAGTTGGTACTGGTGATTACTTTGGCCCAATTGTTGTTAGTGCCACTTTTGTAAGTACCCAATATATCCCTTTTTTAAATGAATTAAAAGTAACTGATTCTAAAAAAATAGATGATAATCGGATCAAAGAAATTGCACCCCAAATTATGAATAAAATTCCTTATACCAGTTATGTTTTAAATAATACTGATTATAACAAAATGCATAACAGTAGCCTTAATATGAATAAAATTAAAGCCATTTTACATAATAAAGTGCTCTTGAGCATGGTAAATAAGTGCCCTAACTATGATAAAATCATCGTCGATCAATTTACACCCCCAACTAAATATTACGAATATTTAAGTGATACCAAAGAAAAAGTTATCAATATTACCTTTACCCCAAAAGCCGAAGAACAATGTTTAAGTGTTGCCTGTGCCTCCATCATCAGTCGCTATATTTTCTTAAAAATTATGCATGATATCAGTACAGAATTAAACACCAATATTCCTAAAGGTGCTGGCATCGTTGTTGATGAAGTAGCCAAAAAATTAGTTAAAGAACATGGTCTAGAGATTCTAAATAAATATGCTAAACTAAATTTTAAAAATACTGAAAAAATCAAGGACATCTAAATAATGTCCTTTTTAACTGCAAGCATCTAATAAAAAACCATATAAAGCCGTATCTTTATCCCATAAGCCCTTTTTAATATTCATATCGATATCACAAAGTAATACTAAATTTCTAAGTAGTTCACTTTCACTATAATGTAAAGCATTATTATAAAGTTTATCAACTTGCCAATCAGCCATGTGTAAAGTATTACAAATATCCTTTAAACTCCATTTATCTTGATATAATTTTTTAACATAAAAAGTAAGCCGATATTCTCTAGCAAGTAAGGCAACTAAAACTGTACTATCAACTTTATATACTTTAAGACTATTAAATAACCGCAAAGCATCAGGCAATTTTTTCGAAACCACCGCTGCCACAAAATGGAAATTATTATTATCTAAAGAATTCCCGACAATACTAACCACATCATTATATTTAATCGTACAAGGGAAATTATAATAAAGCATTATTTTATCAAGTTCATTTAACATAATATCTAAATTATTATAAGAATTATTAATAATATAATTTATTGTTTGATAATCAATAGAAAATTCATTTCTTTTAACATAATTAGTCAAAAAGTTACTTAGGGCCATTTTATCTTTCTTAGCATCACTTATAACTTGATACTTATCTTTAATTAGTTTTACTATTTTCTTCCGGGAATCAATTGGCTTTTGCGTTGTAAAAATTAATACGGTATTCGGATTAGGATTATTAAAATATTTAAGAAGTTGTTCAACTAACTTATCATCAACTTTATCACTGCCAAAAAAATCAGCATTACTAACTACTAAATATTTTAAATTATTATCTAAAGAAAGATAACTTGCTTCTTCTAATACTTCCGTAATTAAACTTTTATTTAAATTAAAAGTTTCATAATTATTATTTTTAACTATTTTTTTTATTTCTTCATTTATTAAACGATAACTTTCATTACTAATTAAATAGATATTCATACTTTACCTCGATATATTTATTTTACTATAAATTTATGCAGAAGAAAAGAGAATCTCTTCTCTACTCTATTAAAACATTATATAATGTACTATATTTTATGGTAAGAATTATATAACGTGTAGGCCATACCTATGGTGGAAATGTTGTTATTTTTAATTTATTATTTATCTCAAACATAATACTTCCCATCGTATCCGTTCGATATACTTTTTGTTTATTTAAAGTATCTATTACTTCTTTGCTCGGATGATTATACCTATTATTTCGCCCTACTGATATAATAGCATACTTGGGCTTAATTTCAGTGATAAATTCTTCACTAGTGCTAGTTTTACTACCATGATGACCAACTTTTAAAATAGTTATATTTTCTAAATTATATTTACTCACCAAATTCTTTTCCACACCAACTCCAGCATCACCCATAAATAGAAATTTCTTGCCTTGAATTGGGTAATAAATTACAGTAGAATTATCATTTTCATTATCATATAAAGTATCATTTAAAAAATATAATTTAGTATTACCAAAATTAATACTTTTAATATTCTTTAAATATTTAATATCTTTATTCTTAAGAGTATCAATAATTTCTAGTTCTAATTCATTATAATTATCATTATTAAATAAAATATGGCTGACATTAATATTATTAACAATATTAATGGCTTCTCCTGCATGATCCATATCACCATGGGTAATTATCAAATAATCGATATTAGTTATACCTAAACTTTTTAAAAACTTAATAGTATTAGCACTTAAATTATAATTTTTATTGCTTTGCTCCCATTCTTCTTGCGAATAACTTATCTTCCCACCAGTATCAATCATGACCACTTCCCTTTGGTGGGGTGAAATTAAAACTATACTATCCCCTTGCCCAACATCTAAATAATAAACATACGTATTATTATTAAATTTAGGAACTAATTTGATAACAATTAAAATCGTTATAAAACAGGTAATATAGTGATAATTATTTTTACTTAGTAACAAAAAAATAAATAATAAAATAACTACTAACAAAGCCATCTTCGGAATATTAATAAATAAACTAAATTTAGTAAATAAGTTATTTAAAAACTCCGTTATTTGTAAAGTTATACTAAATATGGGACTTAATATAGGAAATATAAAGGTAAGTAACGATAAAGGAAAAACAATAATTGATATCCAAGGAACAAAAACCATATTAACTAGAATCGATGAAATATTTACTTCATAATTGATATAAGCACTTATCGGAAGACTAAATAAAAAAGAAATCAGACTAAGTTTAAACAATTTAGTAAAATAATTACCAGTAATCTTATCTTTAAAATACATTATCCCACCACATATAACAAAGGAATAAATAAATCCCAAATCATAAATAATAAAGGGATTAAAGAAAACTAACAAAAAAGCCGTCAGGAATAAAACTTGCAAATTAGAAAACTTAAGATCCTTTATTTTATTTATTTGATTAATTATAAAAAATAAAATAGCCCTATTTAAAGCTGCCTGGAAGTTAGTTAGATAGCCAAAAAACATTAAAATTACACTCAATATCAATAACTTAGGTATTTCTTTAAAACGGCGCAATAAAAATGAAAAAATAGCCAATAATACTGTCACATGGGAACCAGAAATCGCGAGTAAATGTGATGTCCCATTAGTTTGATAATTATTATATTCATCACTACTGATTAAGGCATTATCACCTAGAACTAAAACCAATAAATAATCGCCATTTTCTAAATTATAAGCCCGTTTTATGATATAATCTTTAATTTTATCGAAAAAATTATTATCATCACGTATTTTATAACTATCGACACTAAATAAATAATAAATATGCTGATTATATAAATAATTTTTATAATTAAAGTTATTAGGAACTGTATTATTCATTGGTTCATTTAAAGTTCCATTTAAATAAATAGTTTTGCCAATCCCCACATTTTTTAACAAATATTCCTTTTCTTCTAAAGAAGAAATATAATAAGTAGCAATTATATCTTCCCGTGCCTCAATAGTCATTTTCAATTTATTACCATTAATACTATATTCTTTAATAGTCCCCATAATTTCGGTTTCATTCCCTTGATACTTTGAATGATACTTTATTATTTGGGTAAAAAACAAACTATAAAAGAAAATAAATATAAATAAAATAACGAATAACTTATTATACTGTAATAAGGCTTTTAAGTTGTTCAAATGTTGCATCACCAATACCATTTACATTTTTTAACTCTTCAATAGTCTTAAAATAGCCAACTTCTGTCCGATAAGCAATTATATTATTGGCTTTTGCATCACCAATCCCGGGTAAGGTTGTTAGTTGCTCACTAGAAGCCGTATTAATATTAATTAAACTTCCAGATTCACTCGAATTACTAACATTATCACTAGAACTACTTGTAATAATACTTACAGAACTATCAATATACTTATCAATTGTATAAGAATTATCTTCTTTTTTACTACTATTACCATTTGAATTATTCTTTTGATATTCCGAATCAGTATAAACATAAATAACTAATTCATCAGTTACTCTTTTACTCAAATTAATATTAGCAGTATAAGCATTATTAGTAAATCCCCCAGCCATTGCAATAACATCATTGATAATATTTTCATCACTAACTGCAAATACCCCAGGGTTTAAAACTGCACCCTTTACTTCAACATATAAAGGCTTATTTTCTTTAGCATCAACATCTTCACTGGTTGAATCATCCGGAGTTACAAGAATATTTTCAAACTCATCACAAAAACATTCTTCTTGATTATTACTTACATATATTAAGTAACAACTTAAACCCAAGATAATAACACTTAATAATATCAATAATCCCAAAACAAATAACTTATTATTCAATTTTGTGCTTAAAAAATGCATTACCAAAAACCTCCTTTCACTATATATATACACGCCCAACCCCCCGATTTCCTTTTTTTTGATTAAAAGTTCTCAAAAAAAGACCAAGATTCAATCATCTTAGTCTAAATTTAAATACATTATATCTAATATAATTCTATTAATATCTTTCTTCATATTTGCAAAATTATGTTTAACGTATTTCCCATTATCAAAAATTATATATTTCTTTTGACCAATAAAACTAATTTTCTTATCAGAAATAATTATTGTGTCTTCTTCTGGTAAATATATTATTTTATTATTTTTTGAAAATTCAATTAAATAATCACTATTTTTTTTAAAACTTTGATTATTTAAATGACATAATATTGAATAATCATTTAAATAATTAAATCCATTACAATCTTTTAAGTCGACATAATTGTCATCATCTAACAAACAACTATTAATACTTTTCCCGAAAATAATAGCACCAGCACTTCCTCCAAATACAATTCCACCATTATTTAAATATTCCTTTATTTTTTCAAAATTTGAGTTATCCTTTATTTCTTTTAATAATTTATAAGTATTACCACCCCCAATAAATAAAGCACAATAATCATTAAAATTCTTTTTAGATAATTCTAATGAACTTTTAACCATATCAAAATTCTTCATTCCGACTAACTTTATTTCTGAAGAAAACCACTCTCTACATGAATCATATTTATCTTCATCCATTGCAAGAGGGATATATAATATTGGCTTTGTTTTATCAATACATGTTGAGAATTTATTCAATGCATATTTAATTTGACTTCCAGATCCACCACCGCACAAAAATAATTTCATTTATTCACCTTCTGTTTGATTTTACATGCAACAAGTTATAATCTATAATAATCTTCAGTTTTATCACATTTATTGAACTATATATTTAGTACTAGGCCCATTACCTACTTTAACAAGAATATTCCTCGCAACCATACCATTAAGAATACCTGCTGTTGTAGTTTTTTCTCTACCAATTAATTGTTCCGCATTTTTTCTGGTTATTTCACCATGAACTTTTATGTAATAATTGTTCGTCATCAGCATCAAGTATTAATTTCATTATAATCCTTGGAAGTCTTACAATAAATGATGCTGGTAAAGCCTCAATAACAAGTTCTAAGCCTCTATTTTTATAATAAGAGTTTACTCTTCTTAATCCGCTCCCAATAGCCTCAACTCTTTTTAATCTCATAAAAACTGCTTGTAAATGGGGATTTCTCGAAGTAGATAAACCTGCCAAAGCATCCGCAATTGTAATATTCCCATATAATGAACCATAACTAATAAATTCAATCGAATCATTTTTATAAATATTTATTATATTAGATGTCAACGTTGAATAATCACGATGAATTAAAGAATTAAGTAAAATTTCTCTGATTATAAACTCTGGATACTCTTCAATATCTTTTCTTATTGTACTATCAATTAGTCCATAAGTAGCCGAATTAAGTTGCAAATAATCTAAAGTTTTATCATAGATTTCTAAAAGAGAACCACTAAACTCTTTTCTATCTAAAAAATTACTTTTCTCCATTGATTCATACGACGCCACTTTGATTGTATAAGGATTTTGATCAGATAATAATAATGCTAAATTAGTATATTTTTCTTGGTTATCTAACATAGATAAATTCTTCATAATATTTTTATTACTAATATCGATACCAATTTCAGCAAAAGGCTTCTTTATATAATCAAATGTTAAATATTGATTACTTGCCACCGATGTTTCAAAAGACAAATTACTATTTTTAATAATCATTTGTTTAAACACTACATTTTGATTTTCTTGCATAATGTCACCCTTCATAAAAATATGATACTACATTTTTCAATCTTTTGCACGGCAAAATCGTTCAATCGTTCAATAAATCGTTCAATCGTTCAACTAATTAACCCCCAAAAGAAATATAAAAACCTAGTTATGAAAACTAGGTTTTGAATGACCTAGGGCTTCAAAAGTTTCCTAGGCACTACTCGATATAAACTATATCAGATATTAACGATGTTGTCAATTATTTTTAACCCAAATTATTCAACAAATTAATCCCCAAAAGAAAAACGAGTTCGTTTAAAACTCATTTATTCTTATTTTTCTCTTCTTTTTCTGATCGCCGCTTGGGCTGCAGCCAGTCTAGCAATTGGCACTCTAAATGGTGAACAAGAAACATAATTAAATCCTAAAGACTCGCAGAAAGCAATACTTGATGGATCGCCTCCATGTTCTCCACAAATACCAAGACTCAAATCCTTATTAACACTCCGACCTTTAGTACTAGCAATACACATTAATTCACCAACACCTTCGGTATCAACACGCGCAAATGGATCAGATTCAAATATTCCCTTTTCATAATAACTTTCTAAGAACTTACCAGCATCATCACGACTAAAGCCATAAGTCATTTGAGTTAAGTCATTCGTTCCAAAACTGAAGAAATCGGCTTCTTCCGCAATTTTATCGGCAAGTAAGGCTGCTCTTGGAATTTCAATCATTGTTCCCACTTCATAATCTAAATCAATACCTGATTCTTTAATTATTTCATCAGCCACTTTCACAACTATATTCTTAACATATTTAAGTTCTTTAACACCTCCAACAAGTGGAATCATTATTTCTGGTGTTACTTTAATACCTTTTTTATTAACATTAATTGCCGCTTCAATAACTGCTCGCGTTTGCATTTCCGCAATTTCCGGATAAGTAATCGCCAAACGACAACCACGATGTCCCATCATTGGATTAAATTCTTTTAACGAATCAATTATTTGTTGTAATTCTTCTTCACTCTTACCTAAATCAGCAGCCAATTCTTTAACTTCATGTGGTAATTTTGGTAAAAACTCATGTAGCGGTGGATCCAAATACCGAATAACAACACTATATGGTGCCATCGCTTCATATAATTCTTCAAAATCTTTTCTTTGATATGGCAATATTTTTTCTAAAGCGTTTTTCCGTTCTTCAACCGTTGTTGCACAAATCATTTTGCGGAAATTAAAGATCCGATCTTTTTCAAAAAACATGTGTTCAGTCCGGCATAAACCAATACCTTCAGCTCCAAAAGCTTTGGCTTGAATTGCATCTTTTGGTGTATCAGCATTTGTCCGCACTTTCATATCGCGTGCTTCATCTGCCCAAGACATAAATGTTTCAAAGTCCCCACTAATTGCAGCTTCTTGCATTTCTAATTTACCTTCATAAACATTACCAGTTGAACCATCAATAGAAATATAATCGCCTTCTTTAAGCACTAAACCATCACTAGTCTTAAGGGTTTTAGCCTTTTCATTTAAAGTAAATGAACCAACACCAGAAACACAACAAATTCCCATACCCCGGGCAACAACTGCTGCATGGCTAGTCATACCACCACGAATAGTCAAAACACCTTTACTAGAATTCATTCCTTCAATATCTTCCGGTGAAGTTTCAAGGCGTACTAATATTGCATCAATGCCCTTATTTTTAGCCTTAATTACATCTTCCGCCGTAAAGTAAATTTTACCAGTTCCAGCCCCCGGCGATGCCGCCAAGCCTTTACCAATAACTTTACCACTCTTTAGGGCATCAGCAATAAATGTTGGGTGAAGTAAAGCATCTAGTTGTTTTGGATCAACCATTAAAACAGCATCTTCTTTTGATATTCTTCCTTCATTAACTAAATCAACAGCAATTTTTACCGCCGCACTAGCAGTTCGTTTACCATTACGAGTTTGCAAAATAAACAACTTACCATTTTCAATTGTAAATTCCATATCTTGCATATCATTGTAATGATCTTCAAGACTTTGGGCAATCCGTGCAAACTCTTCGTAAACTTCAGGCATTTCACTTTTCAAAGTATCGATTTCTGAAGGTGTTCTAATACCCGCAACAACATCTTCACCTTGGGCATTAATTAAGTATTCCCCAAATAATTTCTTTTCCCCAGTTGCTGGGTTTCTCGTGAAGGCCACCCCAGTACCGGAAGTATTACCACTATTACCATAAACCATTTCTTGAACATTGACAGCAGTTCCCCAACTAGATGGAATATCATTTATTCTTCGGTAATATATGGCTCTTTCATTATTCCAACTTCTAAATACCGCTTTAACAGCCTCAATTAATTGGGTAAATGGTTCTTGTGGAAAATCTTCTCCCGCAAATTCCTTATAAGCATCTTTAAACTTATCAGTTAAAGCCACCATATCATTTTCATCTAATTCAATATCATCTTTAACACCTTTTTCTTTTTTTACTTCGTCAATGATTTCTTCAAACTTACTCTTCGAATATCCTTTTACGACATCCGCAAACATTTGAATAAACCGACGATATGAATCATAAACAAATCTTTTGTTAGCAATTTTTTCCGCAAAAGCCGCAGCAATTTCATCATTTAAACCAAGGTTCAAAACAGTATCCATCATCCCTGGCATACTGGCTCTAGCCCCACTTCTAACACTAACTAAAAGCGGATTTTCTAAATCACCAAACTTCTTACCTGTTTTTTCTTCTAGTTTTCCTAAATTTTCTTTAATTTCGGCAATGATCGAATCAGCTAAAATGCCGCCGTCATCATAATATTTGTTACACGCTTCGGTTGTAACTGTAAACCCACTTGGCACCGGCAAACCAATATTAGTCATTTCGGCTAAATTAGCCCCTTTACCACCAAGAAGGTTGCGCATATCTTTGTTTCCTTCATTAAACAAATATACGTATTTTTCCATATTATCCCTCCATTTTTAATTCTATCACATTAGCCCAAAAAAAGAAAGTTTTAACCATTAACTTTCTTCTAAAAATGCATAAACAATATTATTTTCTAAATATATATAAACTTTTAAATCATTAGCATAATAATTAGCATCATCTTCATTTAACGATTCATTAATAATAACTTTATTACCTTCGTTATCTTCTTCATCAGTTGGCACATAATTAGTATCAATTAAATCTTGAACAGTAACTGTTAAACAAGCATTTTTTTCTTCCCCATTTATAGTACAACTATTAGTAAGCTGATTTTTATTATCTTCCCCATATAACTCGGCCCCACTTAGTATCAAATCAACCTTACCATCCCATAAACCTTTTTTAACATTTTGTTGTAATAAAGTAATTCCCCCAAAACCAATCGCCGATATAATGGCAATAATTACTATTACGACCATTAATTCTACTAAAGTAAACCCACGTTTTTTCATATCTACCTACTTTAACAATAATTTTAACGCTTCTTTTACTTGTTCTTCCAAAGTAAGACTTTTATCAATTTGCCCAATTACTTTCTTTATTTCACTACTCTTATAACCTAACGCCGTTAGCGTATCGATTAAATCCTCAGTTTCATCACTCACTAATTCCTCACTAACTTCAAAATTAAGTTTTCCTTTCAAATCCAATATTATCTGCCGGGCTAGTTTATCCCCAATTTTGGGAAATTTAGTAAGATATAAAATATTTTCGCGATCAATCGCATCAACAATTCCACTAATTGAACCGGTTGCGAGAATTGGTAATGCCAGTTTTGCCCCCAACCCTTTAACAGAAATCAATTTTAAGAAAAGTTCATATTCATCTTTAGTTTTAAAGCCATATAAACTATATTCATCTTCCCCAATCTTATTATAGACATATACTTTATATTCTTCCCCAATTTTATAACTAAAAGGATTAGGTACATATATTAAATACCCAATCTTTCCACATTCAATTACAATACTATTACTATTTACCTCATTAACAATCCCAATAATATAACTATACATAATACCCCCTTAACTTGCTTTGGCAGCAACCCCAACTGTAAATGTTTTATTCATCGTATCCGTTGCAGTTATAGTCTCATCAACATATAAATATAAGTCGTATTCATTTGTCTCTCCACCTGCTAAACTATTAGTATATACTTTATAAATAGTTGCAAATGTCCCATTAATTCCACTATTTAATTGGGCTTGTTCCTCAGCACTAAATTCAGATAATGCATTACTAGCATCACTAAGTATGCCCTCAGTTATAATGTTTGTATTCCCATGTTCTGTTATCATATACCGAATATTACTAGCATCTAAGGTATTACTATTTAAAGTTGCTAAATACAAATTATAATTTATACTCCCTTCACAAGAAGATGTAACCCTAAAAGTATATGGTGTTGTTTGCAACGCCCTATTCTTACTTATCGGACTAGTATTTTCTAAACTAATTGAAATATCACTATCATTTAAAGTTAATTTAGCACAACTCGTAAGAGTTACTTCCGTAACCATACTCTCATCAACATGTGTTTGCATAAATGAATAGGTTATTCCTACCACCATGGCAATTACTATTAATATCGATAGCACACATAACAAAACTATTTTTGTATTATTCTTCATATCTTCCTCCTACAATAAAATAATACCATCAAATTGCATTATTTGCAATTATTAAACATATTATTTTGTATGAATATTTTAATAAATGCCAAATTAGAAGAAGTATATCTAATAAATAACTTTATTGATAAAATTAAATATCGTAATAAAGAAATTAAATTATATAAAAATAAAACTATCTTTAATACCTTCCTAAGTAACAAAAATGATTATTTAGTTATTAATTCTAAAAATGCCATTACCCATATTTATCGTAATATCCCTAAATTTAAAATAATAAATACTTACGAAGAAAAAGAAAATACCAGTATTTTAGTTTTACCCAATAATACTAGTATTAATCTTAAAATTGGTGACGTATTAAATTTAATTTAGTTTTTCTAGGAAAAAATATGTATTTTTCCTAGAAATTATCAATTGCTAATAAATCATTTATCATATTCATCATCTTTGAATATAAACATATAATCTAATATTTGAACTTCATCACCAGGTTTAGCCCCCAGCCGTTCTAATTCATCTTCAATACCCATACCTTTAAACTTTCGGGCAAATCTTAAAGCCCCTTCATCTTCTTCAAACTTAGTCATCTTAAGTAATGTTTCAATTTCCTTCCCACTAACTATCCAAATATTACCATCTCTTTTAATACTATAAGGTTTAGTATCTTCAAATTTATATAATTTATAATCTGCATCTTGATACAATTTTACTTCCGGAATATTTTTAAGTTCTTGGGCTAAAGTCATAATTAATGTGTCTAAACCAGTATTATTCATACAACTTATTTCAATTACTTCTAAATTTGGGAATTTTTCCTTAAATTTCTTTAAGTTCTCTATTGATCCCGGTAAATCCATCTTATTGGCAGCAATTATTTCCTTTTTATTTTTTAATATCTCATTATAATTTTCTAATTCCCCGCGAATTGTTTGATAATCTAAAATTGGATCTCTTCCTTCACTAGCCCCCATATCGATAACATGGGCCAAAATTTTAGTACGCATGGCATGTCTTAAAAAGTTTATCCCTAAACCAACACCTTCACTTGCCCCTTCGATTAAGCCTGGCAAATCAGCCATAACAAAGGCATCACCACTTGGCAATTTCACAACTCCTAAATTGGGAGACAAGGTTGTAAAGTGATAACTTGCAATCTTCGGTTTTGCCGCAGAAATTAAAGATATAATCGTCGACTTACCAACACTAGGCATCCCGATTAAACCTACATCCGCTAAAACTTTTAATTCCAAACGAACTGTTAATTCTTCTCCCGGTTCCCCTTTTTCACTAAATTTCGGCGCTGGAATATCATGAGTTGCAAAAGACTTATTACCTTTACCACCCCGGCCCCCGCGAGCAACCACAACTTCCTCATTATATTCGACTAAATCCGCAATTACTTCATTAGTTTCCGCATTATAAATAGTTGTCCCAGCAGGAACATTGATAATTATATCTTCAGCATTCTTCCCATATTTGTTAGAGCCTTTGCCATTTTCCCCCTTATTACCTTTAATTATTTTTCTATAACTTAAATCAATTAATGTTTTTAAACTAGCATCAACTTTAAAAATAATACTAGCCCCCCGACCGCCATTACCACCATCAGGGCCACCCATCGGAACATATTTTTCCCGTCTGAATGATGTACAACCATCACCACCAGCCCCTGCCATTAATTTAATAGTTAATTCGTCAACAAACATGTGTATCACCTAATCCTTATATTATCATAATCCCTTTAAAAAAACAATGAGACATGATAAAATATTAGTGGATGTGATAAAATGGAATATAATGTTATAAAAAATGCTGATAATATCTTAAATAATAGTAAATATTATGTCAGTAATCCCACTAAATATAAAGGAAAATGGCATGATTATTTTAATAACAACAAGCCTATTTATTTAGAACTAGGAACAGGCCGCGGCGAATTTATCATCAATATGGCCAAAAAATATCCAGAATACAACTTTATTGGTTTAGAATTAAATGCTTCCCAACTCGCAACATGCGCTTTAAAACTAGCAAAAGAAAATATAACTAATTTAAAATTAATCAAAGATGATGCCCGTAATATAATAAATATATTTGGAAAAGAAATAGATACTATTTATTTAACATTCTCCGAACCTTGGCCCAAAAAAAGGGATGAAAAAAATAGGTTCACTCATGAATCCTATTTAAAATTATATGACCGTATTTTTAAAAAAGATAAACATATTATTTTAAAAACAGATAACAAAGGTTTATTTGCTTATTCCTTAGAAACATTATCCCAATATTGGTATGTATTTGACATTGTTAGTTTAGATCTTCACCATGATGAGCGAAACATTTCCAATATTATGACTGACTTTGAAAAACAATATTTTAAAGAAAACCGTCCTATTTATTATTTAGATGCATCTTTTAAAAATTAAAAATTCATTTTTTTATTATATATATTTCTCAACTTTTACGGTTGTAACCGTAAAAGTTTTAGGCTATACTACTAAGATAATTCTACTTTGTAAGGATTTGAAGCCGAGCCATCACCAGAGGTTATTGCAACATTAGACTTCAGATAAAATGTAGGACGAACGCCGAAGCCGGCGGAAACGCTGTCGCCGATGTAGCTGTTCACATAGCCAGCATCATAAACGATAAATGCATTGTACGTATCGTTCGATCTACGGGAAATTGTCCAATCAAAGCCTCCCATATACATCCAGTTATTACTAATTGCAGTACTATTATTATAAGCACTCATTGCTAATGTCCATGCACTTGGACTTGCTGCATAACCATAATCACTCACATACATTAAGCCTATTTTGGCACTATATGTTGTGTTTGTTGCGGGACTCACTATTTCATTTGCATATGTATTTTTTACTGTTACATTATAGATATTTTGATATGCATTCCCTCCGACTTGCCAGTTTGTCGTTTCTATCATGTCATTCCACTTGGAGTTTATTCCATTTAAGTAATTTATATAATTTGTATTTAAATTTACCGTATTTAAATTACTTCCACTCCATACGTTTGTACTTGTGCTACTATTCCAGGAATACAGATATAATGTACTCAAAGTTCCCTTGTATGTACTATAATTTCTTGATGCCACTGTTGAATCATACGACCCATTACTACCTAAATGTGTATTTGTTGCATAATCATATTTGATTAATTTCACTTGATCACCAAACACCCCAATTATTCGGTACAAATTATCATTCGGACATGTCATTGCATCACTTGCAAAGCAAACATAATTATTGGGATTAGCACCTGCATATCTGTAGGAATTATCTCCTGCTTCCTGGGCCGCATTGGTGTATGTTCCTACTCCATCATGATAATATAATCCATTTTCGCCATCAGTTCCTGTATAAACTGTATCCTTGATATAATCAGCCAAATAAGTTATATTTGGTTCCGTTGCTATACTTGTACTATATTCCCCACTAGTTCTACCATTACTATCAGTTACATAAACTTTTAAATAAAATGTGGCATCACTTGTTAAGTCATTAAATGTGTAATTTGGACTACTGCTTGTTTCATAATTTAACCCATCATCTTTTGAGTAATGATATGTTACAATACTTCCTGTTCCACCACTAGCAGTTACATTTAATGTAATACTATCTGATGTACTACTTGCTGTTACATTACTTATTGTTGGTAAAATATATTCATCTGTTGTTACTTGTAGTTCATATGGATTTGATTCTCGACCTTCTGTATCTACTGCTTTAACATTTATTGTATATTCGGTATTATCATTTAAATTACTAAATACATTACTTTCTTGATATGCTCCATCATC